>NZ_JACEGA010000001.1:370000-730000 GCF_014174405.1 Variimorphobacter saccharofermentans | reverse complement strand
CCCTAACATTTATTTTCTCTACCGCTTCTTCAATAAATGCCAGGTTTTCTTTACTATCATCACAAATAGCAATTCTCATAGTTATTTGAATCCCTCCTTTATGTCTTTACAGCATTATAACATCACGCTGTGAAAAACACAAAGTTGAACATTTATAGATATTTAATTTATTATATTGTATGTAAACTTGTCACTTCCTTGTTATTCATTACTTCCTCACACTCTGTAAACCCAAGATTTCTTTACATATGACATCCCTTTTTACTTCAATAACGAGGTCGCCAAAAGGTTATTTACTAAATGAAGTGTTATTGGTAGATACAAATTATTTGTTTTAAGGTAACAGACTCCTAAAATCACTGACATAGGCAATCTATATTCCAAATTTGTCATAAAACTATCACTGCTATGCAATACAAACGCAAAAACACAGGAACATATTAGTACGATAATTACTTTATTACTTGTAATTTTCTTGGCAATAAAGAATAGTATTCCTTTTGAAAAATATTCTTCAAAAATTGCCACTCCTATATTCTGAAATATTGCAATGGTAAAAAGTATTACATTGGTAATATTGCGGCCAATAACAATATACAAAAATGTTATACCAATAATAAATAAACATATGATAATTTCAAGCACACTGATTGGACCAAATCCCACTTCTAATTTGGTTATTGAATATTTTCTTCTCAATAGGAATGTGGGTATTATGCCAAAACCAATCAACATTGCACTCCAAGTCAGCAAAATCATTCCCATACTTGAAGCTGCGATTCCAAAGACATTCATAACATTTGTAATTATAAGTGAACAAATAATTACCCCTACCATCCCCAATATAACGATTCCAATAAATTGAAGGCTATTTTTTACTTTTATCATACGATTATAAATCCTTTTCTTTAAACCTTTTTGCTCCTAAGATATCAAACATCAAACAAAGCGCTAGGGATAGTGTTAATTGTCCTATAACATAAAACAGTCTCTCTGAATTATTCACATTAACAATATCGGTAGTTGTAGACACCTTATCTGCTAAGCGTACTACATATGTCATTGGATTAAAATATTTTATTATCGAGAATGTCGCTACATTATTGCAAAACAATGTGACACAAAATGACAAAACAATCGTAATCATTGGCTTAAATCTTACTCCTAAAAACAATGACAATTGAGGAAAGAAAAAAAATGTATAGACATATATCATAAATAATGTACAAACCAAATCCGGTGTATTATTACCAAATACTTTTCCAGTCACATAAATTGTGTTACTATCAGGAATCACAAAAAAATATATTATAAATAATACTCCAACACTGATTAAAAATATTAATGTACTAATGATTACAAGAGAAATACTCTTCCCATAGTACATCTTCTCCCTATTTCGATATCTTGAGTTAAATAGCAAAATGCTATTATTATCAATCTCACTAGATAACATTTGCGTTCCAATAAATGACATAATGACAGGCCCGATAAAAAGTGCTGTTGTATTTAATAGTTGAAGTACCACCCAGAATATTGCACTTTGATTTTTCGTACCAACATAGGTTTCATCCATTCTCAAAGCATATATAAAGCCAATAGCCACAATCCCAAGTATAGCTATTATATCTTTTCTCTTTAAAAATTTTATGATTTCAATTTTTATAATTAGTAAAGTGGACGTTTTCACACTACTCACCGCCTTCCTGCTTAAAGAAATCATATAGGGATCTTTGCTTGATTTCCAAGTCAATCACATTAATTCCAACTTCATCTAGCTTTTTAAAAATAATACCCAACTCCTTAGCATGATCAACAATGACCTCTTTTCCCTTTATATTACAGTTAAGTAGGATTCGTTTTGTATCTTCGTCGATATTTTTATCACATTTCAAAATATACTTTTTATCATAGTCCATTACTCCATCATATTTCTTCCTACCATTCTCAATCAAAACAACACGGTCACAAATCTCTTCCACATCTTCTAAATCATGACTTGAAAAAAGTATTCCAACTTTTTCTTCTCGAGCTTTCTGTAAAATTATGTTTTTCAAAATTGCTTTTCCTGTTGGATCTAATCCTACAAATGGTTCGTCAAGAATTAGAAACTGAGGTTCATTTAGTAATGCTTGTGCTAAACCTAGCCTCTGGCACATTCCAAAAGAGAACGCCTTTGTTTTTTCTTTTTTCTTATTTTCCAGTCCTACTAGTTTCAGTATATCTTCTACATTCTTTTTTACACTTTTTACTCCAGCGGCTTTTAATAAGATACTTAAATTGTCAGCCGCATTCATATATGGTATAAATGTTGGTTCAATCAATATTCCAAATTCATTTAATTTGGATTCTTTTTGCAGCAAAGTTTCTCCTTTATATAAGATGTTCCCACCCGTTGGATAGATGTTACCCGCAATACAATTTAAAAGTGTTGTTTTCCCTGCTCCATTTTTGCCTATTAAAGCAACAATCTCTCCAACATTGACAGAAATATCCATCTTTATTAAAGCATCTACATTCGCATATGATTTACTTAAGTTTTTTACTTCTAATAAAGGCATTTACATACTCCTTCTTTTTATTCTTAATAATAGGATAGTATCACATCATGACACTATCCTATTATTAAGTATGTATATTTGAATTACTTACGACTATATTGCATATTTGCAATTCAAATATCTAATTTTTTCTTTTACTACCAACCAAGAACTACGCATCCAAATACCGGAATTCCAGCTTCAAAGCAGCCTAATGCAGCGTTTTCTACGTTAAATAACATATGCTTCTCCTCCTTCCATTTAAAATAATATAATCTCGTGATTAGTAGAAAACACGAGTTCAACGGAAAGTAAGTATTTCATCTATGAAAATCCCTAATATTTTTCTATTGGAATACTTAATTAATCCCTCCGTTTTCAAAGTTTTCCACCTTTTTGTGTACCAACTTTGTAATAGTATATTATCATTTGCAATTGATGTTTTTCTTTATTTGTCATTTTTGGTGCAATATACAGTAAATATTGAACCTTATATTCCATTCTGTACTCCATTGAGTAAGCTGAAAATGCATTCCATCAACTTATCATTCCACATTTTTGACCGAACTCACGAAATCCATAGGTTCCATAACCCTAAACATTAACTCCTCAAGAGTTCAGGTATCCATTGTATTCTAATGTCATTTAATAATTGCATCAAAAAAACAGGCAGGTCCATCCCATGATTTAAGATGGACCTGTCTGTTCTGCAGTATATATCAATTATTTTGTTATTCTCTTAAAGGTCACCGTCTTAGGAGCTCCTGCCTTCTTTATCAGCTTGACAATCTTATCATAATTTTCTTTAGATGCTTTAATCTTTATAGTAGCTTTTTTATTAATTCCGGAAAATGCATTCTCCCCTACTTTCTTCAGAGTTGAATTAATCGTAATTGTCTTAAGCTTACTAGCATCAGCAAAAGCCTCTTTTCCTATTGATGTTACGGTTGATGGAATCGTTAACGATGTAATGTTCTTATACTCAAGAGCATTATTCGCTACTCCTGTTACCTTATAGACCTTATTACCAATTGTTACTTTTGATGGAATATTTGCTTTATCACATTTCCAGATTGAATACAGTGATACCGTCTTTCCATCTCCGTTGTCACAAAATGTCAGGTTGTCTGTTCCAGCAAAGCTTGTAATAGGATCTCTTGAACGAATATCTCCAATAACGGTCTGTGTATCACTTCCATCCTGCACATAAGCACCTAATACATAGTATACGTACTTTCCAAATGCTTCCTGAGGTATGCTGCCACTAAACCATACTGCATCATATGCACCGGGAGTATCATAGGATGAATAGTAATACAAATCACCAGTTCCCATTACTTCGAAAAGAGCTTCTGACATCACATAATCCGATATATACTCGTACGAATAGGGGTCTACTAAAGACCCGTCCTTGTAATACACGCCAGCTTCTGCGTATACATATTCTCCAACACATAACTCTTCATAGCCATCCTCATCAGTCAATCTTCCCGACAAATAGAAATCATCCACACTATTTGCCGCATTGATTGTAATAGCATTCGCTTGCGAAGCTGCTAAGCAAGCAATTGCTAATACCAATCCTACCACATACTTTAATACTTTTTTCTTCATTGTTCTTACTCCTCACCATTTTTTTTTAGAAGATTTAACATCTTCAGTATCAAAGTATAACATTATATGACATAAATTTCAATTATTTCCTTTCTGGGCTTTCACCTTGAGTTCACGAAATCAAAAACAGGCAAGTCCATCCTATAATTTAGAACGGAGTTGCCTGCCTTCTATCATATAATTAAGTTAACCTACACGATGCTATGATCTTAATTCCTTATCCCTAGTATTCCTTATCTATGTGCTTCAGCTTATATTCCTTCATAAATTCCGTTAACTCATGCTGGTTTCGAATCAACATAACTTCATGAAACTCCCCGGTCACCTTGTCCTTGAAGCCTGCCACCTGCTCGCCATTACAGATAGACGCGCGAATGACGGGTTTCTCTTTCTCCGGGTTGTAATCATATGCGGGTACGGATGTAATTTTTTTGGATAAGAAATCGAATATCATCAGCTTAAATCCTCCAACGTCTTCTGTCCTAAAGACAGAATCTCATCATCAAGTACAGCAAATACAATATTCATTTCATAATCCGTATTATCACGGATAAAATCGATGCATGCCTGAATAGCTATACTCCATGCCTGGACTAAAGGATATCCGAAGATGCCTGCAGAAATAAGTGGAAAGCCAATTGAAGAAAGTCTATTCTCCTTAGCCAGAAGCAACGTCTGTTTATATGCACTGTAAAGGAGCTTAGCCTCATCATGATAGCCTCCCGACCATCTCGGGCCAACGGCATGTATCACATATTTTGCCGGAAGTCTAAAACCTGGAGTCATCACAGCATTTCCGGTCTTACAGCCGCCAATAGCTTTGCATGCCTTGGTCATTTCTGAGGAACCAGCTTCCCGGAAAATGGCACCACACACTCCTCCACCTTCCCAAAGCCCCTCATTGGCTGCATTTACAATAGCATCTGTATGAAGTTCTGTAATTCCAATCTTCTTAATCTCAATTGAACTCATATATCTACACTTCCCTTGAACTTCTCTTCTTTCATTGGATAGTCGCTTTCCTAAAGTCGCCCTTTTCTGTTATAAAGCACTCTGTGATATGCATTACCTCCCGAAGGTTTGCTATGTTACGATCAACTACTTCGCATTCCAATGAATGGCTACAATGCGGATAAGTATAAAGCTTAATCCCCTGTGCCTGAGCCATTGTCTTTATTTTCTCCACATCTGACCAGGGATCTTCATCACCGATAAATGCTACCACATTTTGAGAGCTATAAGAAAACGCAGCCTCAATCGGTGTGTACCAGATCTGTTTAACATTTATCTCATGTTCTGAAAGATATCTCGCCATGACCACGGTTCCGATGCTTTTTCCGATAAAGAGTACATCATCATAATCAGCAAATGATACATTCTGCAACTGCTCTTGAGCCTGAACAAAAGGGATGTCAGCGGCCTTTTTCATCATTACAGTATCACCTTTTTTTATCTGTGGAATGTCGTGATATTCAATATTTATAACATCATATCCCAGGCTTTGCACTAGCTTCGAAGCATAGTACAATAGTGGCTTATCCTTGTGATAACCGATTCCCGGGAATATAACAGCTAACTTTTTCTTTGTCATTATGTCACCATCCTCGACTGCTCTGTTTGAAAAAGGATTATAAGTGAAACAGTTATGATTTCATTTATTTATCTGTTATTTTATTATGACATTGCATGCATATCTTTCTCATCTGGTGCTTAAAACGGTTCACATGGTTTCTCCTGTAGAGTCATTATATTCTTCAAGAGTCTAGTACCATCGAACAGAAAGCCATTCATCTTACGCCCAACCAGTCCAACTTTAGTCTTCTCGTTCTGAATAGATAAAATGCACTGGCACTTTTATCTATTGTAAAAACATATCAACAAAACCATCATCTACTCCATATCTTACTGTACTATCACGCAGTTCTGATTATAACCCATGTCTTTCGTAGAAAAACTTTCTTTAATTGCTTATATCTCTTAACAAGATCATATTTAAGCATCGATTTTTCTATACCTTTCTAATCTAGTGAGTGCCATTGTAAAATGTATTGTCAAGAAGATACTATTTTAAAGCATCTAGTACAACTAATATCTGATTTATTTAGTAATATTTTTACATTGTCACTAATGAAGTCGAAATAACATTAAATCCTGTATTTATCGCTATAATACTTTTTATATATAACATTCGCTTCTTCAATTATTATATTTTTATTTACTAAATACTCTTCTACTATCTCTTTTTGCAATCGCGTTCCCTGCATCCCGTGTAAATCCGTGTCTGGATCAAGACAACGTATTCTTGCTGTTTGCATACGCACACCAGCAAAATTACGAAACGTTTCAGACGCGGTCTGCCCATTAATTTTTTCATATCTATATTTTAAGAATTTACTTAAACCTAATATTTCTTCATCAATTTTATATGAAGGAAGATATTTTGTTCGGAAATAGTTTTCAACTAATAAAATAACTTCCTCTCTCTCCCAAACAGGCTCATTGATCTTCTTCACAACTTTCATTATTATATCTTGTATGATGTATTTAGTAACAAATACATCAATACTCTCCTTTCTTTTCAACTTTGTTATAATCAATAGTAACACTGTGGACTTTTTATTTTATCCTATAGCTTTGACTATTTTTAGGAGTGTATTGCCACAGTTTTATCTGAATCATTTATAGTTGGATAAGTCAATACGATTTAATCGTTAGAACTTTTATGTCACGCAAGTCTATGATGATAAAACTCGGTGGACAAACACAGTGATTATTTACTAAGGAGTTGATCTTATGATTTACGTTGGCATTGATATTGCCAAGCAAACACACTATGCAGCCATTATTAATTCAGATGGTGAAGTCCTTGTTAAACCATTTGCCTTTTCAAATGACCATAGTGGATTTCAAAAACTACTGAAACATTTAGATTCCTATTCTAAAGAAGAGCTTTATATTGGTATGGAATCTACTGCCCATTATGCAGAAAATCTTACCAGCTTCCTTTTCACAAGGGGATTTCAGGTTTGTATAATCAATCCTATTCAAACTTCCTCTCTTAGGAAATCAAATATCCGTAAAACCAAGACGGACTCGGTGGATACTTATCTCATTATCAAAGCTTTAACTTTAAACCACTATCATTTATATTCGGAACGCGATTACAATTCCTTGCAATTAAAAAACCTATGTCGCTTCCGTCAAAAACTTATGAAGGCTAGGACAAAGGTTAAAATTCAACTTGTGACTTATGTGGATTTGTTATTCCCGGAACTCCAGTATTTCTTTAAATCTGGTATTCACGGAAAAGCTTGTTATACTCTATTAAAAGAGCAACCAAATCCCGACAGAATTGCGAAAATGCATCTCACAAGGTTAACTAACCTTTTATCAAAGTCCTCTCGCGGACACTTTAAACAGTCTAAAGCTGTACATTTAAAAGAGCTTGCATCGCAATCTGTCGGTATTAAAAATGATACCCTATCTTTGCAGATTTTGCAATCGATAAAACAGATTGAAATGTACACAGAACAGCTTGCCGAAGTAGATCAATCCATTCATGAAATCATGGATAAGATGGATTCTGTTATTAAGACTATCCCTGGTGTTGGAGCAATAAACGGTGCCATGATTATTGGAGAAATCGGTGATATATCACGTTTTGATAAACCATGCCAACTGCTCGCCTATGCAGGGCTAGATCCATCGGTATATCAATCAGGAAATTTCACTGCCGCTAGAACACGAATGTCCAAACGAGGTTCCAAACTACTTCGATATGCACTAATAAATGCAGCATGGCAAACCACCTTGGTAAATAAAACTTTCAAGGAATATTATGATTTAAAAGTCTCTCAAGGTCGTCGTCACTACAATGCTCTTGGCCATGTAGCTCATAAATTAGTCCGTGTTATACATAAGATGATGAGCTCTAACGTTGAATTCAATTTAGCTTAGCCTTACCTATCAACTATATTTAATTTTCAGAAAGCACCTTTATGATGCTTTATTTGTTATGCACTTTATTATAATAAATAAGCTTAAGAAAATTTCTCTTTTACTATTGACTTTTCATAGTTGGTCTCCTAACGAGACTGCTCTTCCCTGTTGTAGATTAGTTTTGGTTCTGCAACGATACCATCTAGTCTCTTGTTTGGCGTATCCGTAGCAAGTGAAAGTTTTCGTAAATCCTTATCATAGTGATATACTTGATTTGATAGCCTCTCATCTAAGGCAACCTGATCCATATTAATTTCAGCTACCATCTGTGCAAGTTCATTCGGATCTCCCATGGAAGCAGAAACTGCTATCACTTCATGAAGCGAGGAAGGCATAATATAAAGATCAGTGCCTAAGTTTTCTGCTAATCCATGAAGTTTATCCTCATATAGCATAGAAATTGCACCATTAATCCCCCGTTCATTACTAATTACCCACATAGTCTGTTCGGGAGGCATCTCACCAATCATCATATCAGCAACCTCTGCTGGCATTCCATCTTTCGTAAACATCTCACGAATTACATCATTCATACTATTTACACAAGGTGGAAATAATCTTCTTGTATTATCCACTGCAAGTTTAAACATCTGCTCTTCTGATAAACCTAATCTCTCAGCTAGTGAATTACGAATAACAGTACTCTGAATCCCCTCAACATCTGTTTTTACTACCCATCGATAGATAATGGACAAATCCTGAAAAGACCTATTGGGTGTATTCTGTAGCATTTCTTTATTTTGCTCTGTGTTCACAAGCTGAAATACGATATTTTCCTTAGCGGCATCTAACTCAATGGCAGGCACAACTTCTGGTGCTTCCTTCATCGCACGTTCCATTCTGCTCGCTGCAGTCTGTAATACCTCTTGAAGATCATCGTTCTTCTGATAGTGTGTATACATATCATTAATATAGATGGTTGGTGTCACTTTAATATCACCTTCTCCAACAAGGTTCATCCCATCCAAAGTCATATTAACCTTATCAACCGGATGTATCTCTAACTTCATGTCTTTGTACTGAGATGGCATATAATCCATAAATTTCTCAGCTACTACTTCTTTAAAAATCTCATAATTCATCATTAATTTCCTCCTAAAATAAAATGAGGAGATACAAAAAGCTTGTATCTCCTAGTGATTAGTTCATTATTTAATTGATAAGGTACAACACTATGGTGTTACCTTCTGTCGTCTGTATCTGGTCATTGATCCATCTCTCCTTTCAAAAATCGGTACAAAAAATAGCCAGTGGTTAGCTGGCTAAAGTATTTGTGAAATGATTTATCTATATATGCGAAAGTATAATACATTGATTGTGGATTGAGTGAAACTAAAAAAAGCTGTTGCAAACTCAGGTACTGACTTACATGGAACGTTTGTAACTTTTTTTTGCAACAGCTTCTTTTATTTTTTAACTCTGATATAGCTTTGTAATGGGATTAATACGCTACAAAGCTTTTGGTTCTGTCATAAAAGCAAACTCGAATCATGAAACTTTCACTTTTATCTTTGCTATGACCTTTCCAACCTTAACAATGATATAATCCGTTCCTTTGGTTCTTGCTTTCGCCTTGCCAGTTGTCTTATTAATCACTACAATGGATTTCTTGGAGGTATAAAACATGATATCCTCTGTCTTAACTCCGTATCCGATTGCCTTATAGGTGAAGGTACTTCCAGTTTTTAAGGTATTGGTGCTCTTGATCAATTTAATATATGCTTTCTTGACTGTAATTGTTGTCTTAAACTTTCTCTGTACTCCATTGATTGTAACCTGTGTTGTTATGGTTGTTTTTCCTGCCTTCTTGGCCGTGATTTTTCCAGAAGCATTGACCGTTGCAATCTTAGGATTACTGGACTGGTAGGTAATCTTTAATATAGAGCTGTCTTGTTCCACTGCCTCTTTCAATAGTTGTGGCAATTCTAGCTTTAAGGTCATACTCTTCTTCTCGGTTCCACCAACATACAGTGTTCTCTTCACAGCACTAATTTCTATCTGATCCAGTGCCTTTTCTAACATAGGTTCTTCACTGATGATAACTACATAATCTGAAGCATGAGTAAACGGAAGTTCTACAGTTCCCTTTTCTCCGATCTTTTCCACTGCTTGCAGTGACAGTTGCTTTGTTTCCGGATTATAGTAGAAAAGGTTACCATACTTTCCTGCATTTATCTTATCCAGATTGATTGTAAGTACTGATGTAAAGCCAAACGGACCATCATAAGCAAGACTGAGCGTAGTGGTATCCTGTTCTCCCGCCATCTGGCTAATGATTCCTGCCGGAATAGCATCCGTATTAAGTGATACATCAAGATTAACATCCTTCAGACTGCCCTCTGTGATACTCTGGCCGTTAATACTCCATGTAATGCCATCGCCCATATCAAAGACAAGGGTGGTTTCTGTTCCTCTGATGGCATCAAGGACTTCCCCTGGTACTACCAAAGAACCATTCATTTCTATCGTTACCGTATCACCTTCCCTGCTCTGACCGATCTGTTCCTTAATAGCCTCCCAGCCTGCCTGGTTACTAGCATCTTTAATCGCCGGCATTGTGGTAACTGTTGATGTTGGGCTTCCACCGGAAGAAACTCCACCGCCGGAGGATCCGCCATCAGATGGCTTTTTAGGTTTAGCCATAACTGTATCGGAAACGGTGCTACCTTCCCCGTTAATCGTGCTGAGAATAAAGGTATACTCTGTTCCGTTTGTCAGGTTTTCCACCTTGTAGCTAGTTGCATCTGCACCAATGGCAAAAGGAGAACCTGTAATTTGTGCTTCGCCCTGCTTTACGGTGAGGGAATATCCTGTAATGTCAGAACCGTTTGCATATGGCTTTGTCCAGTTTAACGCTATATATCTATTTCCCAAAGAAACAGAAACCACTGCTTTTTCCGGTGCCATTGCTGGAACGGTAAACACATTTGAGGTCAGTGTTCCTGTAAAGCCCTCGCTTGCTTCTTTTGCCGTAATTACAACTTTCAAGGTTTTTCCCAAATCTTCCTTTGCAATGGTGTAGCTTATGGCATTTGCTCCTATGATTGCCGCATTGTCACGATACCACTGAATTTCATAGTCACTGCCTGAGATTCCTGCATTAGTTGGCAGAGAAACCGTCATTACACTTCCTACTGTATTTTCACCAGTAATGGCAATGTTGCCTGTTAAGATTTCCTTTGCAATATCGAGCTTGTTTGAGGAAATCGTGCCTGTAGTGTTGCCTGTAAATGTCACCTCACAGAAAATCTTGCCTTTACTATCACTGGAAGTTAGTGTATAGGTAGCTTGGTCTGTACCAATGCTTTCGGTTGTACCGTCTGTGGTTTTCTTCCACTGATAACTTGCTGTGCCGCCCGCCGGGGTCACTGCGGAAAGATCTGCAGTCACCGTGTCACCGCTGTCCAATTTTTTGTTGCTGTTGGCATCTGTGCTGGAAACAGCTACACTGCCTGTGGCTGTTGCGGTGGTAATGAAAAATGTGGTTGTAAATACTGATGACAGTTTATAATTTGGTGCACTATTTCCACTAAGAACCGCTGTTGCCGTATAGCCTGTGCCTACATTGGTCTGTGCTTCCATATCTGCTACACTGCTAATCACATCATCGCCTGCAACTTTATTGGTAATGGCTACCATAGGTTTTTGTGCAGAACCGTTATAAGTAAATTCGGTATCCCCCCAGGAAAGTACAGCTTCTCTTTGGATAACGTCTACATTACCACTCATCACCTCTACATTCGTAAAGCTGTTGTCTGTTGCGGTAAAGGTCAGATTATAGCTATAACTTCCACCCTTTGGAATATCCACTCCATTAAATGGAACACCGTCAATCATGAGAGTATACGTACCTGCGACTGGATTTCCACCCACGTTTGCAGAAAGCTTACTCGTATCAAGACTTACAATCTCACTCCATTTGTCTCCATAAATCGGGCTTGTCTTCAAGGTCAATGCCTTGTCTTTTCCTGCAAACTCAAGACCAACTACCGAGATGCTCAGCGTACCTGTTATGATGCCTTCGTAGTTGCCATTAGTAGTAAATCTAAACGTTACTTCTGCTGTTGCATCCTTTGAAAGCTTTGCAAGCTCAGACACAACATCAGCATAGTTAGTTTTGCCATTATAATCGTATTCATATGTCCCTGTTATATTTTCGTTGGTTATATCACTAATAAAGGTAGACTCAGAGAAGGTTCCCACACCAACAACCACATTTCGGGTGCTATTTTGAGGGATAGGTGTAACTGTTATTGGCGTCACGTCTATTGTCATATGAACATCATCTACCGCAAGGCTGTAATAACCTGCATCGGTTCCGCGAAAAGTTACACCGGTTGCAGTAAATACTTTGCCTTCGCCCACATTAGCATCAGGAAGAATTCCAGAAACTAAGACATTCACATCATCACTGCCGACCACACCTGTTAACCCGTTATTTTTATCAAAGCCCGGAATTGGTGAATTTGTTCCGTCATATATATACGATCCTCCGCTTCTTGTCGCAGTCAGGGGCTTTTGATTCAAGGTTACCATCACTGTACCGCTATAATCTGCCATATTGGCACTTTCCACATATTTTGCAGTGATGGTATTGCTGCCAATGGCAAGGGCTTTGTCTGTTGTGTCGTAGGTCATGGTATAAACACCATTGCTATCTCCATCCACAGAGTCAGAAATCTGGGTTTCTCCCACAAACAATGCCATCTGATTTGCCGTTGGCGCGGAAAAGCTACGAAAACTCTTTTTCACAGGTGATGAACCTGTTGCCTTTGGCTTTGCTGTTACGGTGATCGTATCGCCGTAGGTGTATGTCTTATCTGCCTTATCTACTGTGATACCACCGTCAAAGGTTGTAGCGGATTGAGTTACGGTAAATTCTTTGCTAATAGTCTTACTATCCTTGGTGAATGTAGCCGTATAAGTTCCAGTCTCTTTGACCTCAGCAGGGCTGATGGAAAGCACCCATCCCTCGACAGAATTGGTAGTTATCTGGAATTCGTGATTGAAAATCATACCCGTACCAACTTTTGTAGAATCAATTGAAATTGCACTTTTGGCAGTTTCCTCCAAATCAGTGCCATTATAAATAAGGTTGGTTGGCACAACAATCATATCACTGGTTGGGTCACCCATCGACTTGAATGTACCTTCACCGCTCAAGATACCGTCCGTGCCAGTCAGGCAACTCTCTGCACCGAGGGAAAGAGTACCGTTGTTTATCAGTGTTCCATTCACGGTCAGTATCTTTCCACTTGGAACCGTCAGAGTACTTCCGCTTGATATTGTCATTGTCTTCCCTGTGGCAATCGTCATATCCCCTGCAAGGGTATAGGGTCCATAAACAGTCGTGTTTCCATCATTTTCTATTATTCCGTTGAAGCTAGATGTATCTGCCGTCACACTGTTTGCAATCACATATACGGAATTGCCGCCAGAAGAAAGGGTACCCCCATTATCGCCTCCACGAAAACCATTCCCGATTCCAACGCCATATTCACTGTTCGTAGTGGTAGCGGTTACCGTTCCTCCGCTAATGGTAATCGTTCCTCCGGTATGATACCAACCATATGCACCTCCGCCAATCCCAGCTCCATAATTGCTCGTTGCTGTTACCTCTCCGTTACTTATGGTGATGGTTCCACCGTCTCCTTGATAACCGCCTCCAATTCCGGCTCCATTACTTCCAGTCGCTTTTACTGTTCCACCATTGATGCTAATACTTCCGCCGGCTCCATCTTCACCGCCTCCGATCCCGGCTCCATCGGTACTTTGGGTATTTATGGTTCCTCCATTGATAATAATGTTTCCTCCGGCTCCACCTTTTCCTCCGCCAACTCCAGCTCCATAACTACTCCTGACGTCCGTTAGGGTTCCCCCATTGATGGTGATACTTCCGCCAGCTCCACCTCTGCCTCCACCAATTCCGGCTCCACTCGTACCGCCACTGACATAAGTTAATGTTCCTCCATTGATGGTAATGGTACCGCCAGCTTCCCCATCATTGCCACCTATACCTGCCCCCAGTCCTCCTAATGCGGTAATGGAACCTGTACTCCCCTTGGCAATGACCAGTTCTGCTCCCTCCGGTACATGCAGCCCTGCCGGTGTACTATCATATCTGCTTTTCAAATAATTTGTCCCTTCCAGCACCAGATTCACCTTAGCTCCGCTAGCAATTGAAAATGGACTGTTTGAAATATCAGGATCCAGATATAATTCAACGTCTTTTAAAATAATGTTATGTGTACCGCCACTGACGCTAATAGTAAATCTACTTACACTTGAATACGTTTCCGCTCGAGTAATAATATATCCATTACTGTTGGCAGTTGTAACTTCTGTTCCAGACGCATCAAAGCCACTGACTGTTCCATCTCCGATGGTGATGTTTCCTTTATTTATATAAAGTGTAGTCATCATATCGGTATCCGGTGTATCTGTAGTCTCCGTAATGGCATATACCGAAAAATGCTCTGCCACTGCTTCTACTACACCCTTATTATCCACAATACTCTCAATTTTCTCTGCATTACTTAAGGTATCATTCATATGAAATACCTGAATATTATGATTTCCCTTAATCATTTCATTTTCTGTCATAGAAAGCTTTGCAAAGGAAACCTTTACTTCCCCCTTGCTGGTATCGGGTTGAAGCTCCTTGCCGTCTGCATCGGTGATGGTGATGTCAAAGGAAACCAGCTCGGTTACGGTTTTGCCTGTTTCCTTTGATTTCACTTCTTCACTGACAGCGTTTTGGATTTTCTCTTTATCCTCCGCATTGGTCACCTTTTCGGCATGAAGAACAGCTCCCTCCGGGAACATGTCCTTATCTGCTTTAACAGTAATTTCGATACCATCTATGGTCTGACTTTGGCTGAATGCCCACTTTCCACCGTCTTCCATCAGCACCTGAATCTGTGGCAGGCTCACTCCGTCCGCAAGGGTATAGCCCTCCGGCAGAATTGGCTCATAGATAAATACTGCGCCTGCGTTAGTGGAATCAAAAGCAGTAGAACCACTGTTCTCTACATTAATTTTCCAGGTGATACCGGTAATCGTCTGCTCTTGTGAGATAATTTGTTCCATATCCACCTGTTTAGAAGCTGCCTGGTCTGAGCCTAGACCAATTGCAGATCCTGTAGCAGTTTTCGGTGCTTCTACCATTGGATCTTGAATTGTCACATTCAAAGTATCAGGTAGCTTAATCTCTGATTCTTCTACCCCCACTGCAAGTTGCTGATTGGCAATATCCTCTGTCAACTTGGCAAAGGCTGTAATGGTTTTCGTTCCATTCAAGGTCTGTGCGTTAACATTTTGAAGGCCGCTATAATCTATTACAGAGACCATCATCAGCATTGACAATACCACTGCCAGTAGTCGTTTCATTTTCTTTTTGTTCATAGTTATTCCATTCCTCTCTACTTTTTTATTCTTTTCCATATAACCCTCCATGTTACCTTATAGTCCCAACATTCTTTATTGATTCACCTATTCACTATCTCATTTTGGAACTCTACTGCAAATAGTCGAAATCTGTATATTCTACTATGCTTTCTTTGTAATCCTTGTTATGAATCTCATTGTTCATTAAAGAAATGCTAAAATGGTTCCTCATCAGAAATTCTACTGCACACATAGAATTCAAGCTCTCACCGTCAGTATTCCCCTCATTATGAGGGTAACGTCCATTATATTCATCATGCCCTACATAGAAACCAATTCTTCTTCCTACAGGTACATAATCGCAAGTTATGATATCCATGAAATTCTCTAAGAAATTGTTGACAGGACCCATCCTATCAAGTAGCTGATGCTCCTGTGATGTAAAAGGCAGGTGGGGAACCACATCCAGAAAATCCTCATACCGCAAAGTTTCCATACCAAGTTCTTCATAATTGTATGCAAACGTGGAATTCCCAACTCTTGGTGCCTCAAAGGTAATTACACGAATATTATTACTGTAATTCTTATTACTGTAATGTGCTGCCAGTAAAAAAGCCACTGCACCACCCTTGCTATGACCAGTAAAACACAAGCCCTGTTGCGGATTGCTCCTTATCAATTCATCAACCTTCTTCTCCAAACCATTTTTTAAAAGAAGTGCTGTTGCACTTGCAAACCCCATATGCACTTTCCCCATACCTTCAAAATCTACCGGGTTTACATATCCGTCATTCATACTATCCATAAATCCATCTGTACCTTTGATTGCCACAACGATTTCATCCTTTGTGGTTCCGACAACTGCCTTGTGATAATCTAATGAAAACAGACCTGTGCTAAAACCATATAATTCTCCCTCCAGGCCTGCTCCTGTATAATCATCTGAATTTTTGTAATCCTCTGGCAGGGAACCTTCATCACTAACTAAAAAGGTAAGACTACAAAAGCAAGTAAACTGGTTTCTGGTTTTTTCTGTTGCATCTCTATTCATTGTATTCCTCCTCATAGTATCCAGTTAGTATAATTTCTGCTCCCGCCCCAATGATATCCATGTTGCTTATGTATCCCGCTACTACTAATGGCACTTTATTGTTAATCTCATAGGTAAGAACAATTTCTTCTGTTCCATTTAATACTTTTCTTTCATAAAGCGGTTTCTTCAATGCTCCGCCAGCAATCAATGTTACATAACACTGCGTTGCCCTGTCCTTCTTTCCCTGCAATCGGATGTCGCATTTTGTCCATTCTTTTGTCCCTTCCAGACAAAGGTTTTCAATTACACTTAAGCCCGCAGTATCATCTGACCATCTCACACTTTTACTCTGATAGGCTTCACCTTCATACCAAATCTCTGCAATAATGTTAGCTCCCGCTCCAAGCACGCCTGAATTTTTTAATGTACCTGTTATATTTACTGATTTTCTTCCATTTACCTGAAATTCTATGATTTCCGTTTCATTTTTATCCAGTTTACATGTCTTTTCCAACACTAGCTCATTTTCAATATATATCTCAAGATCTACCTTTTGATAATTCAACTTCCCGGTAACAGTTATCTTTCCATTTTTCCAATTCTTATCCGCGGCAAAAACCAACCCTTCAATGCGGCTCTTTCCTCCAGTATCATCTTTCCAATAATGTACTTCTGATTTCACGTTTCTTCCTCCTTAATGAAATAATCCCCAATTAATCGCACAGCTTAACACCGCCGTTTGGCAGTTTTCTATCTTGTCTGTATAGATAATGTTAGGGTAATTATAACTTAAAACCTTAGGATACAGATTACAGTCCAGATTTTCATTTGCTTTCTCCGCTAGTTTTAATATGGAATCGCCACAATACGCAGCCTGATAGTCCTCCTGTGTTAGCGTCCATGAAAGCAAAAACAATTTTTGTTTACTATTAATCCGCATCTTTTCTAACTGATCACTCATCATTTCAGCTAATTTATTTGTTATTGAATAACTATTATAAACATTATATTGTGAGTATGGGAAGAATCCTTTACCAACAAATCTGCTAGGAATAGACGAAAGATCTTCCACTATTACAAGTACTTTTATTTCTGCATCCAGATAATCTTCCAAATGTTTCAATGAAAGGTCTCCCGAATGTTTTTTTTCGTACCGATAATTCAGTTTTTCCAAAACGCCAAGACATTTTTTCCATTCTTCATCAGAAAAGCTCCTATAAACTCCCTGACCAACATCTGTATTCAAACTATGGGAAATATTTAATATAATAAGTTCCCTGTGTGACCTTGTAAAAACATTTATTTGCTCTACGATTTCATCCAGCTTTTGACCGTTTCCTCCCACATCCACTTCAACTCCAACCTTACTTACGTGTCCATAATGTCCAGTATAAAATCCCCCTCCACTTATTGTAGGCCGTAGATCAAAATATCTTGCTCCAAGCTCAAGTTGTCCTGTAATATCACAGGTCTGCGTTACTGTATTATGTGCAGATGCCCCTAGCGTAGCATTCTGGCATACGCTCATACCGGAATCGTGAGAACCTGGCATACATATATCAAAGAGCCTCCTTTTTCCAATCAGATCTAATGTATCCTCCATCCAACTGGAAAAGTCATCCCCTGTTACCATGTATCCATCCTTATCTCCTACTACAACATAATTCATGATTCCATCATGCATCCACCCCAACACACAATCTTCTCGCTTCCTACTTTCCTTTTTTCGCTTTAATCCGGATGAATTAATGGAAATACAAAATTCGTTTCTATTGTTCGCATTGATTTTTAATTTGCTACCGCTACCATCCTCTATGGTATACTCAGCTATGCCCTGGTCATCACGGCTTTGATGAAAAATGCTTTCGTCCCATTCTATGTACAGCTTATAGTTTATCCCTTTCTCAATTACATCTGGAAAATTCCATGCATCCATTTGTTAGCTGTAATCATATGTTTTTTTCCAACAATACGGTGTACTGTTCGTAATAGATAAATATCCACCCTGCCCCATCTGTTTTCTCCCTTCGATTACCATAATAAGGTAAATCTTTTTCTTACAACAATTTAGCATACATTACCATCAAAATCAACTCCGCAAAAGGGTAGTTTGGGGGTGCTTTTGATGGTTTTTTTTAATTTAGAAAAAAACTGGCTTAAGCCTTTGTTAAAATGATTATTTATCTATATATGCGAACGTATCACACATTGATTGTGGATTGATTGAAAATAAAAAAACTGTTGCAAACTCAGGTACTTGCTAACACGGATGTTTGCACCTTTTTTTGCAACAGCTTCTTTTTTTCTAGTTAAGTATTTTTAGCTCCAATACAGTTTTGTAATGGGATTAATACGCTATAAAGGTTTCGGTTCTGTCATAAAGCAAATTCGGATCATGAAACTTTCACTTTTATCTTTGCTATGACCTTTCCAACCTTAACAATGATATAATCCGTTCCTTTGGTTCTTGCTTTCGCCTTGCCAGTTGTCTTATTAATCACTACAATGGATTTCTTGGAGGTATAAAACATGATATCCTCTGTCTTAACTCCGTATCCGATTGCCTTATAGGTGAAGGTACTTCCAGTTTTTAAGGTATTGGTGCTCTTGATCAATTTAATATATGCTTTCTTGACTGTAATTGTTGTCTTAAACTTTCTCTGTACTCCATTGATTGTAACCTGTGTTGTTATGGTTGTTTTTCCTGCCTTCTTGGCCGTGATTTTTCCAGAAGCATTGACCGTTGCAATCTTAGGATTACTGGACTGGTAGGTAATCTTTAATATAGAGCTGTCTTGTTCCACTGCCTCTTTCAATAGTTGTGGCAATTCTAGCTTTAAGGTCATACTCTTCTTCTCGGTTCCACCAACATACAGTGTTCTCTTCACAGCACTAATTTCTATCTGATCCAGTGCCTTTTCTAACATAGGTTCTTCACTGATGATAACTACATAATCTGAAGCATGAGTAAACGGAAGTTCTACAGTTCCCTTTTCTCCGATCTTTTCCACTGCTTGCAGTGACAGTTGCTTTGTTTCCGGATTATAGTAGAAAAGGTTACCATACTTTCCTGCATTTATCTTATCCAGATTGATTGTAAGTACTGATGTAAAGCCAAACGGACCATCATAAGCAAGACTGAGCGTAGTGGTATCCTGTTCTCCCGCCATCTGGCTAATGATTCCTGCCGGAATAGCATCCGTATTAAGTGATACATCAAGATTAACATCCTTCAGACTGCCCTCTGTGATACTCTGGCCGTTAATACTCCATGTAATGCCATCGCCCATATCAAAGACAAGGGTGGTTTCTGTTCCTCTGATGGCATCAAGGACTTCCCCTGGTACTACCAAAGAACCATTCATTTCTATCGTTACCGTATCACCTTCCCTGCTCTGACCGATCTGTTCCTTAATAGCCTCCCAGCCTGCCTGGTTACTAGCATCTTTAATCGCCGGCATTCCTGCTTCAGGCTGCGGTGTAGCTGTGGACGAACCTCCACCCGATGAACCTCCTGGTGATGCAGGCTCATTGATAATGGTGAGCTTACCACTGGTATAGTTAATTGTATAGTTGTCGGCATTGGCAAGGGTTCCGCCACTGATGGTGATGTCATATTCACCTAAGGTATTTGTGTCCGTTGCTGTGGTGGACAGGATTGGGTCGATAAAGGTATCGCTGCCCACCAGTCCGGTTACGGTATAGGTAAGTGCAGGCATTGCCCCACCCTTGACAATGTTTAATTTGTTATCTGTCTTGACCGTCAACTCTTTTTTGCCCACGATCAACGACACAGATGCTGATGCTTCATTGTAGGTATCTGTTGCCGCCTTAGTAACGGTAATGGTTACGCTACCAGCCTTGTGAATCGTTGCTGTGGTACCGGAAATGCTGACGATAGTCGGGTCAGAACTTTCAAACGTCACAGCTCCGTCACCGCTTCCGCCTGTTGCAGAAAGGGTAAATGTTCCATCGCCATAGGTCTTTGTACCGATACTTCCTATGTTAAGTGCTGCTTGATTCTGCTTATTGGTGTCAAAGCTAAGCTCTGTACTGGTAGCGGTGTTATAGTTAGCACTATCGTTGTAAACTGCCTTGACCTTGTAAATCTGCTTAGCAAGCCCTGTCCATGTGTAAGTTGCCTTGCCGCCTGTGATTGTGACAGCGGTTGCGCCTGCAATATCCACATCACTGCCGCTTGTGCTGTTGACAAATTTCACGGTGCCGGTAGGAGTTTCACCATCGCCTGTACCGGTCACGGTTGCGGTCAGTGTCGCCTTACGGCTTCCTGCATCATCGGAGATGTCTGCGCTTACTGTCACAGCAGGCGTTGCCTTGCTAACTGTAATGGCAACCATCTTGGTTGTGTTTGTGATGGCTTCATAGTTTGCCACTGTACCTGCATTCGGTGTAAAGGTAACCTCATAGCCGCCGTTTGTCACAGTCGGAACTGTACTACCATCCGTCCACGCAAAGGTACCATACTCGGTACTGCTCACGCTTAGGGCGCTTGCAGACAGCTTCTGCCCGTAGATAATACTGCTTGCATTCGGCCAAGTAATACTCGGAGCTGCTGCTTTTTCAATCGTGAAGGTACGGCTTACGGTTCCAGTATAATTGCCTTTTGCGGTAACCGTTACTGTTGCTGTTCCGACACTTACGTTGTTACTGTAGCTGTATTCATAATCCGATGCGGTAATGGTTGCCTCACTATCGGTTACTGTAACAGTTGGTACTATTTCTGTTTTGTTATAAGTGTAAGTTCCTGTTACCTCTCCAATTATCACTCCTGCCGCCGTTAGGCTCTTAGGATTAACGGTCGGGGTTACCTGTACCGTCACCGTGGCATATTGCGCTGCATTATCAGGTGTAAAGACTACATCATAGGTTGCCGATGTCCCTACAGACGGGATATCTGTACTGGAAACGCTCCAGCTTCCGGCTACACCATTGGTGCTTGCCACCTGAGATACTGTCATGTCCTTCACTTGCTGTCCATAGGTTCCTGTAATGCTAGGGTTATCGGCGAAAATCGGCTTTGTTGTAGTGGTAGTAAAGCTTGTGCTAACCACACTTCCGTTGTTTTGTGCACTGTCTGTGCCCACAGCATACATATAATAAGTGGTATTCGCTATCAGACCTGAAAGTGCAACATCAAGATTTGTGTCCGCCTGACCATCTATCACGCTTACCGTTTTCTTATCTGCGGCATCTAAAATATTTTGCGCAGTCATACCGCTTTGTTCGGTGGTCTCGATTACATAGGTAATAATTCCTGTTTCGTTCATCTGTGCTTTTGCTGTTGCGGATACGTCTCCAAGATCAGAACCAGCAGGTGCCGTCAACGTAACGGTAGGTGCCGTCTTGTCAATGACGATTCCGTCGGTGCAGATATAGGCACTTTTGTTGCCTGCCTGATCTACCGCATAGGCATAGATGATGTATTTGTTCTCGTCAGTAATGGAGAAGCTACTACCTTCTGTAAAGGAAATGCTCTTCAGTTCCTCGGCGGTTTTGGCTGTCGTACTGCCGGTATCAATATAGTAATAATACTTATTCCCGCCTGAACCGCTGTCTGTTGCCGAAATGCTGACATTTTTATTTTCCTTAAAGAAATGCCCGAAGGTGATATTATTCAAGAATCCCTTCCAGTTGTTATCGCTGATGGTAATTCCGTCCGTATCGGCAGAAAATGCCGGGGCGGTTTTATCGATATTTACAGTGATGGCTTTTCCGTCTGTAATGTAACCAGTGCCATTTTGCTTGAAATAGAGCGTCTTGCTGACTTCGCCCTCTCCGCTTAACAGATAGGTGTCCGCATAGGTTCCATTCACACTGTCACTGACGGTGTAACCGTCCGCTGTAATGGTCACGTCTGCACTGTACCAAGCCGCATTTGTGGTGCTACCATTATAGGCAAACGTTACGGTGCCATCGTAGGAACTGATTGTTACAGATTTCGTATTAGAGCTTTGTTTCGTATTCGCTGTCTCTGGAATAGTTACCGCAAGGATATAGCTGCCCATAGCTGTAGGCGGACTGTCCAGTTGGTTGCTGTTACTGTCGTACCAGACAAAATCCACATCGCTATAGGATGCGCCCGTGATGCTCAAATCCACTTCCTCCGGATTGGGAATGGAGCTACCGGTGTAGAAATAGTGCCCCGTATAGGACGACTGGAATGCAATGGATGTATCCGCTCGCTCAATCGTGATTGACTGTGTAGCAGTGGCCTCATTATAATTTGTATCCGCCGCCTTGGTGGCTGTTATGGTCACTTCTCCTGCACCGATAATAGCAGCGTCAAATCTACCATCTTCTTTTTTGGAAATGGAAAGCACACCGTTGTCCTCCGGCACAGAAAAAGTCACTGCACCTGTGCCGCTGCCGCCTGTTGTTTCCAGTGTGAAATCAGCATCATTATATTTTTTCCCACTAACTTCTGTAATACTTATGCTTTGGTCTGCTTTGGCAATGGTGAACTCTTCGCTTTTTGTTCCGATAAAATTGCCTTGCCCAGTGATGGTAACGCTGGCAGTACCGGCATCGGTATTATCCATATAATCAAGAATATAGTCCGTGCCCAAATCTAAAGCGTGTCCGTCTAGTGCAAGAGCAACGGGTGGCTTTTTCTCCGTTCCGTCATAGGTATATCCACCGTCTGGAATAATCAACGTCGATTCTACATCGGAAATGTCTTTCGGCTCCACAGTAAAAGTCGCACTTTCACTGTTCACAATATAGCCGTCGCAGGTGACTGCGCAGTAAAAGCTGTGGGTACCTGCATCAAGACCGGTGGGGATGTTCAGCGTAGCATCGGTTCCGACTGCGGTATCACTGGTTTCGCTGCTGCTCTTTACGCGATACCATTGGTAGGAAATCGTACTGCCCGCTGGTGCGGCGGTAGTTTTTTCTGCCTCAACGCTCATGGTTGGTGCTTCGGTGTAGCCGTAGGTCGCGCTTGCGGCATTTTGCGGCGGTGTTTTAATTTTGGCTGGGACAGGCTGGATGGTAACAGGCTTGGACAGATAATAGTTTGCCAAGTCATTATATAAATAGCCGTCTCTTCCCAGATTGTTTACCCATGAATTGTCAGACTGATTCTTATACCCATAGCCGCTTGCCAGAAGGCTGTTGACTATACTCATGTTAGCAGTACCAATACTTTTATATTCCCCACCGGAAAGGGCAACGCTGTCACAATTGTGAAAAGTAGTATTGCCGCCGCTGAAGATGCCGCCAGAAATCACCACATCCACGCTTTGCAAATAGGCAAGATACATGAGGCTTTTGCTAGTCTGTATTGTACCGCCCTCGATGGTAACCGTTCCCGAGGAATAAGCACCCAGCACATAGCTCATATAGTTACTATTCTCATTTTCATAGATGCCGCTTTTGATGGTTAAATCGGCATCTTGTACATTAATTGTCTGTTGAGCGGTGCTTGTGGTCAGCTTGCCGCCGGTGTCACTGTCCATCAGTGTTACATGGCATCCATTTTTGAGGCTTAATGCGTTAACACTGGTAGTACTCGTCCATATTTTTCCGTTTAAATCAATGGTAAACGTACCGGAGCTGACTTCTACTTGTTCAGCCGTGGTTGCGTCAGCAAGCAGTTTCACGGTGCTGTTTGGCTTACTTTTTGCTGCAGTGATGGCTGTTTCCAAAGTCGGGTAACTCACTGTGTTGCCACTTGACGCGGTCACCGAATAATTTCCTGTAGCACTGGTCACTAACAATGTCGCATTTTCAGTATTCACACTATAACCATCGCAAGTCACAGTACAGTGGTAAGTATAAGTACCCTCACCAAGATTAGGTTCAACCGTATAGCTTGCATTTGTTGCACTGTCAATGGCTACGCTGTCCTTATACCACTGATAGGTGATTGTTTCCCCTGAATCGGCAGGCACGGTTTCGGCCATGACTGCAAATGTTGGTGCCTCGGTGTATCCGGGAGCGGCAACAGCATCCCCCGGCTGGGCGGTGATTGTTACGGGTTTAGGCATTACAGTGACATTAGAAATCTCTTCACTGCTCATGTCGGTTACCAATTCGCCGCTCTCCTTGTTTTTATAGACATATCCGTCTGCAAGCACGTTTCCTACTTGGTTACTAAATACCCAAATGCCAGTGTAACTGCCTCCCTCCAGTGACAGCGAATAATTGGTGTATCCGAATATAGAATATCCTCCTGAAGCTGTTGTTGTAATGCTGCCGCCACCAGCACTGTCTATTATAGTGAGAGAAGTTGTATTGCTACTACTTCCCTCGAACTTCACTAACTGTAATACTCCTGACCCCACCCCCACAGAAGTATTCGTCCAGGCCTTGCCATTTAAATCAAGCGTGAATGTACCGTCAGTAATATTGAGCAAATCATCGGTTGCCACATCCTTCAGCAATTTAACCGTACAGCCACCCATGCCCATTGCAGCTGTGATGGCTTGCTCAATGGTATCATAGTTGGTTACTGTGTCGTCGGCGGCGGTTATGCTGGCTTCATAAAAAAAAGAAGAAACGATACGTGAATTGACAGTATAGCCGTCACAGCTAGCAGCACAATAATACGAATCGAGGCGTGCTGACGGATCTTCCGGCAGCGTATAAACATTTGCCGTTGCACCCTCAATCGCAGTGCCGTCTTCTTTGTACCACTGATACGAGATTTCTTTTCCAGAATCAGCAGGTACGCTTTCCGCCGTTAAGCTTAATGAAACCGTTGCCTCATCGGCATTGAAATTTTCCGGTTGGGCAGTAATTTTGACAGGTGCAGGCGTTACGGTAACATTTAATATCTTATTACTGCTCAGGTCGGTTATTAATTCGCCGTTCTCGCTGTTTCTATAGACGTAGCCGTCTGCCAGTAAATTGTCAACACTTTTTGCATTGCTAATCCCGCTATAGGTGCCACCTTCGATACTTATATTAGCCATTGATGAAAAACTTAATATTACATTTTTAGTTTCGTTTGTACTGGTAAATACACCGCCTCCGACCGTATCTTTCATAACTAAGGTCGGAGCTCCTTC
This sequence comes from Variimorphobacter saccharofermentans, assembly GCF_014174405.1. Classification (GTDB taxonomy): domain Bacteria; phylum Bacillota; class Clostridia; order Lachnospirales; family Lachnospiraceae; genus Mobilitalea; species Mobilitalea saccharofermentans. Next base: position 704,396 of record NZ_JACEGA010000001.1, on the reverse strand, counting down.
GATTTCTATCGCATAGTTTGTATGCCCATCCACTTCCCAGGTTGCAGGTCCGGTCCAGGTGTTGCCATTTAAGTCAATTGAGAAATTACCGGTGCTGATTTCAATTCTGTTTTCGGTCGCCACATTCTTAAGCAGTGTCACCGTACTGCCGCTCATGCCCATTGCTGCGGTGATGGCTTCCTCTATGGTGGCATAATTAGTCACCGCACCCGCCGAATCGATCACGCTTGCTTCATCTGTACCAACTATTTGCACTCTGATCTGCGGCAGACTTACACCGTATACAAGCTTAATCGCTTTACCTTCGTCTTCTAGAGGCAGTGCAGGCACATAGGTATAATAGGTATTGGCCACAGTGGAATCAAAGGTAGCCGAACTACTTTGACTCGCGTCAATTTCCCATGTGATACCCGTCAGGCTATAGGTTTCATTCATACTGATCGCAGAACCGCTGACCGTGATCGCACCCCCGGTGACTGTTTGTATTGCAGCCAAATCATATTCTTCGTTCGTCACGCTTAATGAGTTCGGCAGGTTAATAGCTGTTTCTAATGAACCTACTGCTAGCTGCTGATTCGCAATTTCTCCAGGCAGCCCTGCTAATGCTGTAATTACATTCGTTGTATCCTCGTCCGCTGCACTGACATATTGCATTCCGCTAAAGTCCATCGCAGAAACAACCATCAAGATTGCCAGTACAATTGCCAGCACCCGTTTTCTGTCTCTTTTGGTAACTGCAATCGAGTTTTTCTTAGTTCTACGTTCCATTTTCATTCATTCCTCCATTTACTCTGTGTTTCATTCCTTTATTCTTTGTACATCCTATCTGTTAATCTATATAAAATCAGCTTATGACTTATCCTATCCTATCTTATCAGATCAGCTTCCTCTTTCTTGCTTCCGTAACAGCGGCTGTTTTACTGTTCACTCCCAGCTTTTTGAAATTCTGCTTGTTATGGTATTTCACATTTTCAACTTTTAGTCCCAGCTCTCCTGCAATCTCTGTGGTAGAAAGTCCTTCTGCCTGTAGCTTTAGGATCTTTAAGGCATTTTCACTAAAGCTAGCCTCTTCTGTGACCTGCTTTAGATATCCGGGATAGGCAAGTGCTATCTTCTCTGTCTCTGTCAGTACCGCCTTAAGATAACTTGGATTCTTGCATTTCCAGGTGGTTTCTTTTAGCATCCTATTCACAGCTGCTCCTTCTCTGGATATCAGCCGGACGAAATGATAGCTCTCTGCCTGGGTCAGTGCCTTCTGTAAGTTCTCCTCCCATTTACCATCCCCCATTCGGTACTGGGTAATGGCAAGAAGCAGTCTCGCTTCCATAGTGATGTAGGTACGATGCATGACATCCGCATAATATAGAATACGCTGTAGCAGATTGACCGCCTTCTCATACCTTCCCATTAATAGATATACGCGTACCTTGGTCAAATACCGAAAACGCTCCATCGTAGCAAATTCAAGCTCTTCCTCCGGTGCCAGCTCCATCCACTCTATTGCCTCCGCCGTTTTTCCCTGATAGAGACTAATCCGTATCTGCAATGCTTCCAGATTGGATAACAGCTTTGCGGAGCCTTCCTTTTCTGCCTTCTTCCAAAAATTCATCAATATCTCTCTGGCATCCTCTGCATGATCATTTATAATATGAAGCCAGGCAAGTATGCCTGCCGCCACAAAGCACTGCGTGGTCTTGCCACCGGCCTGTGCCTGCATCATGCCTTTGTTGGTCAGGTTGGCTATTTCATAGCTGTCTTCCCCCTTTTCCAGATAGCTTTCCGCAAGAGCTAGGTTTACCAAGCCCTTTCCATACTTTCCAAGAGTAAATTCTATGATTTTTCCTATACTTTTTGCCAGTTCCTTATCCCGTCTGCTCCACTCGCAGAAATCCTTTCCTCCATTCATCTGAGAAGGCAGATTGCTAGTAACTGAGAATTCTGGCAGACTGATGTTACGGTTCATCAACAGGGTTCCAGCATTTTTCAAAATATCCACTAACGCACTGCTTCCACGGTGTGGCAACCCAATATCCAGATAGACAAGTTGACCTTTTGCAGCTTTTTTGGCACTTCCACTTAAAGTTCCCTCCATCTGCTTTAATTCCTCATACCAGCGTTCACTTTCTTCTATATTTAATAGCATGGATTGAAGCATACTCATACCTGCCATCAGTTCCATGCTTTCCCTGATTTTTTCTTCCGGCAAAGAGAGGTAATATTCCCGAAGTTCATAATAATGACCACTTGCCGGATTTTTTCTTGCATTGGCAATTAAAAGTCCTGCAATTCTCTCCGTGTCGTGGCACGCTTCATACATCCTCAGAGCATTCGGGGTATCACCTTCCAGTTCGTAGTAAAGACCTGCATTATAATAAAGGCGTTCCCTTCTCTCCTTCTGGTAGGTTCTAAGAAGCCTTCGCCTCATGGAATGTCGCATAGCAAGCCTGATTTCGTAGATTCGCTTACCACCGACAGCTTCTTTAAACATCATAAAATTGCCCAATTGTTCCGCTATGCCGATCATTCTCTCTACGTCGCTTCTACCAGTAATCATTTCTGCCAGATGCTGATCAAATTCCTCCACGATACACACCTGCATAAAGAATTCCTGGATTTCCATATCCCACTGGTCATATACATGACAGTCTAGATAATCCCAGAAATCATTTCTCATTCGTTCGATATAATTCGTATCAAAAGGTCTGCCTGAGGAAAGTTCCATTGCAAGAAGTCTTATAATAATCCCTATCCCCTTTGTAAGCCCTGCGACTCTACTAAAATCTTCTTCCGTGAGTGTCAATCCCCACAAATTCAGATAATTTGTCATCTCTGTTTCAGAAAGCACAAAATCTTCTTCCTCTATGACCGTAAATACTCTCCGATAATAAACCGAAAGTAGCCAGGATGGCATCCTGCTTCTTCCTGACAGGATAAGCCAGACATCCTGCCGCCTTGCCAGCATTTCAATCTTTTTAATTAATATATCTCGCAGTTCATCCGTCCTCAGCTGTTGTAGATCATCAATCACCACGATTAACTGTTTTTCACTCGGTGCAAACTCAAGTTCCGCCTCATTCAACTGCTCCGCTGAATAATAGTGATACTGCCTTTTCCCTAAAAAGTCACGAATAAAGGCTGTTTTTCCACAGCCGGATATCCCATACAGATATACCGTCTGGGACAACGACTGGGCTGACTTCATCTTTTTATTTGCTATTCTTGGGCGTATGTAGAACTCCTCTTCCGTCTGCAATCCGGATTCTAAAGTCTTTTCATTTTTCTCTTTCATCTTTATCCTCATTTTAAAATGGTGACCACTGCTTCTTCTGTCATCTACGTGGTTTCTTTACAGGTAATGCAAGATATTTCATACATTTTTATGGCATACCTTTTCAGTTTATGAAAAGTTTACCATACCCAAATCGAAAAAGCCACTCCGTAAAAGGGTAGTTTGGGGGTATTTTTGATAGAATTATTGGTTTTTTACTCAGCCTGTGGTGCAATATGCCAATCATCCCACAAGCTTCCCTTAATTGTAATCGAGTTCGTTAGATTCTGCGACATCATCCCAACCGGTGTCCATGCATCTATCACCCACGTATTTACGATATAACTACCATCCGGCATCCAGATTGGTGTAAAGTGCGTACGATCCTGATAGGTACTATATTGATTTTTCTGAAATTCAAATTCTGCTCTGGAGCCGCCCTGAACCAATTCTAGCAATCTCCAATAAGTCTCCACAGCTGTCAGGATATCATCATTTCGAAGGTATGCCGTTGTAATAATGGACAGCGCTGTTTCAAGTTCAGCAGCGATATCCTTTTTATAATGCGCCTGCGTCAGTCTTACATACCAAAAAGGCAGAAACAGAAATCCTCCGGCAAGTACCGGTACCAGAAAGAAATTTTCTAGTAGTATAGCAACAGATGCTCCGATTGCAAATAGGATGAGTGACCATGCGCAAAGCAATGGAAATAGATGTTCTCTGCCGGTAATCTTTAATATGGATTCAATCTCTGTCACTTCCCTTTTGAAAAATGACATCTTCTTTCGCCCAGTAGCTTCATTAATCTCGTCTCGTATGCTATGTGGCTTACTAATAAGACTTTGAAAAATATGATTCGTAAATTCCATCGGTGGCAAGGATAAAAGAACTAAGCATCCTGTAATCATGCCCATACAGGCAATCAATAAGATCAGATTCATTCTGATTCTTCCTCCCTTCGTTTCATGCTATTTATCATTTCAACAGGCATCCCATTTTCTAATAACCGTTTGGAAAGGCTTTCGGAAATACAGGACTTCTGCTCATGATATCCCTCTATGATAAATTCACCTTTCTCATCCATACGATTTTCAGTAATGACATATTGGAACAGCGTACGATAATTTCTTGTTCCATCTGGTAGAATCTCACACTCCATAATTTCCATCATTCTTCTCTGCTTATTTTCAAGCTGCTTACAAAACACGATAATCGGATAGGCTTCTGTTACATAACCCATCAAAGTCTCATCGGACATGTCAACAGCACGTTTACATAAGGAGACCATTCTACGGTAAGTAGCTTCACAGGAATTAGCATGAATCGTTGTTAGTACCGCAATACCTGTTCTTGCTGCTTCCTGTGCTGCATTAGCTTCTGCTCCTCTCATTTCTCCAACGACCGCAATATCCGGATTAAAACGAAGGGCCATATCAAGTAGCATGATCTGATCCACCTTTTGCTTATCATTCTCACTATCACGGGTAATGGTATGGATGACCGAATTCACCACTTTACCCTCTTCAAATCTAGTTAAATCAAGCTCGCGTGATCCATTTTCAATGGTGTATATTCTCTTATTATCTGGAATGGTGGTCAAAAGCCAACCAAGAACCGTAGTCTTACCAGAGCTGGTTGCCCCTGCCACACAGACCGAGATACCATAACGGATCAGGTTTGATAAAAAATCCAGCATTTGTTCTGTTGCTGTCCCGCTCCGTACGAAATCTTTCTTTTGCATACTCTGCGGATTGACAATACGGATGGAAGCAGCAATACCCACATCTTCATCTACTAACGGTGTTTTTAGAACCGCAATTCGGATATTCTTAGATAAATGACCAAGCACCGCAGGACTTGCATTGTCCAGTACAATTCCTGATACATGGAGCATTCTTCGGATTACATTAATCGCATGTTCTGGAGATTCAAAATGTTCCTTAAGTTTTACATTTCTTCCATCCGAGTATTGTACTTCAATATCCTGCCAAGAGTTGATATCGATTTCCTCAATTCCTTTCCCGAAAATGTATTTTGTTAGGAAACCATACTCTGCCATCTCGGTATAAAGATCATCGATGAGTTCCTGCCCTTCCATACCCTTTACCGCAATCTTTTCGTCCATAACATATTTGCAAATATAGCGTTTCATCTGTTCTTTTGCATCTTCCAGCTCCTGATTGGTAATCAGCTCGGAATAATTTGTTGAGATATACTCCTGGACTTCTTTTAAGACAGTCTGAAAATCCTTCTTTTCGGATTCTGTTGAAAGAAATAGTGGCTGTGTGTGATTCTCTGGAAAAATGTCCGGTGTAAAGTTCTGTTCGGTAGAAGTATCCATCAGATCTTCGATACGTATATCCATAAAATTACTTTCTTTCTTATCTGTATCATTTTCAGACTCCGCATTACTCACTTTCGTTGATACAATATGTCTTTGTTCTATCTCCTTCTGATTCTTTTTGTGCCATCTTTTCATCTTCAGCATCCAAATACCTCCTCTGCTATTTTTTCTATTTCCTTACGAAATTCTCTACTATTCTTAAAACTCATATCTGCAAGCAGGTCCCCAGCAAGATACTGTTCTTCCACTTCCGCGGAATATGGAAGCCTGAAGTTTATGCTGCCTAATGCACCTGCGGTATGCCATCTTTTTATGCGTGATCATATTATCTTTAACAATCTGGTCGGTTACATGGGTGGCAGACAGAATACTACCAAGCGATCCAAAGGCTCGATTTGTGGCTTTCTGGTATTCCAAAGAGGAAGAAGAACAGATACATGGAATCATGGGTGCAGTCATATCACATAAAACTAATATTACATTTTTCTTGTGATCTGCCAGATATTTAGCAAGTTTTACCGCAACTGTAGTTTTCCCAGAACCCGGACTTCCCCATACTGCAAGAACGCCACCAGATAAAGACTCACCAATGCTAAACTCATCTTTGTTCTCTCGCGTAAAGATGGAATCTTTCTTAAATTTTAGCATTCTCACTCCTCCTCTCCAATTGCGTCATTAGCACTATCATCAGAACTTACCTCTGACTGGCTTAAGGTTTTACCTGTACTCTCTGTTGTTTGTACTTCTTTTTCCGTTTGTTCTGTTATTAACTTCTCATCCGAATATAATTCACTTAATACCTTATTCTGTACATCAAGAAATTTCTTGGCATTCTTAGTCTCACCACGATAGACAAGGGATAGATGACATTCCCCCTCTGCCTCAAGACTAGCTAAGATATTTCCCTGCTCTGGTGTTACAAGTAATGTGATGGTAGAGGGCAGTTCCTTTTCGTCTTTTCCGTTTTCTTTCTCATCCCCTGTATTTGCATCATATCCACTCGCAGTTGTAACAGATATTACTTCTACATACTGAAGCTCCGATGGAATTACGGTAGCGCCCTGCTTCTTATAATCCGGTGCAATGACCGAAACAATATCACCACTCTGTAACTTGCCCGAAAGTCCATTTGCAAAGTCCTTGAGGGTAATGGATATTGCTTGTCTACTACCATCCAAATGATATAAATACGCATTTTCCTCAGACGGTGTTTTTGATACTTTGGAATTAATGATATAATCTCCCATCGATAAATCAGCAAGTGCGTAGCAGCCTACTACAGTTTCCGTTGATTTGATAACCGTTTCCGGCAAATGATAACTACCTACTTCCACGCTTTGAATCATGTCCTTTGTAATCTTATCACCAGCCTTTATATCCTTTGCCACTCGTACAATTTCAGTCTTCTGTGTTATTTGCCGATTAAACATCGGTGTAATTCCAAAGCAGACAAGAAGTGAAAACAGAATACAGCTCACTCCTACTACGGTTCTATTTTTAAACAAACTCATGTATAATTCCTCCTAATTTCAAAATGTATATGCTGATAAATCCAAGTGACAGACAAGGTGCCAACGGCAATGATAGGTCTTTTATCTTCTGTTTTTTCATTTTTTGTATAAATGAAAAAGTAATAAAAACTAATATCTGCAACGAAAGTCCAAGAATCACTGCCATATTGGTTGCCTGTAATCCGAGCACCAGCCCGGTGGCAGCAACCAGTTTTATGTCGCCACCACCAAGACGGTTTGGTGCTATCCATACAGCAATAATCAGTAATGGAACTGCTGCAAGAATTCCTATGATATGAATTGGTCTGAAATACAAAAATGAGATACCAGCAACTAACCAACAAATAAATGGCGGTATCTCTCTTTTCCGAACATCATACCAAGATGCCCCTGCCATTAAGCATACAAACAGCACTGCCTGAAGCATGGTATTAACCTGCATAATTAAACATATCCTGAATTCTTTTTGTCAGGGTCGGCATAACAACATTGCCAAACAAAGCATAAAGTCCTGCCAGTAATAACGCTCCCAATACAACCGCAATCAGGATCTTAACCGCTGTATCAATATAACCTTCACCCTTATTGTTACTTAATGCAATCTGCGCTTTGATTGCCTGTTTTGCTACAAAATTATTTGCTCTCTTTACTAACTTCTTCATATTGATTTTCCTCATTCTTTCTTTATTTTTGTTTTAAAAAAAGACAGTACCTAACTAGCCTGTCTCAATAAATGTTTCAAATAGTAATTTTATTTTACAATCCACTCATAAAGTGGATTGGCAGATTGACCGTGTACCTTTCCACTTTATAGGTGATATGAAATTATACACGGGACAATCCTCGTTTTGGTTTATCCCGTATCCAGTGCATATTACTCCTTCCTCTATACCATTACAGCTCTAAATCTAAAAAAATACTTGATAAGTCTGCGCTTCTCTCGGTATGCATTTATTCCAGCTATCATTTGATCACCTCTCTATGGTGTTCCCACCCTCACAAAAGCCAAGAATATTCTAGCAACAAAACCAAACAGAAGTAGAATAACTTTTGCCAGTTCTAAGATCAGTCTTACTGCTCCCAGTATAATCAAACCTATCCATTTCAGAATTGTAAGCAATACTAGTCCTATTCCTGAAAAGATTTTCTTCATAGCTAGTCCACTCCTTCCTATGACCAAATATTTGATAATGAAGATAAGACTTCATCATCTTCAACACTAGTTTCGTTTTCTGAAATAGCCTCAGATTTTTCTTCTCTTTGTGGCGTTACTGGTAAACTTGTTCTTCCAGCAAGAGAGGAGCAAAGAAGAGTCACAACCTCTTTCATTACTTTCCCAGTTACTCTTTGTTCTAAGTCTTCCAGGTCTTTTCTTTTAATATATTCAGTATTGTGCTTCTGTTCCAAAGCAGCATCACTTAATAGTTCTTCTCTTGTATAATTACGAATATTTCTTAAAATGGAATCTGTAATGAAGTTATTCTGTGACTTATAGATTCCCTTATTTAAATTCTGCAAGGTCTGATGTATTGCTAGATGATCTTGGTTGGTTAGGTTCAAACGAAACGTATACTGAATTACATCATCCTTATTCTTAACCTTTCCCATTCGACCTTACCTCCTTGCATTTTTCAGAGCTATTCGAGCCATCATTTCATATCCTTTCGCATTCGCTTTAATATCTAGCTTATAATCTATGTTGGGTAGCTTGACACTACAGTAATTCTTAACGACACTTGCTCCCCCTCCAACAATAATAATTGGTGTCGTCTGTACATTGATTTCAAGTTCTTTTAAGGAACGGATTATCATATCGGCGTAATTCATTAGATATCTATCCATAAGCTTTAATACCTCTTCTGGAACATTGTTTAATTGACGATACCTAATATAATGTTCAATGTCTGCTTCCTCTACTTCGTAATTAAAATTCTTTACGCAATCTCGATTGATATCTCTCATACAGGTAATCAAACCATGTGGCAAGCTGTTGCATCTTCTGTCATCCGGTTTCTTATTGATTACAGGCATAATATCAATTGTCCATGACCCAATATCAACAACAACTGCCCTTCTTTGAAAATTCGGTATCATTTCAGTGACTGCTGAATAACACTGCGGATAGACAGAAACTTTTACAATTTTGATATGGTATTCCTTTTCTTCAAACTTAAAATAGACTTCTTCGTTCTTTGAAAGATAATCAATGAATGGTTGCTTTTCTTCTCCAAACCTTGTAAGTGGTAATCCTACTGCTAGATACACATTTGATTCAGTAACATTTCCTCTCTTTGAAAATTCCTTTGCAATTGCAGCTAGGGTAAGAAGATAAAAATCTTCATTTTCATCCTTCGTATTTTTTACTTCCAAACGTTCACCACCAATGTTGTAATACTTTCCTTTATACTCTAAAACATCCTTAAAAAATGTTGGTGATGGGTTTCCTCGATTGATGTTGAAAAAACCGATGTCACGGTCTTTATGTGGCTCCATCCATGATCTATTCCAATTACTTCTATGTTATTATTCATGCTTACCTACCTCCTGTTCTTAAACTACTAATCTAATTCATTAGCTCTATTTTTTCTCCAATAGTTTTTTCATACACGGAAAGCAATACCTATCTGACTGCCTATATGTACAACCATCACATTCACTTTTCTTAATTGTGTTCTGTATTAATGGCTTCTTTTTTTCTTTGTAGCAACGTTTCAATGAACATTGATGATTGTTGCCCCAAAAGAATTTACATTTCATACAAGACTTTAAATCTTTATCTATGTCTGATTGTTTATTCGAAGCTTTTTTGGAAGACTTAATTGTTACTTTTGAAATTCTCACCCCTTATTTCCTCCTCCCGAAGGAAACATGCTTTGTGGATTTTTTTCAATTCTCTATCTGCTCGTCCTGCAGCTTTTGCTAATGAAAGGAATATCAAATAATTTATTGTTACTATAACTAAAATTACTGAAACTTTTACCATCCCTTGCATCCTCCTGCTTTATTCGTAAGCGTCAAATCATATGCCCTTAGTAAATTTTAAGCGCCGCTTATTGGCGGCGCTTGCTGTAACAATTAGCTGGGAGTGTTTTTGACCACGGCATGAGTGGCTCCAGCTTTGATTGTCCTATGTTTCCATCTTTATCAATGATTTTGGGCAGTTCTGTGAGAAGATAGCTGATATAGTAATACACGTTGAGATTGTTTGCCCTGGCTGTTTCGGTAATACTATAGATTATTGCACTGGCCTGGGCACCCCTTACTGTATTTATCGTCATCCAGTTCTTACGCCCTATGGTGAAATTTCGAAGAGCACGTTCACTGGCAGAGTTATCTATGGGAACTTCTCCATCGGTTAAAAATACTTTTAGGTATTCTTCCTGGTTTACACTGTATTGCAGTCCGGAAGCTGTTTTTCCTTTCGGAGGAACCACCTTGTTCGATAGGCACTCCTTAACCCACGCAAAGTATTCCTCCACCAATGGCTTGACTGAGGTCTGGCGTTCCATTAAGGTCTTCCCTGGTTTTTTGCATAGTTCAAAAATTCTCTTATATTTGGGACAAGCTTTGAATACTGACCGCTTAAAGTCATTGGTCCATCTTTCATAAATAGCGTATTACTGATAAGATTAGGATCCCGATTAGACCACTGTAATCTGATAACTGTAAATAACATCAGCATTTCCATGATAAGCATGTATGAAGATGCAACCGATGCAGGCGCATTATCTTCATTCATATCTAAATGAAAGCCAACCATATCTGTGAGAAGAATCTCTTTGCCACAAAACGGACATATTCCAGTATCCTGATCAAACGGAATTCCTGAATCTACTTTTTGGTCACAATGTGGACACTCAAAGCTTGGAGAGCTACTATTCTGTCCATCCCACTTCTTATACGCAATCCACTTGAGCGTTTCAAAATACTGTCCATCCTCATCATTCCTCATTGAATCGTAGATGACATGTCGAACTGTATCATAGATGTTTCCCTTCACACTTCTCAAATTTCTTAAAGGAAACACTGTTGCGTGAAAAAGAGCACTATCCTTCATTATTTCCTGTAATTTGAGAGGGTGTGGATATTCCTTATCAATACCGGCTATTTTATTCTGCTCAACTGTCATAAGGGCAGTTTTTACAAATGCCAATTCTTTATAATTCTCTTCCACAGGTACATACGACCCATCTGCTACCCAAATTTGCTTTAACGGTGTAGTATTGCTAGGATCAAAACTCTCCCATATATCATTTTCATAGTTATACGAATCACCAATATCGTTTGTTTCAAAATCTTTGATAAGAGACTGAACCCACTCGCTTTCTATGACATTAAGATGCCCTAGTTTTGATGCTGATTCGAAAGGTAATCTATTACCAGAAGAATATGCCATACTATTCTCCTCTCTTTGGACTATACAACTTAGCCTGTACAGGAATTACAAATCTGTTCGACATGGTAAGCATTCTCATAAAACCAGGTGTTTTTGCTCTGAGAATATCTTCCTCTACTCCCGAAAATGCAATCTGTGTATGTGTCAAAGCCTTTGTCTCATCAATCGAAGCCAGATGTCCCACAAAGAAGTTTTCTGTCTGAACCAATAATTCTTTACTAATTGTTGACGGAGACTGGGTTGAATACACCATTCCTATATGGAACTTCGCACCTTCTTTTGCAAATCTTGAATAAACATCCTGATTATCTTTTGTGGTTGGTGGAAACAAGTTATGTGCCTCTTCAAAGTATAATTCGATGTATGTATCTCCTAAACTATTGCTTATAAACTTACTCTCCTGCTCTCTAAATACTGCTTCAGATAGCAAATCAGAAAAATACTTTCTGATACCGTCGTTTGCATTTCCAAGATCCAGGATTACTGTCTTACCTTCCTTCAAAAACTGAATAATCTCACCTTCAAAATTGCTGGCCCTATCTGAATGCAACGTTTTAAATTGAGAAAGCATAACTGGTCCACTACCTGATTTTGGTACTAAAAATCCAAGCAACGACATCTCGTCTTGCTTAAAAACCTCTTTCCCAAATGCGGTTTTTTGATTTTCTCCATTCGCTCTATAACACATCTCTAATCGTCTGAAAATCTGTTAATAGCATTACAAAAGGACTATTCCAAATCCAATTCCACCTGTCGTCGATATACCGTATTCCAATGCAGTCAGGAAGTCCTCATCCATCTGATTAGCTTTCTCATCACCGACAAAACAAAGTGTTTCTGTTCTTCGAAACTATACCTTTGATCCAAGAAATCATTGACTCAGAGAATGCATTTGCACCTCATGTTCTGTGATAAATAACTGCCACTATACGAAACAGCTCCTCCACTAATCCATCATACCATAATAATCAATATAGGCGTCTAGCAATATCATGCTATACCGTAATCTCAATCACATCATCCTTTGAATCTCCATTACCATCAAGAGTAAAATTAACCATCCTACCCTTAAGTGTAATTTCATATTCTCCTTTAAAGCCATTGAGAATGACATTTCCATTTTCGTCTGTTCGTAAATCACCTTCTGTATTCCATTCCTCGTGGATCAGACGCTTCAACTCATGATAGACTGGTTTTATTGTATTATCTTTACGAATAAGTCCACTTGGAGCTCCAAGCCATGCACCATCTGCGAAATCCCATCCGGTGACAGCTTCTACCAAAGGATGTTCAAACAAGATATGATACATTTCAGACCATTCCTTCTTCTGTCTTTCCTCTCCTTCCGGTGTTGAAGGCCATTCATCAACCTGATAGTCATTTAAATCCACTATATCTTTGGGCATTAGATCACCTGATATTAGTGTATTCTCCGTAAAATGAAGAGGAAGTCCGAATACTGAGAATCTCTCAAGAATATCCTCAAGCTTTTCTCGTCCCATGTATCCCTGGTGTTGATGAGTCTGGATACCGATTGAAGTAATAGGCACCCCTGCATTCAGACATCCATCGATTAGGATTCGATAACTTTCTGACAGGTTGAAATCATTAATCAGAAGAGTTGCATCCGGATTCGCGCTCTTTGCGGCATCAAATACTTCCTTAACAAGTCGAACTCGACCAAGCTCCTTACATATACGAGTAATCGCATTATCATATCTGTCATAAACGGGCATAATCACTACCTCATTGATTACATCCCATATATCTATTACACCACGAAATGCCGTAACATCACGATAAATGCGATCTAATTGCTTCTGTAAAATGGTCGCGTTGTCATAATCCATCAACCAGTCTGCACATGCCGTATGCCAGCATAATGGATGACCTTTCACCTTCACATGATTCTTTTGCAACATTTTTGCTGCCCGCATTCTGCTGTCTGTAAGGATCTCTCCTTCTTTCGGTTCAAATCGTCCCCAGTAAAACGGAAGCGTTCCGAAATTAAATACTTCTAACCACTTATTCACCCTATCTTCGAAAAAGCTTTTCTCTGGCATTTTCATATCATGATTAACATTACTTTGTCCCATATCCGCTTCCGATGTAGCCGGAAGGGAATCAAATGATCCGCAACCAAATAAAAACTGATGGTTCACCAATTTTACATGTACCAAAGTATTAGATAGAGCATTTCCTTCAATATCGATAAAACGTATTTTTTTCACAGCTTTTCTATGCGCTAATGAACTACTCACCTGTAGCCCTCCTTAAATTATGAGAATAACAGCATCCGATCGTCCTGTACCACGCTATCAGGAATACTGTCATCCTCGCATCTGTGTACCAGTTGATCACTAATAATACATATCAAAACCATTGGATAATCTATCGTAATATACCTCACCTGCCTTTTCTAATGCAGGCAACATATATTCCTTATTATATCTGACTATGGGGATTCTGTCATATGCTCTCATTCCCATATGAGTTAATGCCTCTTCCATTTGATGAAGACACTCCATATCTCATGGATGTCTGCACCCGCACCAATTAATCCTTTCATAATTTGTCTGGCTGCCGTATTCGTTAACCCATCTTTATTGGGACTTGACCATATAACTGTTATCTTCATAAATCTCATCCATCTCCTTACGGCAAGAATTTACCAGATGACAGATATAGCTTGTACCATTCTTCATGTGTCAGGTCTATTCTGCATGCCTCAGTCATTTCCGTTAAATGTACCGGATTCATAGTTCCTGCTATTACCTGCATCTTAGCTGGATGACGAAGGATCCATGCAATTGCTATTGCCGCCTTTGTCACTCCATATTGATTTGCCAACTCACCAAGAACCTTATTCATCTCTGGGAATTCAGGGTTATCAATAAACATACCCTTAAACATTCCATACTGAAGTGGAGACCACGCCTGAATCGTGATGTCATTAAGACGGCAATAATCAAGGGCTCCACCATCACGCATGACTGACATATCTGTCGTTTTGTTGTTCATATATAAATCCTGATCGATTAACTGTGACTGCTCTAAAGAAAGCTGCAGCTGGTTAATCTTAAGAGGTTGTTTTACATACTTCTTCAGTAATTCAATCTGCATTGGCATCGTATTGCTCACGCCAAAATAGCGAACCTTCCCAGCAGCTTCAAGTTCATCAAACGCTTCTGCAATCTGTTCCGGATCATAGAGCAAGTCCGGTCTGTGTAATAAAAGAACATCCAGGTATTCCATTTTCAATCTCTTAAGAATTCCATCAACGCTCTCAAGAATATTGGACTTTCTCCAATCAAAGATCTGCTTGTCAAATCTAAGACCACATTTTGACTGAATAATTAAGTCTTCCCGCTTTACACTGGTAAGCGCTATGGCATCGCCGAATCTTTTTTCTGCCTCCCCATCTCCATAACAAGTTGCATGGTCTATAAAATTAATTCCTAAATCATATGCTGTCTGAATCATTTTTGCTGCATCTTCTACTGAGAGTGCAGGCATACGCATACAGCCTAGAATCAGTCTTGACGCATTTTCTGGTCCATTTGCGATATTAATTGTTTGCATCATATATGCTCCTTTCTTATATATAAGTTACTATATTTCCCGTTCGATCAAGGGGTGTTCTGACCGGCAAACCGTCCTGTGTATCAGGATACCCCAAAGCTAATGCTCCATATACACGCTCATCTTCTTCCAGGCCGAGTTCTTTCATAACATTCAGGATTACGGGATTTTCATTCAACCATCTCAACTGATTAATCCACACACTACCCAAATCCAGTGCATTAGCCATTAACATCATATTCTCAAGCGCGCAGGCGCAGTCAGCTATATTATTCCCATAATCTTTCTTATTAGCCGTAATAATAAGAACAGGACAATTATAGTGAAATACATAATTGCCTTTCTTTGATGCATTAATAGAATTTACCAGGGATTTATAGGTATTCTCCTGAATCTCCATCTTTGCAAATTCTTCTCTGGCCAAGTCAGCCAGCTTATCCAGCACCTGTTTTTTCTGAATTACAATAAAATGAGTGCTTTGAGAATTTCCTCCACTTGGAGCATATCTTCCTGCTTCAATCACCTGATGAAGGATTTCCTCAGGAACTATTTTCTCTTTGAACCTTCGAGTACTTCTTCGACTTTTAATAAAATCCAGCATGCTATGAGCTCTTATATCTCCATCCATGCTCGCCATGGTAAATCATCTCCTTTGTAAGCCACAATTCCAGTATATAGTTATCATCTCAATTATATCATTTGATTAGTATTAATGGAATTGAAATATTTATCTCATCTTTGTGGAATGATTTAAAATCGAAAAAAGCTGTTGCGAACTCAGGTACTAGCTAACATGGACGCATGTACCTGCTTTTACAACAGCTTCTTATATTTTTAGGTTGTGTATTTAACTTCTCAACCGTTTTGTAATGGAATTAATAGTCCACAAAAATTACGTTTCTTTATAAAAGTAGTATGGATTATGATATCTTCACTTTAATCTCTACTTTTACCTTTCCAGCCTTAGCAATGATATAATCCGTTCCTTTGGTTTTTGCTTTCGCCTTACCGGTTGTCTTTTTGATTACTACTACGGATTTCTTAGAGGTATAAAACATAATATCCTCTGTCTTTACTCCGTATCCGACTGCCTTATAAGTAAAGGTACTTCCTTTTTCTAAAGTATTGGTACTCTCTATCAGCCTAATATACGCTTTCTTTACTGTAATTTTTGTCTGGAATTTTCTCTGTACTCCGTTGATTGTAACCAAACCATAGACTATCAACTCAATAGCCTATGGTTTCTTAAGACTTTATGTACTTACACTACATCAAAACAAAACGGATGTCCCTCTGGGTCGAGCATTACAACCCAATCTCCGTATTGTATATCTGCTTTTCTTGCTCCAAGTTCTAAAGCGTAATTAATCCATTCCTGAAGCTTTGCTTTCTCCATACTAAAATCAAGATGCATCATTTGCTGTTGTTTATTAACCTCTTCAGGCCATACTGGAGCAACATATAATTCATTTCTTTGAAATCCAATGTTTACTTTGCACTTTTCTGAGTATATAATAATAAAATCATCAGTTTCATAACCTTTATGCCAGCCCATTAAGTTTACATAAAAATCAGAAAGTGTTACAGGATTTTTACAATCCAAAACTACTTTGTCAAAATTTATTTCACCAATATTTTTCATGTCTTTCTCCTTTTTATGAAATCCTTTTTCAAATTCAATTAACTCATCTGCATTTTATCAAACGCCTTATCCGCATAACATTTTCCTGATATACCATCCAATAACCCTTTACCAAGTTCCAAAACCATAAAGTGTTCAAAATTATCCCCATCCGGTGTTGTTATTCCATACGTATAAGCATTTACAAATCCAAACCTATGATAATACTTAGGGTTACCATATAAAACCAGTATTGTTTAAGTTATCCTCCGTTAATTCTCCATTATTTATCGCTGTTATAACAGCACAATCTGGCTCATTTTGATGCTTACAATTGATAAACTTGCATATTTCGCATACCTATCTACAATTGTATAAACCTGTTCATCATCTCTATCAGCTATATGTAATTTTTTCATTAATAGTTATCCTTTCATTTTCTCAAGTAAATTTCAAACAGCATGGCATTTAACCTAATATAGGGTATAAAAATAGCCACACCAACCAGATGTGACCATACTTTTCCATATTCACAAGAAGATTAGTTATGATAGCATCAAAAATAAAGCCATTTATGGCTATCTCTTTTAATGCATCCCAATATTAAGTTAAATGCCAAATACCTCACTTAATATAGTATTTTTCATAACAAATCCTCCTTTCTTTTTTATAAAATTATTATAACACGAGCTTTCCTTCTTATCAACAACAATTCTAAAATTTAGGAGAAATATGATACATTTAAAAATCACCTTAAATTTACTCTGTTCTCATTTGTCCATGGGGGATGGACTGTGATAAAAAATAGAATCTCCATTTACAGAGATTCTATTTAAACGTGTTCTCTTATATTGGTCGTAAAATGGTTGTAAATCTTACCACTTAATCTCACAAACCGTTGATTTTACAGACTTTACTTCTCCAGCGTCTTCATCGTCGGGACGGATTTGGGGTTTTTGTACACTCCGTTCCACCCTGCTCCTCTATATTCCGCCTTAATCCATCTAGCGTTTCCCGACTCTTTACATCCCGTTCCGTGGTGATGTCTTAACGTGTGGTGCCGGGTGCGTCAAACCTAAAAAGACGGTTGCTCTATGGACTAAGACGTATGGTATTTTGTGTGAAAAATATGCACTGTTTTCACAGGCACTTTTACAATACAAAAATCTTATCTTCCATGTTCTTGATGACTTCCTTCTTCTTGTCCTCGGTGCAGTCAGCGTAGATATCCAAAGTAGTCTGAACATCCTTATGGCCCATGACCGACTGGATCACCTTGATGTTGCTTTCGTTCTCGCAAAGCCTGGTGCAGAAGGTGTGTCTCAAGTGGTGTGCGGAGAAGTCCGGAAGGAGCAGCGGCTCTCTCTTTTCTCTCTTCGCTTTGGCAGTCTCTTCTTTATTATAGTCTGCCGTAATGTTGTGGATCGCATGATTCACTTCGGAAGGTATCGTTATCGTTCCACCGGAACTTGCGAATACGAACCCGGAATAACCATCGATTTCCTGCGTGCAAAAGCCGGTGATCTGCTGGATCTGATATTCCTCCAGGAACGCATCATACACTTCCCCGATCATCGGGATCCTGCGACATCCTGCCTCCGTCTTCGGAGTGTTGATGTGGAAGTTGGTTCCCGAATCATCCACCTTGCGGTGTACAAGGCTGTGATTGATATCGATGATCCTGTTTTCGAAATCCAGATCCTCCCATCTGAGGCCAAGGCACTCTCCGATCCTCATCCCGCTTCCGATCAAAACTGTTATGACCGGTTTCCATCCCTGATACTGATGGTTGGAATAAAGGTAGTTCATGAATGCTTTCTGCTCAGGTACCGTGAGCGACTTACGCTTGGTCTTAACCCATACATGACTCTTCTTGATCTCTCCGAGAACTCCGGCTGCCGGATTTACACGGATGAGCCCGTCACGAACCGCCATCTGGAATGCCGGATGAAGCACGGTATGAACGTTATCGACTGTTGCCGGGGAAAGTTTCTCTTCTAATAAGAGAGAATAGTAGTATTCCCTTACATCCGTATAACGAACCTGTATCAACCGCCGCTTTCCGAAAGTCTCCCTGACATAGTGATCATAGGTATAAACGTAATTCGTCCTGGTCGTAGGCTTGAGGTCGTATTTCTGTTTGATGTACGAATCAAATACCTCGTTGACTGTAACACGCTCTGCTCTCTGGGGATCCAGTCCATCCTCCAGATCACGTCTGATCTGCTGTTCCTTCTTTCGAAGTTCCACGAGATCTTTTCCGTAGACGGTGTGGCGCTTCCTGTTTCTGTCAGTGTAAGAATAAGAGTAGCGTCCGTCTGCCCGTTGACACTCACCGCTTCTGAGCGCATAGCCGCGGGAGTCCTTCCTGCTCTGTGCCAATCTGTTTACCTCCTTTTGGGGAGAGGCACAGCTTTCTTAGGGTTTGGTCTTGTAAAGGAGCTCAAGCGCTTCTTTAAAGACCTGTGCTTGGGTGAGATTCATCTTCTCGCAGTATGCCAAAAGTCTGTCGCATTCCGCTTCGGTAACTCTAAAGCCAACCTTAATGTACTTTTTGTCTTCTACCGTAGGCCTTCCGCGTTTTGCCATCTTCCTGCTCCCTTCAGATCTCTACTCACATTATATTTAATGCCCCACAAAAAATCAATGTATTTTTTTGAAAGCTGTGCATCTTATTTTCATTCCATACTGTTCCATTAAATGTCTCTGAAGTTCTCGATATACTCGTCGATGATATCTGTATTTACCAGAACGATCCTCCTGATGCGGTAGATTGCTTTCGCTTCCTTGGCAAGTTCAGTAAACGCATGGATCCCCATGGAGTACATCGCTGCGCCTTCTTCATATTTCACGAACTTCTTCTTACCGTTCGTAAAAAGGCTTTCCATATTCTCATATTCTTTTCTCTTATATCCCATGATCTAACCCTCCTGTATGGTTTCCCTGAAGAAAGCAATCGTCTTGCCTTCCAGCTTTTTTCTTGTTTTCGATACGATATTCAGGATCGTCTGATACGCCTTGTCTTCTTCCTCCGCGATCTCTACGAGCTTTCTACCGTCATGCAGATGACTGTAGGTGATCTTGAATTCTGCCAGGGGAAGTGCTTTGAGGCTTGTATCAAAGACCTCGTATTCCCTGCGCATCATATGGATCGTCAGGATATCCCGCTTATGCTTCTCGGGATCATCGGTTTCCTTTAAGATGTTCCCGGAGAAATTGCACTCCTCGATGGCATCGCGGATCATGATATGCTCGATCGCTTTTGCAGCTGTCGGATCACTGCGATGACTGGTCTGGATCCTCACGCCCAGGTCGTCATCATTTTTCTTCCGTCTGTTGTATTCAACCTCGAATAGGATCCGGTTGAACAGTCCGGTTTCGTAGCAGTCCACCAGCTGTGGAAAGATACTGTAGTTCTTGTAGATCAGTCGGAAGCGTTCACGGGGAGTTGCTTTCCCGTAGCTTTCCACCAACTTATCTTCTGTAATGCACATGTTCGCACCTCCGTTTTCTTTCTTGGAGGTTAGGCTTGCCGGCTTGCGTCACCTCTTGCTTACACATGCAATTCTACGGAACTCTATGTAAAAAGTCGTTCCCTAAACAGACAACCTCAGGTTGACCGATAGACAACCTCCGGACATAAAAAAGGTACCGGTCTCCCGATACCCTGTTTTACATATTAGAAACTGCCTTGATCTGTGCGAGTAAAAGCACTCTTACCTTTTCATCGGTAATACTCTGAAGCAGCCCATACACTTCCTTCTCAAACGGATCCTTTTCTTCTTCAAAACCAAGCAGATAATCCGGTGTTGTGTAAAGAGCCCTGGCAATCTCAGCAAGACAGCTTGCTCTCATCTCTTTCTTATCGGTCTCGTAATATGAGATGGTAGACTTCTTCATATATAAACGCTCTGCCAGTTCCTCCTGGGTCATTCCAAGTCTGATCCTCTGTGCTCTGATCCTCTGTCCTAATGTTTCTTCCTTAATAGATATGTTCATCTTCTCCTCTTTCCGGGTGAACCGGAAAAAAGAGAAAACAAAACGCACGAAAAGACTCCGTTTTACCGGTTATCTTTTCATGCGTCCGCGGTGGGTCATGCCCCCATATCATGAAGCCCTCATTTAGTTGTAATTATGCGTGTCATGCACGCTTGATTTCGTCCTTATTACTAAAGCTTATAAGTAGCACTTTCCGAGAGCATCCGTTCTCTCGACGATCTGCCCCTCAGTGAAATTCTTGAGGGTCACTACTCTGGTACATTTGTGAGTATGGCATTTTATCATGATGCCGTTCATAGCCGGAGCCGTCCTGTCTCCGGTCAGTGCGTAGGAGATCCGCATGGATTTCCTGCACTTCTTGCAATAAAAATCAATCGCCTGCATTCGGCTCTTCACCTCCAATTCATCAATTTGATCTGAAGTCTGAAAAGGAAAGGGAAAGTCACCTTTACAGATTACTGCGAAACGTTGATTAGTCGATCCGCAAAGCGAGCTGACTATAATCCCCCGAGGTCCGGGCAGCTCACCAAAAGCCTCTATATTCAGTTTTTCTTCCGGCGCAGAAAGAAGATAGTTCATATCCTCCTACGCGTGTAAACAATCATAGGCATGTTCATTACCTCCATCCAAGACAAGCAGCGAACCAAGTTCCGACCGCTGAAGGTTAGCGTGGTCCGCAAGCACCTTCCCAAAAAGTTACTTGTGTATGGGGTATCATTCTGCCGGCCGGCCAGTACGTGTACCCCTTACGATTATCTAATATAAAACAAGTCTGATTTGATTTCAATAGAAACATATTTCTGTTTTCTAATTATATTTGATTTTTCTATTGATTTTATCCGCCCTATGAAGTATATTAGATTCACAGACGTGTGGGCTGTATCCCGCACTTAGAAAGAGGTCACTTATGGACAATATCGGAAACATATTTGCAGCATATCGGAAAAACTTGAAATACTCGCAACAGGATATCTGCGATAAGCTTACCGGAATGGGAATCCCTACCAAGCCTGCAGCATACAGCACATGGGAGACCGGTAGCAGCATTCCGAACGCAGTACAGTTTCTTGCGATGTGCAAGATCCTCGGGATCACGGATATCTTCAATCAGTTTATAGGAGGATATAATCCGGACGATCCGATGGCCGAGCTCAATGAGGAAGGCAGGGCTATGGCACTTAATTACATTGACCTGCTGAAGGGCTCCGAAAAGTATCAGGCAGCACCCGTCCGTATCCTGCAGCCTGTCAGGATACTCAATCTCTATGATATGCCTGTATCTGCTGGAACCGGTCAGTTTCTTGACAACGACAGCTATGAAGAAGTCGAAGTCGGACCTGAAGTTCCGGAGACAGCTGATTTCGGAGTGCGCATAAGTGGAGACAGCATGATGCCGAGATACCTGGATAAACAGATCGTGTGGATCCAGAAGACAGATGAACTGAATGATGGAGAGATCGGGATCTTCTACTACAACGGAAACGCCTACTGTAAGAAGCTTCTATGCAAAAAAAAAGGAACGTACCTCATCTCGCTGAATGACAAGTACGATCCTATTGAGATTGCCGAGGGAGAAACATTTAAAACTTTTGGCCGGGTTGTGAGTTAGAGTCCAGATTATTGTACATATTGATTGCTACAATATAATTGCTCCCCGTATCAGGTCAATCATAAAGGAGGGATTATATGGCAGTCAAAAATGATCTGAAGAAGCTTCGCAAGGAACAGCGCTTAAAGCAGGCTGATCTTGCAATAGCTGTCGGTATGTGTGAAAGAAGCATCAGCAACATCGAGCTTGAAAAGAATCCGGCCAGCCTTGAAACAGCTCTTCGCCTTGCAGCATATTTTAAAGTCCATGTGGATGATATCTTCCATCTGGAGGAAGAACATACCACGAGGAAGTGTGATGATAATACGCCATGAAACAGTTGTCTTTATTCCCGGAAGATAATACCGATCCAAGACCACCAGAATCGATCAACTGGAATCTGTGGCACGGATGCACAAAGGCCAGTACCGGATGCCTGCACTGCTATATGTACCGAAGGGATGAATCCATAGGAAAGGATCCTTCCATCGTACAAAAGACAGAGAACTTCGACCTTCCGGTTAAGATCTTAAGATCCGGCAAATATAAAGACAGATATAAGATTCCCTTCGGATCACACATCTGGACCTGCTTTTCATCCGATTTCTTTCATGCCGATGCAGATGAATGGAGAGAAGACGCCTGGGATATGATATACGAACGTTCCGACTGTTCTTTCTTCATGATCACCAAAAGACCGGAACGGATTGCAGACCATCTGCCAAAGAATTGGGGCTATGGCTGGGAGCATGTCACAATAGCTGTTACCTGTGAAAATCAGGAAATGGCTGACAAAAGGCTCCCAGTATATCTATCTCTCCCAATCTTCCACCACTCCGTAATGATCGAACCTATGCTGACTGCCGTGGATCTGCAGCCATATATCGAAAGATACCGCTCATCTGACGGAAGCCCTGTCATCAAGCACGTATCCATTGGCGGAGAATCCGGGCCCGGAGCCAGGATCTGTGATTATTCCTGGGTAGAGGCCGTTCATGCACAGTGCATCGAAAACGGGATAAGCTTCAACTACCATCAGACCGGAGCAAAGCTTATAAAAGACGGAAAACTATACGACATACCAAGAAAACTGCAGCACACTCAGGCACATAAAGCAGGGCTTGATACATAGCCTGAAGAAAGGAGGCCCGTCATGAGTACAACAGCATATCAGATCATCGCCGTAGACTTTGACGGAACCCTCTGCTATAGCAACTGGCCTGAGCTCGGCGAACCTAACAGACCACTGATCGAATATCTTATCAATCAGAAAAGATCCGGCAACAAGCTCATCCTCTGGACCTGCAGAGCCGGTGAAGCCCTAGAGAAAGCAGTCTCCTGGTGCCGTGATCATCAGCTGGAATTCGATGCCATAAATGACAATCTCCCGGAAATCATTGAAATGTACGGCAACAATTCCCGGAAGATCTCCTGCGATTATTACATTGATGATAAAGCCGTTTTACCGGCCATGGTAAATGGTTAAGGCCCGCCGACTGGCGAGCCTTTTCATTATAGATCACTTATCGATTTCATATTTTTCTAGTAAGCGCTCGACAACCAACCTGCTTTCTTCCTCTGACAAATATGGCACTTTGGTCGTTCTTGCTAGATAAAAACTCTTGTTTAACAACTCACAGAGTTCTGAATATGATATATATCGAATATCTTCAATCTTGGATATCTCCGGAGTCAACAATTCTACTTCACGGAACAATTCATAATCCCTCTTATATTCCTTGTTTTCCTTAGTATCCGATTTAATTTTTCCAGCACCAACGACTCCATATCCCTTGTGATAATACAAAACATAATCACCTTTTTGAAAGCTGTTTACCGATCCAGCTACAGATCCGTAAGCGCTAACCTTATGTTTGAGGAACATATCCCAGATGGAGTTCTCATCATATGCAAAGTTGGTATCAAATATAATACCTTTTCTATCTTTCGGATTTACATGCGTATCATATGGTTTTGAAAAGAATTCAAAATAATACTCATCACCTATCAAATAAATACGGTACGGAATAAAATCGATACTAAGCCCTTGTGCTTTCCAATAATCAACAGCAGAAACCAACCTGCTATCAGAGGAGCTACCAACTATTATCATTTTCTGCTCTCTATTGAATTGTACGTAATCCAAAGCAGAATCCAGCCCAAATGCATCTTTGTGTGCTTCTTTCAATTCCTGTTTGGGGAGCTTATATTTATCACAATACTTTGCATACGCCTCGTTCAAATCATAATATGACTTCTGACCCCAAGATTGGGCATAGCGCATCACCTGTATGGTTGTATCGCCCTGAACCTCTCCACGTTTTAATTCAAACAGAACAAGATTACCGTTCTTATCTAATGCACAAAGATCTGGCTCCTCCTGCCTAGCTCTTTCTTGAAAAATACGCATCAGCTGACCGTCTTCTATATAGAGATCGCCAAGATTTTCAGCCAAAAGATTTTCAAGATCCTTCTCTTTTTTTGCCAAGGATTCAAAATCAGCATAAGGCATTAACTCAATTGTATTATCTTCTTTACTGAGCCTATATAACATAATTAAACACCCTCTTACTCACTCTATCAGCCCATGTTTTCTGAGTCTTGCACGAATTGCACCATTAGTTCGATTGTGAGTCTTCGCAATTTCGGAAATCTTCATGCCACCATTAAACTCTTCATCAAGCTGCTTATCCTCTTCTTCTGACCAGGATGCACCGGCTCCGTCAGGTCTGTTCATCTTCCGATTGTATGCAGCACGGTCAAAAGAAGCATTTTCTGCTACATCTTCTTCCTCGTCCTCAGTGGTGGCAACCTGATCACGGATCTCTATATAATGCTCAACTATTTCTTTCTGAACCGCGTGAGGATACTTCAGCACAGTATATACCGTGCCTATTTTACTGGTCTGTTCAACAGCAATAATGCCCTTCGTCTGACCGATCTCTGTCGGAACCTGCACAGATCTGCCATCGATATTCCGCTCTTCCACATACCCTTTTTCTGTAAGGAATCTATAGATATCCGTTCCAAATATATGTTTAACATTATTTCCGGAAGTAATCCTATTCAGTTCATCCTTGATCTCACCTACAAGATAGAGGTCGCAGTATTCGAACTTTTCCTCATCCTCAGGATTAAGATAAAAAGTTCCTTTTCGACTCCTCCGCTTCCTTGCCGACTTAACCCTTACTTCTGCAGCATCGTCATCATCTTTGATGCTTGTTACCGATTCAGGATTCTCATCTATAAAAGCCGTTATAGCCTCTATAAACCTCTCACCATATTTCTCATACTTTGCTTCACCGACTCCCGATACTCCCAGCATAGATAATCTGTCCCGCGGAGCCTTAACACTCATGTCTATCAATGTTTTATCACTGAAGACAATATATGGCGGCATCCCCACTTCCCTTGCAATAGTCAGTCTCAACTGGCGGAGAGTCTCAAATAATTCGTATCCGGCCTTAGTAAGAGAATCAGTGCTTCGCCTGCTACGGCTTCTAGTCTGTCTTTCAGGTTCTCTGTCTTCGTATGTTCTGATCAAGACACGTGCACTCGCTTCCTTAAGAGAATCTATATTTCCTAAGCGGATCACGCTATATTTATCTGCAGTCTGGTAAAGATATCCATCCAAAAGCAGTTGGCTGATAAGGAGCCTCAGCTCTGATTCAGATCGACTCTTTAACGCACCGTATGTCTTGTATTCAGTGGTTCCAAGTTCTTTTAATCTGGCTCTGTTCGCGCCAAGGAGAGTTCCAAGGATTATATTCAATCCATATCTGCCCTTTGTTTCCCATACACAATTGATGACCAGCTTGGCATCCTCTGTCATATCAATCTCAGCAAACTCTCTATGGCAATTTCCGCAGCTGTCACAAGGCTCGTTGCGCTTCTCTCCGAAGTATTCAAGGATATAGTTTCGAAGGCATCCGGATGTTCTGCAATATCCTTCCATGATCTGAAGTCTTTTTGCATCCCTTTGCCTGATCAGTTCAATATCTTCATATGGAATATCCGTAAAATCCTTATGATCCAAAAGGAACTTGTTTATCATAATATCCTGAGCCGAGAACAGCAGTATGCATTGTGACGGTTCACCGTCTCTCCCCGCACGGCCGGCTTCCTGATAGTAGTTCTCCATGCTCTGCGGCATGTTGTAATGAATAACAAATCGGACATTGGATTTATCAATACCCATACCGAATGCATTTGTAGCTATGATCACAGGCGATCTGTCATATATGAAATCATTCTGACTTTCTTTACGGTCTTCATTATTCATTCCGGCATGATACCTTGCTACCTGAATTCCAGCATTTGAAAGAAGTTCATACAATGCATCTACATTTTTTCTTGTAGCGCAGTATATGATGCCGCTGTCCTCAGGATGATTTTTGATATATTCCAAAACATAGTCATCCTTCTTCTTGATCGTTTCCACATCAAAATACAGATTCTCACGATCAAAACCGGTCACCACGATCTTGGGATCCTTCAGTTTAAGAACACATGAAATATCATTTTTTACTTCTTCAGTTGCTGTAGCTGTAAAGGCACTTACTATAGGTCTCTTGCTCAGACCATCTATAAAATCCACTATTTTAAGATAGCTTGGTCTGAAGTCCTGGCCCCATTGAGAAATACAGTGGGCCTCATCTACCGTAACCATTGAGATACCGACTTTGTCAACAAAATTAGTAAACTCATAACTTTCAAGGCGTTCCGGCGCAACATACAGGATCTTATATGCTCCATCAAGTGCTCTGGCATATACTGTAGATATCTGCGATTCCGTCAATGAAGAGTTAATATATCCTGCCTTGATCCCCGCCTCATTCAATGCTTTGACCTGATCCTGCATAAGTGAAATAAGCGGTGAAATAACAATCGTAATACCTGGCAAGAGTAATGCAGGTACCTGATAACAAATTGACTTACCTGATCCCGTCGGCATGATTGCCAATACATCTTTTCCTGCAAGAATCGAATCAATGATCTCTTCCTGTCCGGGTTTATAGGAATCATAACCAAAGTAGACTTTTAATGCTTCTTTTGCATCCATGCTTAATACCAAATGCCGTTACATATCAAACGGTATCTTATTCCCTTCCAGTTGTTTCTTTAGCTTTTTAAGCTTACCCTCTGTAATACTCTCTGAATAATGCAATCCCTCATAAGTTGAATGGAGAACGGGATACTTTCCCTTGGTTTTTAGAATATAGTGTTCCGAAATCATCCAGTCGACTACGGTTCTTACTGCATCTCCTGAAAGCGTCTTATAGATTCCATACTCCGGAATCTTATCCAGCTTATTGTCCTGGATCCGTTTGTTCTCCTCACCACATAGGACCTCGCAAAATACTGTCATACCATAGAATTTAATCCTGCTAACATTTTGCAAAGCCTTAACAATATTGAATACAACGTCATTCAGATCCAGTTCACCATAGAGAACCGGATTAACTTCAGCTCGAATTATCTCAACATAATCATCATCCTTGGCATTCCACTTAACAACTTCCTGTGTTGCTTTAGATTCCTGATCCACTTTGACATCAGCTTCTTGAATGCTGTTATTATTCGGTGCAGTATTCTTATCACTATTCACAACATTGTTTATGTTAGATGTGTATGCCATCAGGCGCTCAGGTGCAGGCGCTTCCATCTTATATCCCATCTGCGAATAATAGGCCTGCTTGCTTATCATCCGGCTACACCCTGTTCCATTTTGCTTATAATTTGTACATCCAAGGAAGAAATCCTTATCTCGACCTTGTTTGACGATCAAGTATCCATCCCTGCATTTATCACACTTCTGTATTGAAAGTTTTCCAGCCTGGTAATTGTTAGTCATAAAACCGCAGATTTCCGGCTCATTCGTACAGATATACAATCTAAGACCATATGATCTCTTATACTTAAACTGCATTGGATATCCGCACAACGGACACGGCTTCTTGGCTATGCTGACAGGCTCCTCCTCATTCCAGTCACCAAGAAGCTTCACATTTTTATATGACTGCTTTAATTCAAGCAAAAATTCAGAAGGATTGGCTTCAGGAGCCACAAAGAATACCCTGTTTTTGGTCCTGGTCATTGCAACATAAAAGAGTCTACGTTCTTCTGCATAATCTATAGACCGATCCCCTTTTATAACCAACGAAAGCACCGGATCATCTTCAACTTTTGTCGGGAAGCCATATGTTTCATTTTTGCCGTTTATGACTATTACATCATCATATCCCAGTCCCTTTGAAGAATGTGCTGTCATAAATGTGATATCAAGCTGTGGATACTTTACACTTCTGACTTTATTTGTCCGGTTAATATATTCAAACAGACCCGTTCTTTCCAGATGATCTCCATCAAACCCATATCTGCCCAGAAGCAGAATAGATCCCGGATCTTTCCCTTCTGCTTTCTTATAATTCAAAAGATCCGTCAATACAGTCTCAATAGAGCGGGCCATTTCGTAATTTCCACCGCTCTTCCTGTTTCCGTTATAAGCTTTTCTCGTACCATCATATGTATAGATAAGAACCGGATCGTCGATATGCTTCGGCGAAATAAGCTGCTTATTGATCTGCTCTTTATTTCTCTGAATGAAGTTCCCTGCTATATCGATTACTTCCTGGGAATTGCGATATGTTCTGACGATCTTCAGCATCTTCGCATATCCCATTTTCTCTTCAAACTTTGTGAACAGAGTAATATCAGATCCGCTAAATGCATAGATAGACTGCCAGTCATCACCAACTGCAATGATCTTGGCATCTGTTACTTCTGACAGTTCTTTTGTAAGATCAAATCTCTGTCTGGAAATATCCTGGTACTCATCAACGATTATGTATTTGAAGTCCAGTTTTTTCTTCATCTCCTTCACTTCACGAAGAAGACGTGCGGACTCGTTGATCATATCCTCAAAATCAACAGCCTTGTTTTCCTTCAGCCAGCGCTCATATTCCAGGTAGCAGTCATTGCAGATACTCAAGAACAATCTGCTTCTCACATTCTGGGTAGAGTGATACATACGGCTAAAATCATCAGCCTGATATGCATTCACCTTGAAATTCGAAATAAACCGACAGATGAGATTAATAAGTTTACGGATATACCTATTCTCTTCCCCGGCAACAAGCATCTCCATTACTTCCTTATTAGACCTAGGCTTCAATTCGAAACCTTTTGCCTCAAGGTTTTCTTTCAGATGATCCAACAACGAACGTCCATCGTTATATGCGGAGAATGTATATATCAGTGTTGTGCCGTGCTCCTTATGCAGAATGCACTTGTCTCTCACGGCTTTCTTATATCTCTCGATCTCCTCCGGTGTAAATCTATCATTCTCGCCGGATTCAGTTATTCCAAAGTGCTCCAAATAAGCACTCTTTTCTCCCTGATAAATTATAAAATCAGGGGTGTATGGTTTGCGTGAAAACTCAATATCATACTTGTAAATCGGCTCATATTCGTAATCAATATTGTTGAGATACAGGAAATTGGCAATCTCAACTTCCTGATATGATCTAAGAACTTCATTCTGGATTGTTACTGACTTCTTAGTACGTGTATCAATAACCTCACGCTTGAAATCTTCCAGATCACCACGCATGGTAGAGAAATTCGCTTTTGCAATATTATTGAAGAAAGCGTTCAGATCCGATCCCTCATAAGGGGCATCGAAATAAGAAGCAAAAAGCATAATGAGATTATTTACTGCGCTCTCATTTCTCATAATGGAATTGCGAAAATAATCACGAATAACAAAATACAACTTGGATTGATCAACTATATTGAGCTTTTCATCCGGACTGTTCTTATGAATGATCGCATTTCCGGTAGAATGGAAAGTAGCTATCGGGCATGGAATATCAAGTTCCTTTTGAATACGATCCTTCAGTTCGTTTACTGCCTTATTGGTAAATGAAACCACAAGAATCTGAGAAGGATCTATTCCCTTCTTATCCACCAAATACTTAACTTTTGCGGCAACGGTAGTTGTTTTTCCAGCTCCGGCTCCAGCGATTACAAGGCAGTAATCCTCATCTGTAAGAACAACTCGGCGTTGATCCTCATCAAGTACTATATTCGGATCCACTTGCTTCAGAATATTATCAAGATAGTCCTTCTCTTTAATCATAGATTCAGATACGAACTTATCATTATGCTCATCAATGAGTTCCTGAATATTTCCATATGAATCCATGATGCCATTTATCCTGCTAGGACTCAGATTATTCTTCTTGCAGAAATCATCAAACATGCCACTCTGTTTAAGAACAGAAAAGAACTCTATATCTGAAGAAAAGTCTGATATCTGTTTGGAGTATTCACTCCTTGCTATATATCTGTCAGCATTCAGTAAAGTCTCGATATACTTACCGCATTCCAATATACGTATGGCATTTTCATTTTTCGGTCGGTCCTGCTCAGTCATAGGACTCTTCCGTTTTGTATTCTGTTGTACTATTCTGTATCCGAAAAGTCGGTCAAAAAGTCCCATAAATCAGCCCATCCCTGATATTATTCTTATAAGTTCTTCGCCTTTATACTTGTTCGATTTCAGCAGTATCTTCAATCCCCATCATCATGTTATAGTGAGCCTTATGTCCGCTTTTATAAAACATCTCCCTAAAGACTTCCTTATATTTTGGTACCGCATCTGTATAAGAATCTATATATAAATCATCCGGAATACTGTGAGAGCCATCGTTTATCCATGCAACTAGCGATCTGGCTATCATCCTTTCCTCAGGTTCACTAAAATAGTTTTCTAAGTATTCGTTTTTTTATTTCCCAACATACCATAGTAGTTTTCTATAATTCTTCTCATCGTATTTTGAATTGAAATCATAGTAAGATTATCATTATCCCTGAGTTCTTTCCAAAGAAGCTCATAAGAGGTTGAAATAGGATTATCCATTCCATAAGAAGTAATTACGGAAATACCATTATCTTTACGAATCATCCAATAATTCACGTCTTTCACTTTCTTAGTCTGACCATCTATAAAGGATGCTTCTTTATGAAAGAAAACATTATGCGTTAATACAAACAGCTGAGTAACATCTCCAATACCATCGCGTATATTTTTAGACAATTCTTTTACCATTGCACCCACAATATATAGTATTGTGCTATCAAGGCTACTAATCGGATCATCCAAAACAATTATTTTTTTATCTGCAACATGATTCGGATCAGTTGATCCCTTCGATTGCTGCATAAAATACAAAAATGACAAAAATGTCTCTTCACCCTCACTAAGTGTGTTTGTCGCCATTGTTCCATCGTCACGCTCTATACAATAATGGTTTTCTTTGTCCTTTGCAGGTTGTATAGTAAAATTCGTAAAACCATATGCCTTCAAAGATTTGTTTATTTCATCTATGGCAGGTTGAACACTTGTAATGTTCTTACCCTTTTCCGACACTTCCGCCTTAAGCTTATCTATGTTAGCTTTTTTTATATCTAGCATTTTTTTAATCCCGCTAGCTGCCTTTGGTACTATGTCAAGAAAAAGTACAAGTTAAACGTGAACTTTTCTATTAACATGCTTCATATCTTGCTTCCTTTCGTTCCATTTTATTCAGTTTATCCCAGTAACTGGATTCGTATTCATTAGGTGAAAGATATCCACAATGGCTGTGTATTCTAATTGTATTGTAAAAGGTATCAATATACTGGAATACCAGACGATATGCTTGGTTATAATCGTATATCTTAAATCGATTCAACCATTCTCTTTTTATTAATGCATGAAAGGCTTCTATGCACGCATTATCCCACGGATATGCCTTTTTAGAGTAACTTCGGCATATGCCTATTGTTGCTTTTATATATTCGGTGCTTACATACTGTATACCTCGATCACTATGTAAGATTAACGGGGCACTTACATTTCTCGCTTTTTTAGCCTTATTTACTGTCTCAATTACCCATCTGGCTTCCAGTGTATTGCTCAAGGTCCAAGCAATTATTTTTCGAGAATATAGATCCATGATACTAGTAAGATATACAAAGCCTTCATATGTCCAAATATATGTAATATCTGAACACCAAACAGCATCCGGTTTTTGGGGATTAAATTGCTCCTCTAGTATATTTTTTAACTCATTGCTGAAATCTGAATTTATTGTTGTCACTGTATAAGGTTTTACGTACTGCGCTTTTATTCCAAGCTCACGCATGTAATTACCTACGGTTTTTTCAGCAATGATTTCTCCTTCTTTCCTTAAACATTCGGTTATCTTTGGCGCACCATAATTTTGATGGGAGTCCTTATAGATATCGATAATCCGCTCTTTAATGATACGTTTTCTTTTCTCTCTTTTAGATGGAAGCCGTTTTTTCCAGCTCAGATATCCGCTTCTTGAAACGCCTAATATTTTCAGCACACCAGAGACATTCAGCCGGCGTTTTCCCTGCTCTAGAAGCTGCTCTTCTTTTATAGCAGCTTCCAGAAACAGAGCTTCGGTCATTTTCCCAGTATGCCGATTGCTTTTTTTAATATATCAAGTGCATCTTGAGTATCACGTAACTCTTTACGTAGTCTAGCTATTTCCTTAGCATCGTCGCTTTCGAAATTACCACGCCCTCTTGTAGGGATCGTGCCGTCATTAATTGTATAGGCTTTCCCCCAATTAGAAAGAGCACTTTTACTGATTCCTAAGTTCTTTGCGCACTTTCCGATGCCTAAATCCTGATGATCATTCCAGTATTTTACTGCATTGATTTTGAATTCCTCTGTGTACTGTATAGCCATGTTCATTCCTCCATTTATTCTATTATACTTCTATGTTAAGGAATTTCCATGTCTAACTTGTACCATTTATATTCTAGCACCACATATATATCTTTGCAAAACAAAAACGCATTGATTTGAAAATCATAAAACAACTTGTGTCCTATCTTATGTAGACACCCATTTCTTCTCGTAATGCAATCTAAGTCCTTATATTTCTCATAATCTACATCATACTCTTTACCCAAAATGTGCATCAGTTTTTTCTCAATATCAAAACTAATCCCCCGTTGCTTTAAAAATCTACTTAAACTCGTTTCATTACTCAGAACCCATTGCAAGTTTCGCAACCCATGTTTTTTAATATCCGCACATCCGTTATCATTGCTTGTCACTTGAAATGCTACAATTTCCAAACTTTCTATATCTATTTCATTTATTTCCGGCAAAAACTTTTCATAAAATCTATCAAAATCATTATGACATTCCAAACAATATTCATCAATCAGACCACCTTGTTTCATATGCAATACTTCATGTAACCAATCAAACGATATATCTGGATTTGTTATATCATAATAGCTGTTCATTTTTTCCCTCTCCAATTATCTAACTCCAATATTACATCTATATTACCATATACTGTCCTAACTTAACATCGACACAATTATAAAAATATCTTATATCCTGCTAATAAATATTACCGACACACCCTCCGGGAGTGTCGAAAACAACCATAGCAACCATAGCAAGCACTGCCCCTGTCATGACACACGGGCTGAAATTTACTTTTATGCCACAGGCATATCCCGTAAATTTCCATAGGGAAGTTTCCCTAACCCTCTTATATTTTTTGAGTCACTTTTCACAGCAAAATCATTGACCTTCTTCTGCAATTTTGCTACAATTTTTCTTGGATAGCTTTATCCAAAAATCGAATACACTTTGAAATAAACTGTTGTAAAACATCGAACATTTTACAGCAGTTTTTTTGTACCCAAAATTGGAAAGGAGTTAAAGAAATGGCAAACAGAAAACGCACCAATCCGGTGCAATTTTATCTCGATGATGACGAGCAGTATATCCTGGACGAGAAGTTCAGATTATCCGGCATGAAAAGTAAGTCCGCTTTCTTACGAAAGCTCATTTTGTATGGCTACGTCTATGACGTGGATTACAGTTATTTAAGAAATTACAATACGGAGCTTGGACGTATCAGCTCAAATCTGAACCAGATTGCCAAGCGGATAAACAGCACCGGAAACATTTATAAGGAAGATATGGACGAAGTAAAGGAGTTGATGAATGAGGTATGGCGTACACAAAAATCCATGCTATCAAAGCAACCGTTGATAAAGCGATAAACTACATCTGCAACCCCGAAAAGACCGATGAAAAAATGTTCGTTTCCTCTTATGCCTGTTCTCCGGAAACCGCAACTTATGACTTCAAATATACTCTCGACCACTGCCGGGAAAACAGTCCCAACAAAGCCTATCATTTGATACAGGCTTTTGCTCCGGGAGAGGTTGGTTTTGAAGAAGCGCATTGCATTGGAAAGGAGCTTGCAGATAAACTTTTAGAGGGGAAATATTCGTATGTTGTTACCACTCATATTGACAAAGGGCACGTCCATAATCACATCATTTTTTGCGCTGCTGACAACATCGAACACAACAAATATCACGACTGCAAACAGTCCTATTACCACATCCGGAATCTGAGTGATGAGCTGTGCAAGGAACACAATCTTTCCGTCATCATTCCAGGTGCGCATCGTGGCAAAAAATACAAAGAATGGCAGTCCGACCAGAACGGTTCTGCATGGAAAACTCTGATCAGAAAGGACATCAATTTCTGCATCAAGTCGGCTTCCACTTACGATGAATTTCTGCTTCTAATGAGAGCCAAAGGGTATGAAATTAAAGGGGAAACTTTTGAAGAAGGAGCTGCCAAATACATCTCATTCCGCCCTCTGGATAAAGAGCGTTTTGTACGTGGCAGTGCGAAGTCTTTGGGTAAGGAATACACAAAGGAGCGTATCCGGGAACGCATTGAGAGGAAAGGGGAACGAAAGGCAGTAATCCCGAAAAAAGATTACTCTGCCCGCAGGCTCATTGACACCTCGGACGAGAAATTTAAGAGCAGTCCGGGACTGCAAAGGTGGGCTGCCATTGAGAATTTAAAGATTGCCGCACAGAGCTATAATGAAGTCGGTTCCCTTACAGAACTAGAACACAAAATTTCAGTGAAAACCGAAGCCGGAAAGTCTGCAAAGCAGAGCGTGGTGGAACTGGAACACCGCATCAAAGACCTTGCGGAAATCATCAAATATGCACAGCAGTACAAAAACAACCGCTCCTATCATATCGGCTACAAAAAAGCCAAGAACCCTGACGCATATTTCCGCAGATACGAAAGCCAGATCATTCTTTATGGCGGTGCCAGACGTATGCTTGAACAGGCGGGCATAAACTTAAAGGGCTTGAATGTCGATAAACTGAAAGCAGAGTATCAGGAACTGATGAAGCAGAAAAGTGAGTTGACATCCACCTATAAAGATTGTGAAAAGGAAGTGCGTGAGCTGAAACGGAAACAAGAAAACCTCAATCGGTATCTTGGAAGGGATATACCTAATCCCCAAGATTCCAAAAACAAACAACAATCTCTATAATATTGGTAGTAAGTCAACCTATTTTATAGTATAATCAATTCACTACTTAACAAAGGAGCAATCTATTTACATGCTTACATTCATAGACGAAAGTGGATACCCTCGCCCTACAGATTCAACCAAAAATCCTATCCTGCTTGGTGTCTGTATCCATGAGAATGATATTAAACCAATTACAAATCAGATATACAAATTAAAAGATTCTATTTATGGAAAGCAGGACGAAATAAAGTCTACAAAACTTATTCGTGAAGCGACCATTACCAAGAATCGTACAAATAATAAAGCGTATGTTGAAGGCATGGTGGACATCATTACCTCTTATGACGCCGCTATTTTTGCCGTAATTATGGACAAGCCAGATGAACCAATTATTGTTCCAGAACATCATCTTCCGAAACAGTATTACCTTCTGTTAAAAAAGGTTGAGTTTTACTGTAATCATCATCACTATGGCAAAGCAATGATGATATTTGATGAGGTGCATGAGGATGCTGACCGAAAAATTGCTGAGGCAATTACAGGTTTTCTTTTCAAAACGAAGTTTGGGCGTTCTTTCCATCACATATTAGAAATGCCCTTGTTTGTCAGTTCTGCTGTAACCCCTGCAGTGCAGTTTGCCGATATTTTTGCTGGTATCGTGAGGCATTATTACGAAAATGAACTTGATCAAAAAGAACCAGAAACAGAATTTCAGGAATGGCTTGTAGAGCTTTTCACTAAATTACATAATCTTACAGAAAATAACTTCATCCCCAAATCACATTATCTGGAATATGGCTTTCAGAAAATGGGCAAAAACTTCTCCTATCCTGTAAGCGAGAAATTTACTACTTCTGATAATGATGAAAACCTTTTAAGTGAAGAATTTTCTAATGATTTATCTGAATAATTTTTTGTTTGACTTCATACAAATATGGTGTATAATATTATTAGAGTCATATGTTGTTCCGTCCTGGAGCTGCGTAGGACTCGTAATATTAACAAAAGTGTCGCACTTGCAGTTTAGCAGGTGCGATTTTTTGTTTTTCTATTTTTCTATAAAATCAATCTGTGTGACTTCGCCACACTCTTCACATTGTAAAAATAGCTTTGAGATAACTCCATTCTCATCATGTTCACTATCAGTCACATTAAATTTCTTACTTTTACAATTTGGACATTGAAATTGCGAAATCGGGTCTGAACTCTTCTGCCTTACATTTTCATACATGTTAACTAACGATATTATCAACGATACACATGTCGATACCTCATAAAAAGTTGCTGTTTGTGAATGTGTTATTTTACACGCATAATCCCATGTACCTTCTGTCATTTTCTTGATAATACTTCTATACTCACTATTTTCGCTTCCCGACATATAAGATTTAATAAAGAGCTCTGCTTTTTTCTTGAAATTTGATGCTTGGGGCTGTTCTTCATCCCCTGCCATTTCCGGTTTGTAAATACTATTCCCTAGTTCAATCAGTATTTCTCTACATTGAACCCCAATTGCCTGAAAATCTTCTATCTCTATAGCTGTATCAATTAAAGCAGAAATATTTTTCAGTTTACGAAAAAGAGTTGGTGCAATGTCATTATCTAAAGTCACTGCTTTAACATAGTCTTCCGGATTGTATGTGTCATGTGTTGAAAACATTCTCTGCATAATTCCAATATGAAAAGAGTAAACTTCATCCGCTGAAAAATAGTACGCCCCTTGTGGATACAAATTCATAGGGCTTTGATCACCTTCAACCACCCACCAATCACCATCGTTATCAGTTTTTACATTCCACACATTTACTTTGTGCCCCAAATCATCAAATGTATGCTCTGTTTTAGCACTTAAAACTTTACATTTCCCTTGACTTTGATCTTCTACATATCTTGTAACGTCTTCATATGTTCTTGACATAATGCATCTCCTTATAACTATTTTATTATGTATATCGGCATTTTGAGTAAAATAAAAAGGCAGCCAGCAATACAGCCAACTGCCTATCTTTCCTACATCTCTTCTGCCGCTTCCAGAGAAATTTCTGCAAATTCCTCATCGGTCATATTATGGAGCTTACCTAGCACCTGCTCTCCAAGCTCCTCCATATCGCTGTCCTTTATGTGCGGCATTACCTGTCTGATCTGCCTAATCATATCCGTCCTGTCCTGTGTCTCAAACACACACATGAAATTGATTTCTTCTACTGTGAATTTACTCATTTTCTTACATCTCCCTCTGTGATTTTTTCTCGGTTTCCTTTTCCGGTGAAGTACGCTCCGCCCTATCCCTCTGCTCTATGACTGCCTTTTTCTCTGCCAGCTTCTCCTTTATGGAAATTCTGCCTTTGATCTGCTCCTTTTCCTTTTTCTCCGCTCCGTTGTTTAAGACATTATCAATCATGTTGTAATTCTGTTCTTCAAGCTCTTCAATCTTTGCAAGCGGCTTGTATTCTGCCAGCTTGTCAAGCAGCTCCTTTGCCCTTCTCGCAGTCTGAACCGCTTCGCTGTCATCAATCTCCACACCCTGTCCGAAAATGTCCTTAATGCCCTCTCTGACACCTTCAGAAATGACCGCATTGAGAAAGTCATTCAGATACCCGGTATTTCCGTTTCTGATGTCCTCAGTGATGTTGGCAACCTGTGCTTCCCTGTCCTCAACCGTATCCTGATACTGATAGGTATCATAATCATAGGAAAACTGGTCTATCTCCGAAGCAAGAATCGCCGCCTGCCACTTCTCCAGTGAACCACGCACCTCAATGTCCGGTAACTTGTCAATCAGCTCCGCTATGACCTCGATTGCTTTTGGATCGTCTGTTATATCCGGTACATAATCCAAGACCTCCAGATCAATGACCTTGCCGGAGAGAATATCCATTTCCACGTCCTCATAACGCTCGGTTCCCTCGGTATGTATGTTGATGCCGATGCTCGGAATCCCATTCATGCGCTCCGGCGGTATGCTTTTCCACACAGCGATTGCTTCCTCCACTCCTGCGATATTCTCATGGAACTCTCCCAGACTGTGAAATTCGCCGCACTCTGCAACCGTTAAGGTAACGGTTTTCTCCGGTATAACTTCCACAGCATATGCTTTCTGC
Source organism: Variimorphobacter saccharofermentans (assembly GCF_014174405.1). Classification (GTDB taxonomy): domain Bacteria; phylum Bacillota; class Clostridia; order Lachnospirales; family Lachnospiraceae; genus Mobilitalea; species Mobilitalea saccharofermentans. The sequence goes on along the minus strand of NZ_JACEGA010000001.1, from coordinate 665,586 downwards.
ATTGCCTGTTTCTCTGCAAGATAGCTCTCCACTCCCGGAAGATAAGTTGCAAGTGTTCCGGTCTTGCCCTCTGTGATAGGATTGATGTCAACCTTCACACCGCCAATCATAAGACCGTCCTCGTTAAAAACATTGAACAGATCATCTTCATACTCCCTGCCCTTATACTCCACAACCACATCCAGATCGGAGCCTGCTTTCTCCAGACCTCTGCATCTGCTTCCGGATACCACCACATCCACAAGCTCAACATCTATCTCATACTCGTCAATCTTGGATTGCAGATATGCCCATACCGTCTGCTCTATATCGTCCTGTGTCTGTCCGTTGATCCCGTTAAATAATTCCTCTGTCTTTGCCTTGAAATCAGCAACAACACTGTCTGCTTCAGGCACTTCCGCCCGGATACGCTCGCTTAACTGTTCACGCTCCACCGCTTCTGTTTTCTCCATAAGCTCATCATAATCCACCGGAATACGCTTATCCTGTTCTGACAATCCAAAGTCCTCCAGCACATCCTTTAACGCCGCATAAATGGAAATATCAGGATTGTCATACACGCCACCGTCAATCAGCTTGTAATCCGCATCAAAAACGGAATAATCATATCCCTCCGTACAGGTCTGTATACTGACAAATTTATCTTTTATGGAAAATGCCATCTGCTCCGGCTCCTTTACCTCAAAATACGGATTGTCCCACTCCGTAATCGGTACATTTTTCTCGATATGCTTCTGGTTGGCAGTAGGCATTAACTTTTCCATCTTGCCCTGTTCATAGAGCGTATCGAACCGGCTCATATAAAGGGAAATATCTTCAAGACCGCCCTGTTTCAACTGATGTTCAAAACGCCGCTTCACAAAGTCTTTCACTTCCTCCGGTGTCATATCCCGGTGGACTCTTACCTTGTCGATGCCGATACTGGCACTCAACATCTGCAAATCGTCCATGAAGTGCTTACTTTCCTTTGCTTCGCTGCTGTGGGTAAAATCGAGGGACAGGACATTTTCGTTATTCCTTACATGGATTACATCAAACTCAATGCCATGCACACTGACACCAAAGGTTGTCCTTGCCTTGTCATCACTGTACTGTGCATCCTTGCCACGATAAGCCTGAAATGCTTCCATTGCTTCAAAAATGCTGTCAAAACGCTCCAGCTTGCTCCTTTCCGGGCTGTTCTCTGCCCATGTGCTTAAATCGGCAATGACATAGTAGGATACCTTGTCATTTTCAATGTCCATGTGCTTCTGAAGCTGTCTTGCTTCCATGATGCGCTCAAGCTGTGCCCTTCCGTTTACCATATAGGAACCGATGTTATTTTCCTTGTTGAAAGGCATATTCGCCATTTCCCGCTCTGCTTCATATAAAGCAGCCGCAGCTTCCTCATAGGTATCGTAATGCACTCCTGCAGGCGTGATGTCCTTGATCTGGTTCTGCAAATGCAAAAGTCTGAAATCCCCATCCGCATACGGATCGTCAATAGCAAAATAATTCTGTTCCAAGTCAAGCGTACTGACCTCACGCCATTCGTTGTAATTGACGAGGAATATTTCATTTTCCCTGTCCGGTTCATCATCTGCGTGTTCCTGTGCAATCTCCGAAAGGCTCTCCACCGTTTCATCAATGACCGAAGTCTGTTCTTTTATATGCTCTGCCATAAGCTCCTTTGTAAACTCCGGTACTGCCCTGTAACCAAAGGAATCCACATAATGGCTTGTGTTCTCCCCGTTCTGATGAAGCACCACCACATCACTGACAGAAAGGGAATGTCCCCTAAAATCTGCCGGGCGATCTATATTAAAGCGGGTGTAAATATCTTCAAGGCTTGTGCCTTCCTCTAACGGTGCGGTATAAAGCAAGTCATAATTCTCCTTTGTGACCGCAATGCCCTTGCTTTCAAGATAGTCCATTCCCATAAAGTGAATGTCCCTTGCTTCCTCTGTATCTTTGAGCTGATAAATACCAAATCTGTCCTCACTGCCAAACAAAAGCTGTGCTTCCCTGTTTGCAGGGCTTTCCTCTAACTCCTGTTTCATACTCTGGTGTTCCAGATAGGCACTCCAATCGTCTTTTTCCACGCCGAAAATGCCCTCATGCTCCTTTAATTCTTCCAAATCTTTAATGAACGTTTCGGAACCGTCCTCATGGAGCTGATACACAGCCACATCTTCCCCGAAAAGCTCCATTGCCTTATCCTTTGTCAAAGGCAGCATTTCATTCCAGGAATAACCATACTCGTGCATCTCAGAAAGACCTATCATGCCATCCGGAAGGGCATCAATCTCCGCCTGTGCATCAATGACAGTAAGCGCTTCATTGACAGGCTGATTTTCTATCATGTATGCAAGTTTCTCCGCCAATTCTCTTGTCTTTTCCATGTCATCGAGTTTGTAATTATAATTCACAATCAGATTTCTCTCATCATCCGTAAAGATTGTTGCCCCATGCTCCATGCGGTTGATAAGGTTCTCTGCCTGCTGTATGGCAGATAATTCCGTTGATGCACTCACGCCTGTATCTGCATCATATGAAAAATCAAAAAACTGCGGTGCGTGTTCATTCAGTCCGGCACTGGAACTAATCAAAGTCATTTCTGCCCCATGTTCTTTCAGATACAAATTATAATCTCCGTCCCACTCATTCTCGTTAAGCTGAGCCATATCATAAAGCAGCTTTCTGACTTCGTCAGGGGACATATTTGTGATTTTGGAAATCTCCCATTCACTTCCCATCGAACCGGAGAATTTTACCACTACATCTCCGGCGGCAATCGGCTCCATAGACTTATCATAGATTGCCTTTTGTTCTTTCATATCCACAAGCTCCTCTGTGTCGGTATTGTAGCGGACATCAAGGTGGTATTCTCCAAATTCTTTTGTATCTTCGTTGGCAATCTCGGTTGTCCATGCCCCTTTGCTCTCCAGATATGCTTGAATACTCAGCTTATCGTCCTCACTCATGGCTGAAAGAACGTCCATAAGCTCCTGTCTGTCCATTCCCACAACACTCACAAGGCTGTATTTTGTCAGATCATCATTCTGTATCAGAAGAATACTCTCCTTATTCTGTTCCTGCTCCACTGCCCTGTCCTTCTGTAACTCTGCTAACCTGTCCTCAATGCCTGTGATCAGCTCCGAAGCGGTCTTTCGTATGGTATCAAGGGAAGATTTCAGTTCTTTCATATCCCGGTCACTGCTCCATCCGGCGATATACCCAAAGGAATAATCCGAGGTATCAATGCCGAAGTGCTGGCACACCGTATAGGCAACACTCTCCGCTTCCACTTCCTTCGTGTTGCGGTCTTTGTCTAAGACCGCATCTATATCCTGATTCCGTTCCCTGTCATGGAGCTTTGCGTGTGCCACCTCATGGATAGCGGTCTTTACGGTCTGGCTCTGGCTCATGCCCTCCTGTATGGCAATCCGGTGGTCTGTGGTGTGAAAATATCCCTTTGCTTCCCCTTCTATATCTTCATAGGTAATGGGAACCGGGGAAACCTCCGTAAGTGCCTGCATGAAGTCCTCATAGTCCTCCACGCTTCCCGAAAGCTCATTTACCCCTATATCCGGTAGCTCCTTTCCGTCCGTCTGTGACACGTCAAAGACCGGAACCACACGAAAGGCGGGTATCTTAATCTCCACTTCCTCCGTAATGGGCATTCCGTTCTTGTCAAGCATGATCTCTCCTGTTACCGGATCAAGTTTCTCCTGTTCTTCCTTAATCTTATACGGTGCCGGGGCAAGGATACGGATACCCTTTTCCCCTTTCTTAACATGCCTGTCGAAATTCTTCTGCCAAACCTTGAATCCGGCCACTAACGTAGCGTCAGGCTTTTGCATTGCGATTAACATGGTGTTGTTAAAGCTGTAATTATGAAATTTTGACATGGTATTCAGATAAGTCTTGTACTTCTCGCTTTCAAAAAGCTCCTTGATACCCTGCTCCAGCTTCTCTGTTATTTCCTGTACTTTCTGTTTTTCTGTTTTAGCGTCTGCCATAGTATTTCCTCCATCTGCTTATTTTTTTGCATGACAAAAGGCAGCCATTATTGACTGCCTTCGCATAACTACAATATTCACTTATAAACCTTTATCATTACTGCCCGTATTCGTTTTGATTTCTGCAATGTACTCCTGTCTCCTTTCTGCACCTATCGCTGTAAATGTTTTTTTAGAAATAAAAAAGACAACTAAGATTTCGTTTCTTAATTGCCTGTTTCTATGCTATTAAATTTTTATTGAACCGGTAGCCGACTCCCCAAACAGTCTGTATATAGATTGGCTTGCTTGGGTTATCCTCTATCTTCTCCCGAATATTCCGGATATGGCTCATGACGATGTTGTAATCACCGGAATAGGATTCTTTCCAGACAATATCATAAATCTGTTCCTTGCTGAACACTATTCCCGGATGCTTTGCAAGAAGCTTGAAAATCTCAAACTCAGTATATGTAAGCTCTATCTCCTGACTTTCCCGAATGATTACCCGTTGAACTTCATCTATCATAAGACCTTTGAAATTCAACAGATGATTATTCAAACCTGACATCTGAATGACTTCTTCTTTGGTATTTATTAACGATAATATGCGATTCATCATATCATCCTCATTATCTTCAAATGTCAGAACTAACATTTTCCCATACACATCACCTGCCTTATTATTTTCATGTACTGCCTAAGTTCTGGGAAATTCAAAAGAATGATTCCCATATCCAGCCAAGCAGTATGTTCTCTGCTGTTTGTTTTTTCTTATTCATTTTCCCTATATCCTATAACGGAAATTACTTTTTCGTTGCATACGATATATGCTACTTGCTTTCCCTCACTCTTTAATTCTGTGGCACATTCTTTTATGTTTTCAGTAAACCAAGATTGAGAACTACAAGTAACAACAATTTCTTCATTACCCAATTTTGTATTATTAGATATTTCTGATAAGCTATCTAAAAACATTTTTTCTAATTGTTCTAAACTTATCACATTAGCAGGTAAAAAAGAAAAAATATCTAATACTTTATATTTACCCATGTAAGCCACCTATCCCTTAGCTCCGCAAGCATTATTTAATGCTACAGTTTTTAAATACTGACATCTATTGATTTCTTCACAAAACCGCTTCCGCTATTTGCAAGTGTACTTTCAACAGACTCCCTTGTAATTCCATCTAATGCCCCAGACGGAACTGGCTTTCCAATCTCCCACTTTGGATCAGCTTTTCTTGTGGCATCCAAGAACGCCTGCCGATATGCACGCTCATACTGCTGCATAGTATATTCTGCCGCCAATCGGGCATTTTTCTGTACCTTGTGATACATATTCGTATACACGTCTGAGCGTTTTGTCGTGTCTCCATTCAGTACGCCGTTTTCACGCAGAAATTCTTCCTTTGTTTGTTCAAACATCTCATCCTTGCTACTCTCAGGAATGGTAATGATACGTTTCCGGCTACCTTCATTTTCTTCTGTCACCAGAAGTCCCGCCAGTCCTGTCGTCGGGTCAATATAATCTCCATCCTTGTCGTAACTTTTCATCAGATTTTTAATACCTTGAATGTTTCCATACATTGCCCCATTTGCATTTGACATCATCTGTTTTATTGCCGCCTTATATTGCTTGCTGTTCGTATCAATGCCCGCCGCCCTTAACTGCGCCTGTACAGAACTGCTGTTTAACTGCGACAACTGAAAGCTGCCTATAGCACTTGCACCTTTTGTGCTTTTTGTTCCAAACATACTGTGAAATAAAAAACTGTAATCTGTAATTCTTGGCATAATTTCAACCTCCTTGTCAAATGAAATATGAAATCCGTTTCACTCTGCTTCTCCTATATCTTATTTTTTCCATAAGTTTCAGGTTAACATCCACAACATTTACTTTACCGTCATTGTTTGCGTTAAATCTATGCCCACACCAATCTTATTTCAATATACCACCTATATATGTCCTTCCCTCCTTGATGAGATTTTCGGCAAACCGCTCTGGTACTTTCTCTGGCTCATACACTTTACCATCACCAATACCTAAACGTTGTTTCGTTTTTTGAATATCATTTATCGCATTGATTTGCTTGATGTTCCATTCTTGATATTTTTTTCCAAATCTACTTTCAACAAACTCATCAAATTCTTCTTGCAGAATAGCTAACTCATCTTCCATCGTTAATCTTCTATAACCATCTTCACCAGAGCTATCTTCTACAAATCTTACTCTACTACCATCAGCATATCCTGAGACAATTTCATCTGCTATTTTCTTAAAAGTATTTAACACAGTATTTCCTTGATCCTCAACGGAAGGTCTATTTTCATATGCAACACCTGCATAACTATCCTGCAATGCTATTCCCAATCTATTTGTGAAACTTACTACAGGCTGATGTTCAGACATATACTCAATTTGTTCTATTTGAGTATTTAAGTCATAACTTCCCTGTAACTTACTTCCGTGAAAGGCTAGTAATCCCTCTTTAGAAATATTCACTTTTATTGCAGTATCTTTTCCAAATATAGATGAAACAGTCTTAACTGGTTGCTGATCAACTTCTCGTTGTTCTGCTATTTCAAACAAATCTATTTTAGGTGCTTTATAGCTGCCATTGACATTACCTACTATATTCATTCCCATTAAAATCTACCCCCTTGAGATTGTCCGTAATTTGCATTAATGTTTATTAGCCTATCCTCCTTGAATTGTAAATTTGAAATCCGTTTCCGGCTGTTACCTGTTCCTGCAACTCCTCTGTCAATCAGAATTTCCTATGCTCTCTCTTTTTGAGTCCAAACATTCTCTTTTTTCATTATCTATAAATACTTTTCTTTTTATATTCCATTGCCATAACTCCTTGTACTTCTATTTTTTCAATCATCTCCTGCATATCGTTTTGCAATAAGGCTTTTATATCGCTCCCATTCATTATCCTTACTTTTTCAGTATTCTTTGACCTCTCCGAAATCGCCTTCTCTTCACCTACATCTGGCTCTAATGTGGCAACCACCTCACCATTATCATCAAAAACCAGTGTACATTTTTTTACAGGCGGATTAAGTGTCTGCATCGTTAGTTTGAATTTATCGCTGCTATAATCTGCAAGCATATCATAAACTTTTTGTCTTAATGCAGTATCTGTATTCATTCTATATAGCACATCACTTGGAATATAACACTCAAAATAGCCATTTGCAGCTCCCACATCAATATGAAATTTATTATATATATCTTCTTTTACACAGTTTATCTGCTGTTCTCTAAGTGTTCCGTAAAAATCCTTTTCTACATTTATATCACCTTCAATAGTACTCACATTTTGTTTTGCACAATTGCTGTTATATTACTCAGCATTCCAAGTGCCTGTATATCCATACTTTTAAACCTCCTCGTTTAAAGCTTTTGACTTTCTATTACGCTCTTACTAAATGTACTTATTGTATCCTCGTAGGCTGATACAGCTGAGGCAGAAACACTTGCTGACTGAAAAGCCGACATATTTACAGCGCCCTGCTCGCTCTGCATTTTTTCCATGAAAAAGCTCTGCAATCTCTGTTGGCTTTCCAACTGACTTTGGAGAAAAATCTCCTGTGCTTGTGCCCTGTGTGCCTGTGCCCTTTTAAGTGCTTCTTTTTCCTGCTCCTCTAACAATTCTTCCATTTTTTCATGTCGTTTTTCCCACCATGATTCTTCATCATCTGATAAATCATCCGGGTTACTGTCACTTTTTACGGGTATACCTTCACCATAACATTCTTCCGGCGAAGCACCAATGACTTGAAAACCAATCATTTTCGAACCCATTATGCCATTTGTGGAATACATCTTTCTTACCATATTCATAACAGTATTTTCCCATTCTGGATCACTTTTCATCTTTTCAAATGCTTCATCTGTAATAATCAGTGAACCTCCAACACATGTGGAACGATACCATCCGCTCACAGGCATTTGAGACATTTCATTCATAACCCATTGCTTATATTCGTCCATTGTCATTTCCTCTTTGGTCTTATTGGAAATAGAACTATCATATGTAAAGCCACTGTAATTTGGTGGCTGCGAAATAACCATATCCCCAGCCCATGCAGAGGTAGTTGATGTTGTGCTCTGTCTTTCCTCTGCCTTTTGTATTTCACTTGCAAAATTGTCCTCACCTGTTGCTTTCTTACTGCTGTTCATATAAGCGTAGGCAGTTGCGCCAATACCATTTACACCACTAATACTCATTTTCTGTTCTCCTTTCATCCTTCATCATCACCGACAAAATGAATACCTTTCCATCTACTGACCAGTCCACCGCCCCATGATATTTCTCTGCGGTATGTTTGATATTCAAAAATCCGATTCCATGTTCCCTTATATCTGTTTTATCCGTTGCCGGAAATTCCGACTGCTTCTTTTTCACTACTTTTCCGTTAAAACTGTTCTCCACCTCAATAAAAATCATTTTTCCTTTTTTGAAAGTGGAAATCCGGATAAAAGTTTCTGCCTCCTGTTTTTCTGATTTTAATTTTTTGCAGGCTTCGATTGCATTATCTAACGCATTTCCTATAATCACACCAACGTCATAGCTTTGTATGTTCATATTTTCTGAAAACAGGAGTCTTTCTGCATCGATTCGAATATCCGGTATCGTGCGTATTACCTCATGATATTTCATATTCAGTAGCGTATCTACCACTGTATTTCCTGTCTTAAATTGAAATTCCAGACGGTCAAAGTTCTGGTTCAGTTCTACCAGATATGTCTGTAATTCTTCTTCCTCTTTCCCTGCAAGCTGCATGATAACGGAAAGTGTATTTTTCATATCATGCTTCATACTGCGTATGCCGGAATAAATGTGTTCCATTTCTTCCATGTGTTCCTGCATACTGCCTATCTGCTTTTCCAAAATAATCCGGCTGTTCTTCTCTCGGTTCAATACAATCATATTTTGAAATGTCTTTACCACATAGAGAATAGACAACAGGGACAGAATCAGAATTGCCGGAACAATAATGGTTAAAATCGGGTATCTGTCATATAATAGCTTCGGCATATCATTTTCTATTGTTATCATGATAATTCTAAGAAGCACACAGATCAGCAGCCCAACCATCCCCGGCACTAAAAGAAAATACATCTCTGTTCTTTGTATCCTATAATCCTTATCACTAAAACTCCTGATAATCTTCCATAAAGCAAAATACAATAATACAAGAAATATGCCATAAAAAATTATTTGTAGAAAAGTGGCAGATATCTGCACAATCCATTCAAAAGTATCAACAGTAATATAGCCCTTTTCCAAAAGCCATACCCAGAGGTCAAACAGATTGCCACCTAACTGTAAAAATACATAGGACAGAAAAAAAGTAATCTCACTTACTGCTATATAGGTAACAACAAGAAAGGCTGTGATTGCACAAACTCCTTTATAAAATAGAAGTGCCAAAAGAACGACAACCACAGATAACAATGCCATCTTCCCGATGATTCTAAAGCTTTCAAAATTAGAAGACATGATAAAGTTGATACCCAATCTTAACACTCCGTATACAACCATTACCAGCAGTCCGTTGTTACGCCTGTCATTTCCCCTGCCTTCCAAAAAACTTCCCAAAAAGTATTGCAGACAATACCCCTGCCCCAAAGCAACGATTACATCCAAACATACATTTAACACATCATACACCGGCTGTACCTCCATTCCGCAGATACCGCATATACTCCTTCACAAATTCGTTGTAACGTTCTTTCGCCATGAAGATGTTCTCCCCATTATTTAAGCTTATGCTGTCATTTTCATATTCTGCGATATGTGCCATATTTACAAGATACCCCCTGTGACAGCGATAGAAATTTCCACCTAACTGCTTTTCCAAATCGTTCATGGAAGCATAGGTTTCTATGATTTCATTACCAGTATGTATTTCCACCTTTTTTCCTCGGTTTTCGATATACAGGATATTGTCCCGGTTAATGGTAAAGCTTCGGTTTCTGTTCTTGATAAAAATGTTTTTTTGTTCCTGCGTGGTTCTCTTTTTCACTTCTTTTTTTGCCCGTTCAAAAACTTCCGAAAACTTCTTTTCTTCTACAGGCTTTAACAGGTAATGAAACGCCGATACATCAAAGGCTTCAAACACATATTCCTTCACCCCGGTAATAAAAATAACCACCATATCTTCCTGTTTTTCCCTCAAAGCTCTGGCGGTATCAATGCCATTCATGCCCTCCATCTGAATATCAAGGAATACCACATCAAGCTTCTTTCCCTCTGCCAACAGTTCCTCTCCTGTTTCATAGGCTATAACATTGCAGTCCGGCTCATATTTTACAACCAGCTTTTTTATCTGCCCCCTGATAACTTTTTCGTCATCGACGATTGCTACCTCCATAAATTTCACACCTCTAATCCTGACAAGTCTTATATATAATCTGTCATTTATATTATCGGCAAAAAAATATATTTTTTCTCTTAAATGGAACGAAACCCTTTTGAAATGGAACGAAACCAAAATAATTATCAAAATCGGCTCTATATTCGCTCTATATTTCCCGATTATTATCGCTTGAATTGATTTTCTCTATCCGTAACCTTTCCTGTTCCCTCTGCTCGTCACTTAATCTTCTCTGCTTACGATAGCCACATAACAGGAAAAAGCAGATAGATTGCTACCTGCTCTTTCCATAAAACTTTATAAACTTGCTTCCTGACTCTTGGTCTTTGGTTTCTCCGGCATCTTCTGATCGGAAATTTTCTGCTTCATCTCGGCAAGTTTCTCCTTAACGGATACCCGCCCTCTGGAACCGTCTGCTAACATCCGCTCCTTGTCATGCTCTGCGATACGCTCCGACATCAGAAAACTTGCAACAGGCTTTAACGGTTCATCAGCCACCTCCTGTATATCTTCCGCCCTGTCCGACTCGCCCTCCTGTGCCTGTGTGCTCTGCTCTCCGGTTTCGTCCTCCGGCTCATCATCTCCCATATCCAACGCATTATCGCCCTTTTCGTCCATGTTAAGAAGAGCATTTAACTCTGCAAGGCGCTCTAGCTTCTCCGCCAGTTCTTGCTCCTGTGCAAAAGGTTTTGTGACTTCCACCTTTGCGGTTTCAAGCTGATGTTCCACGTTGGAAAGCTTCTGCTCCACATCTGCCATTTTCCCGGTCATTCCCTCTAACGCATTGGAAAGTCTTTGCAGATTTCCAAGCGGATCGGCTCCGATTTCCACCTCATGGCTAAGACTTCCTTTTAAGCTGATCGTAAACTTTGAGAAGAACGAGTCAAAGGACACGCTCATCTTAAATCCCTGAAATTCTCCGATTGTGACCGCCATGTTTGGCTGTTTGGCACTCCGGCACATATCAATCAACGCCGCACCCGCTTCCTTTTTGTCCGTATAGGTATGGTTGCCTATCTTCATGGAAAAAGCGTCCTTATCCACTGGCTTATGCGCCGCATAGGTCTGAATGTCCGTCCGATACCCTTCAAGCCTTTCTTTTAAAGCTGTGATCTGCATCGGGTAATGCTTTGCGATATTGTCCTCCAGACGGTAACGCTGGCTTGTGTGGTTCGCTTTTAAGAGCTTCAGTTTTGACACCTGTATGTCTAAGTCCATCTTCTCCTTGATGTACGGGTTTCCGGTTGCAAGTGCCTTGACCTCTGCATGCCCGGAAACTTCAGGTGCGAACCGTCATACTCTCTCGGTCTGGTGGAATTAAAAAGCTCATTGTACTTGGCACACAAGGTCTGTCTGCGCTCCGAATCACGAAATACCCAGTCCTTAAAGGCTTCCCTTATGGCTTCCTGTTTCTGGCTGGCAAGCGTGGTTTCCTTTTTGTTAAGAACTCTCTTTTCCTTTCCATCTTCCTCTATCGTATCAAAAATACGGGTATCACTAAGGTTTAAGGAATCTTCCAGAATGCGGTAGGCATTTGCCCGGCTCGTTCCGTAGGTCATATTGACAAGTGAATTGCCACGATCCGCATTTTTGCCCTTTACGTTCCACTGTCCTGTCACATCGGAATACTGCACCCCGACAAGGTTGCGGTCAAAGAGATAATCCGGTGTTTCAAAGGTTTCCCGCATGAAATCCTCGATGTACTTAGGCTCAATCCATGTGGCACCGATACGCACCTCAATCTCGCTTGCATCAAGCTCCTTTGGCTGTACACCCTCAAGGGCTGTGACATTGATTGCAAACTCCGGACGATTCTCTGCAAAAACCCTTGCGGTTGCCAGCTTCTCCCGGACATTGCCGCTTAAATACTCGTCTGCGGTTTCCCACTTTTCTGTAACCGGATTCTGGAAGATCACTCCGGCAAGTTCCTTTGCCACTTCTTCCTCGCTTTTTCCCGTAAGCTCCGACATATAGGCTAGGTCTACCCTTGCCCTTTCCCCTAATGACACCGCCAGTGCTTCACTTGCGGTATCCACACTTGTGACAACTTCTGCTTTTTTAATGGTTCGCTTGGAAAACATATCCGCCTTGCCTTTGAAGTTGCCCTCATCGTCTAATTTCTCCAATGAACAAAGCAGACAATAGCTTGAGTCCTGATTAAACGCTCTCTTATTGGTCTGTGAATTGATCAGACCGTATTTCTTTGAAAACGCATCATACAGCTCATTAAGCTCTGCCTGCTTGCTCTTAATCATATCTTCTGGGTATTCGTTCAACTGATAATCAATCAGCTCCTGTGTACAGTCACGAATCTGCACCATGCCTTTCATGCGCTGCTCCATCGTTTCTGATACGTCCACAGGCTTCATAATGGAATTTTCCCGGTAATACACCTTCTCGTCCACGATCGTGTAACTGTAATTCTTCACGCTTGGATCGGCGGGAATGGCTTCTCTTGCCAGCTCATCGTCAAGCTCATCAAACTCTACCTCATCAATGCTTCCTTCGATATGGGATATAGCCTTTTCAAGCTGTTCAGCTAACGAAATGGTGGTATCCGGTGTGCAGGTGGCTTCCATGCCAAACTGCCCGCTGACCATCTCCATTTTTCCCATGATCATCTCTGGGTGGTCTGCAAAATACTGGTTCATGGCTATGCCATCTTCATTTTCACAAAGATGTACCCAATCCGGCTCGATATCGATTACCCTGTCACGTTTCTTTAAGAAAAGAATGTCCGAAGTGACCTCCGTCCCCGCATTTTCCTTAAATGCTGTGTTGGGAAGCCTGATTGCTCCAAGAAGTTCCGCTCTCTGTGCAAGGTACTTTCTGACTTCCGGGCTTTTCTTGTCCATTGTTCCCTTTGAGGTGACAAATGCCACCACGCCGCCCGGTCTGACCTTATCTAAGGCTTTGGCGAAAAAGTAATCGTGTATGAGGAATTTATGCTTATCATAGGCTCTGTCTGCCACCTTGTACTGACCGAAAGGCACGTTTCCGATTGCCACATCAAAGAAATCATTGGGATAGTCCGTCTTTTCAAAGCCTGTGATCTTCACATCGGCATTCGGGTATAGCTGCCTTGCAATTCTTCCGGTAATTCCGTCCAGCTCCGCACCATAAAGCCTGCTCTCCTGCATATTCTCCGGCAGCATACCGAAAAAGTTGCCGATACCCATTGCCGGCTCCAAAATGTTGCCCTTTGAAAAGCCCATTCGTTCCATCGCATCATAAATTGCCTTGATGATCACAGGGCTGGTGTAGTGGGCATTTAAGGTACTTTCCCTTGCAGAGTCGTATTCCTCGGCTGACAACAGGCTCTTTAATTCCTGATATTCACTTGCCCAGTTCGCTTTGGTTTCATCAAAGGCATCGGCAAGACCACCCCAGCCCACATATTTTGCTAAAATCTCCTGTTCATCTGGTGTGGCAATACGGTTTTCGCCCTCAATCTTTTCAAGCGTTTTGATAGCTTCCACGTTCTGACGGAATTTTTCCTTTGCCGCAAAGCCTTTCCCGGCACTTTCCTCTGTTTCCGAAGCAATGTGGAAGTTGACTGCACCCGATTTGTTAATCGACGGCTGTTCCTGTGTTTCTTCCTGCTCTTTGACAGGCTCGTCCTCATAACGTGCTGCATACTGTCCGGCATCCTTTAACAAACTGTCCATTTCCAGAGCTTTTTCTGTTTCTCCGCTGATTGTCTGCATCATTACATAGTCTGCCGCTTCTGCAAAAAGGAAATCATAGACCTCTTTTCCTTCTAAAGTACGCTCATCGTCAGTAATCGTGACCGCCTGTGTTTCCTCGTTCCAGCCAACCACATCTTTCCGGTCTAATGCTCCGCAAATTTTAACCACAGCCGACATTTCAGACAGCCTTTCATTTAACTGCTCTATGTCTGCTTTTTCAGTTTCCGGTGCTTTTGCATCTCCTTCGGAAATGGTTTCTGTTTCTTCCCGCTCCGGTACAGGCTGTTTTTCCGGCTCCCTGTCCAATTCCTGATACCGCCTTGCCTGATTGGTAAAACCGTCAAGCACAGCCGGATGCGAGGTTACAATCAGATCTCTCGTATTCCATTCTGCACTCGGTACAATGCCCTTTGCCCATTCCTTGTTATTGACGGAAAACCGACCGTCATGGGCTAAGTGTGTAATGGTATTGGCAAGGACATATTCCACACGTTCCTTTCCATACTGCTCGATAACGCCTTTTGCGGTATCTCTTGGAAGCGTGGTACCGTCAAAGTTCTCCGCAATAGCTTTTTCAATGGCTTCCTTACATTCCATGCGGATGCCATGCTCCAACTTCTCCTGTTCTTTTTGCATGGCTTTCTCTGCCTGTTCCTGTTTGTACTGTGCATAGGCTTCCTTTCCCTCCGTCGAAAGGTATTTATCTGCCTGCACAAGCTCCCGGATACGTTTCTCCACTACATTCCAGTTTAAAAGCACCTTTGCGTAAGGACTGCCATAGTTACCTTTCTCCAGACGGATACCTTTGGCATCGTGATCCTCATGCGCTCTGTCGCTTCCTGGAAGTGCGTGGGAGCTGCCGCCCGTACCATATTCATTCTTCAGAAAAGCAATGTTATCTTTCTTGTCATGCCCTTCCATGAAATACTCATAGATACGGAACTTTCCATGTTCAAAGCCGCTTCCACCTGTCAGCCTGTAATCAATCTCGTCCTGTGTGATAAAGTCCTCATTCCTTACCTCAATCGTATCAGGTGCCGGAAATTCTTTCTTTTCCACACCCAAATCGACAAGCTGTTCTAACAGATAATCCGGTCTTTTCACATACTTCCATTTAATCTGCTTTTCTCCGCTGTCAAGCTGTGCCTGTGCCTTTTCAAGCTCATCCTTAATCAGCTCTCTGCCCTCAGTGGTGGATAAAAGCTCGCATAGCCTTTCCATGCTTGCCGGGTAATTGGAAAATTTAAGCTCCAGACTCTCCGGCATTTCTGATATACCGTCACGGAAGAAGTTGTTAATGTCCGTAGCAACCCTCTCACGCTCTACCGCATCCACAAGGAATACTTCATTGGCACTCATATAAGTACCATTCTCCACCATAACACGGATATGACTCTCCACTTCGCTCCAGTTCATCACTGCAAGGGTATTTTCCTTTGCCGATGTACCGTAACCGATACGCATACCCATTTCATCAAACCAAAGGGATACAGGATTACCGTCAAACTCAAAACCTTTTCCGGTAGTCTTATACTCGTTCTTTAAAAATTCTGCCATTTCTTCCGGTGTCTTACCCTGCTGATACTTGGCATAGATACGTTTTCTGCTGTTATCCCTACCGCCGCCACTACGCAAGATACTGTCAATCTGCTCCTGTGGCAAAGAAAAAGCAGCGGGCATGGTATATTGAATACTTGCTTCCGCTGCTGCGATTGTGCCGACCTGTTCCTCAAAGCTCGGAAACAGGCTTAACTGTTGATAGGTTCCCTCCGGCTGTTCGATATTTAACTGTAGATCAGTTCCGTCATCACGATCTCCTCTGCCGAGTGTACGATGCTGTTCATCTTCGCTACCCAGAGCATCTGATTCTCTGCTTTCATCTGCTCCGTTATCCCCTCTCTCTCCTTCATCTGTCCGGTCAGAAGCTCCATTCTCTCCTCTGCCTGCTCCTGTATCATTAACAGGTGTTCCTTTAGCTTCCCGCTCAGAAGAAGTCCCGTATATACTCCGTTCTTGTGTTCCTGTAAGAACTTCTTTCTCATCAGTCCGTACTTCGTCAGTACCTCCTTCGGCTGTTCGTCCATTGCTACCATCGGTATCTGATAATCCCCGTTCTTCTCGTATGTCATATTCATCATATTTGCTCCTTTCCCCGGCTTTTCCGGTCTGTGTGATAGATTCTCCGTCTTGGCTTTCGCTTTCACGCTTTAAAGCATTGTAGCGTGTTTCTGAGGTGTTTGCAAGTCCTTTTTGAACAGAATTTTCCGCTGTGCGGTTCTCTGCTTTCTCCCTCTCATACACCCCGATTGCTTTACCTATCTCCATTAGGATAGGCTTGGATAAATCGGACACGTTGCTTCCAAGCTGTGACAGTGTTTCCACTGTGTTAAAATCATGGATATAAGGGAAGTTTATTTCCTCGGCAAGCTCGTTCTCCTCCATGCCGCAACGCTTTAAGACGGTATAAGCAATACTGTCAGCAAGGGTTTCCCGTATCCTTATTTCCACGTTAAACTCGTCCAGTTCCTCCAGAAAGCTCCCTTCCTTTAAATATTCCATATCCGAAGCAAGCTCTTTGTAACAGTCCTCTGCAATCCGTCCGGCAATCTCCCGGATACGTCCCACAAACCCGGCTTCCCTGTCGGTGTCCCCGTAAGTCTTTTCCAGACGGAAAATCACCGCTTCCATGTGTTCCTCACGCATTTCCCAAAGGTTAGGGAATTGTCCGATTCTTCTTGCCTTATGCACATCTGAAATATCAAAGACGTATTTCAAACCGGAAAAACTATCCTCATCAATCAGTGCAATGCCCTTTGCACCTTTGTTTACCCAGCAGTGCATCTTTTCATTCCATATTTCTATGGAAGCACAGGCGGTTGCATCCGGTCTTTGGGCATAGATTAAAAGCTGTTCCTTAAATGGGTATTTATACAGTTTGGAAGCAGTATTTAGGTATCTCCTCCAGTTTTCTTCATTCCGCACGACTTCTTTTGCTGTTTCTTCTGCCAGTGCGGAAATCAATTTATATTTTCTCATGGTAAACCTCCATTCTTATTTGATTTTCTGCAACCAAAAAGGTGGCTATGGTTCGTTCATGAGCCATTGCCACCAGTGACGGTATACTTTATTCAATTTTCATCTGTTCCCTCCTTATCATATAAAAATAGCACCTAAGATTTCTCCTAAGTGCTACTTCTAATTACTCTGATATTTTTGCCAACTCGTCTACTTCAGAATACTCACTATCATTATCTTCCGCATCCTCTGATACCTTTTTTATACAAAACGGATTCCACTCTATATTCTCAAACTTTCCAACTAATTCGTGTATATCGCCTAATTGTTTTTTTATCACTGTATACTCATGTCCTTTAATTAAACCTCCAAGTAAAAAAATAGGAACATTTTCTTTTAATGCCACATACATCTCTTTCACTTGCGAAACAAAAGTATTCACTAACGAAATGCTTTCCAATATTTCTTTCGGCATTCCATTTGATGAAAGTTCTTCCGTTTCATGATCACATATGCGATTAAGAGATATTTTTAAATAATACGAATTTGACATCGTATCAATAGTATCTGAAAGCATTGGGCTAACATTTGAAAAATTTTTATTTTCGATTTCGTTCTCAATATTTTCTCCCATTTTACCTATACGCTCAAAAGTAACCGAAATCTGCTTCATCAATACATCAATATAATTAATCTCCATATCTATATCATAGATAAAATCACTTTCTGTAAGCCGTTTTCTCCTTAATTCATAATTCTCTGTTCCAATTTCTATTTCATAGCATTCTATTTCTTTTTCTTTACATACGTCCCACAATAATTGCTTACAAATAGGGTCCATATTCATACCAAAAGTAATAGACTTAACAAACGGTAAATCAATAAATAATGGTGTATTTTCTTCACCTACATTGATTATTCTCCATTCTTTTTCATAATTCCAACAAACATTTTTTGCTAGCAAATATGATAAGATAGCTCTCATATTGGGTTCACATGATTTAACACTTGCTTCTGAACCTAAGTTAAAGCCTTCCACTCCCAAATCTTGTAATGATAACGTAGGTCTTTTTGTAGTATATTCAACTGGATATATAAAACCTATGGCATCTTTAATTTGATTGAAATCGTACTCTATACATATTCCAGCATAGGAATTCGCATAATGCGACCACATTAGCTGATTATCCCATCCGCTCACGCTAAAACAAGAAACTGTCAATTTGGATAAAAATGTTCTTAAAGTTGGTATATATACATTATCTTTAATATCTACCGCCTTCTTATATAATTCATCCAAAACCCTGTCCAACTTAAGCATATCCGACAAATTTTCTTCTGTAATATCTACCTTTTCCATTTTGCTTACAATCAACAAAAATGCTGCAAACATCTCTTTTGATAGAGAACTTTTTATTTTTTTCGGGCACTTTGCATATAAAGTATTTAGGTTTTGACGAATAAATAGAATAATCGGTACATTAGCTTGATGCATACTTACTTGCCTTGAAAAGAGATACTTTTTCAATTCATTAAGCATACATATAAATTCTGCCAGTTTTCCTACTGCCTTGTACTTAAGCAACTGTGAAATAATAATTTTAAGATTTTCATCTTCAATCGCCAATTCTTCCACGAGCATAGAAATACAGTTTTCGTACATTTTTTCAGGTGAATATCCTATCATAGAATCGAATGGATCATTCATATTTAATGGTGTTTGCGCATATACAACTCCATGTCTTATATTTTCTATATCATATATTGTTGCAGCATCCCTTCTACATGGACGATATTGATAAAATAATCCACCCGCTTTAGCTATTCATTGTTTCATATCTTCAAATTTGGGTTCTGTATTATTCAAATCGAAACCTCCTTCATAAACTAAATTATATGTACCATGATATTTGTAAATCCTAATGTGTAGTTCAATTCATTTATCACTTACAAAACACTTGGTCAATCCAATTTATCATTTACTATATTTTATCACTTTCGGCTTCAATTTTCTATGTTTATAGGCAACACGACATATATCTCATCGTGCCGCCTATAGTAAAATATATCATAACTTTATTTATAAAACCCTTGATCTTCAATGCCTTTTTCCAAAATACAGTTAATCAGTTCCTCAAGCTCCACATTGTTAATCTCACTGACAACAATCAACTTTGCAAGGGTATCCTTCGGAACAGATACCGCATAACTCTCCTCATCTGCACAAAGCTCATGGACACAGATGCCAAGTCCCTCTGCAATCTTGCACATAACACCAATCTCCGGCTCCTTAACTCCTGCCATAATGTCAAGGATTGTTCTCTCGGATACACCGGAAATTCTGGAAAGCTCCACAATCCCGATTTCTTCCTCTTTCATCACGTTTAATAGCTTATCTCCTGTTGTATACATATCCCACTCCTCCTATATTACGGCTTCCTTTTTCTTTTCTGGTGCAGAATGCTCTTTCCCGGCATTCATCTTAATAACGGCATCTTTTTTCTCCGCAAGTTTCTCTTTTACTGAAACACGCTCATGGCGGTTATCTCTTTTTTCCTCTTTCTGCTTGGCACGTTCCTCTGCCCGGTCACTGCGGAACAATTCATGTTCTTTGGCATCATACTCATACACATGATCCGAAAGACGTTCTCCCGGTGCCACCTGTGTCTGATTTACTTCCTGCACCATCTGCTCAAGTTCTTTAAACTCCATTCCCGCATCTTTCGGTATAATCAGCGTTTCATGGATTGAAGAAGGCAGCATATAAAAATCTCCTACCTTCTCAGCGATTTCCTGTCTGATATCATCGTTTAATATTGCAGCAGCACCATTTACTTTTGTATCATTTGTCAGCACAAACATGGTATCGGGAATATCCGGCATCATCTGCATTGCCATTTCTTTTGCTTCATCCATGCCAATATTTTGGTCTCTTGCAATATCAACTGCAATCATCTCCGCAACCGTCTCATTCATTCCTTTGAAACTATGTGGCTGCAAAGTATCCATATTTTGCAACGCCTGGTCATGCAGTTCTTCAAGTGTGATTCCATATCCATCCATCAAATTATCTGTAATGGTAATGGTCGCAGTTCCTTCTCCTGTTTTATCCATTAAAATCTGATACACAACTGCTAAATCTTCCAGCTTGGAATACGGTTTATCCTGAAGGAACTGCTGATTTGCTTCCTCGTTGATCAGCTTACATACAATTTTTTCCTTAATCTTGTCAAAATCGGTAACTGCCGATACATCTATATCATGATCTATATAATGTGACTGATAAACACTTGCAATCTGAGCTAACACATCATCCAATTCAGCACCATCCTGTATCTGCTCAAAATATGGATTCAGATAAATGGTAGGTGCAATATTGCTTTCTTCTGTTCTTACCATCAGACCGTCCAGAACACAGTCATTATTCTTTACTTGATATTTCAACTGTGGTTTCTTCTCCTCCGCTAACCTTCCTCGATAACCTGCAAAATCTAAAAGCCAGAACACCGCCGTTTTCACATCCATATCACAAAACACCCGTAAAAAATCAATTTGTGAACCACCATTGTTTCCCCTCTCATACTGCCTCGACCAACGGAACCAATGAGACTTATCATAGATTCGGATGGAATCCATCTCTTTCAGAGTATAATACTTTCCAACTCGCCTCACTGTGTACCCAAGATTAGAAGCAACCGCTGTCAAATCAACACTCTTGGCAATCATCAGTTCTTCTTCTGTAAATCTACCTTCCTCCAACCTTTATCACCTTACCTTCCTACTCTCCGCTACCATAGGTGATGAAATATCAAATGACTTGTAATCCTGTGCAAAAACTATTCTTGGATTTGTAATCACTCCCTTTTCCTTAAAGCTAAAGAACTCCTTATTGCTTCCTCCAACAATAACATGATCAATCAGTGAAATCCCAATCAGCTCACAAAGTCGATTCATTCTGTCTGTCATCATGGTGTCAGCCTTACTAGGCAAAAGATTTCCAGAGGGGTGGCAATGGACGAGCATCATACTGGCAGCATTGCTAAGAATACTTGCCTTAAATAATTCTCTGGGATGTGCCATAGCCTCATTCAAAGCACCCATACTTGCAAAATGAACATTGATAGGTGTAAGATCTGATTTTAAATTAATCACACTGACCACTTCACGATCTAACTCACACATGACATCTCCCATCACGGATACTACCTCATAAGGACTATTGAAAGGATGCTCCGAATATATTGGAGCATCCTTAACTAATCTTACCGATACCACATCAACCTTGAATTTGTTCTTCTTCGGCATCTGTATCAGCCTCCTCTCCAAGATGAATGCTTATCAGAAAGTCTTCTTCGCTATCATTAATAAGAGTAATCAATTCCTGCATGGATATACCACGCTTCATAATATTTTGCTTCGCAATACTCTGCTCATTAATATTCTGCTCCATCTTAACCTCCTAACGAGACTGCTCTTCCCTGTTGTAGATTAGTTTCTGTTCTGCAACGATACCATCTATTCTCTTGTTTGGCGTATCCGTAGCAAGTGAGAGCTTTCGTAAATCCTTATCATAGTGATATACCTGATTTGATAACCTCTCATCTAAGGAAACCTGATCCATATTAATTTCAGCTACCATCTGAGCAAGTTCATTCGGGTCTCCCATGGAAGCTGAAACAGCTATCACTTCATGAAGCGAGGAAGGCATAATATATAGATCAGTGCCTAAGTTTTCTGCTAATCCATGAAGTTTATCCTCATATAACATAGAAATCGCACCATTAATCCCCCGTTCATTACTAATTACCCACATAGTCTGTTCGGGAGGCATCTCACCAATCATCATATCAGCAACCTCTGCGGGCATTCCATCTTTCGTAAACATCTCGCGAATCACATCATTCATACTTTTTACACTTGGTGGAAACAATCTTCTTGTGTTATCCACCGCGAGTTTGAACATCTGCTCTTCTGACAAGCCTAATCTCTCTGCAAGTGAACTTCGAATTACCGTACTCTGAATTCCCTCCTCATCAGTTTTTACTATCCATCGATAGATTATGGATAAATCCTGAAAGGACCTATTGGGTGTATCCTGTAGCATTTCCTTGTTTTGCTCAGTGTTCACAAACTGAAATACGATATTATCCTTAGCACCATCTAAATCTATAGCAGGCACTACTTCTGGAGCTTCCTTCATTGCATGTTCCATTCTGCCGGCTGCTGTCTTTAATACCTCTCGAAGATCATCTGTCTTCTGATAGTGTGTATACATATCATTAATATAGATAGTTGGTGTCACTTTGATATCACCTTCTCCAACAAGGTTCATTCCATCCAATGTCAAATTGACCTTTTCAACCGGATGTATCTCTAACTTCATGTCTTTGTACTGAGATGGCATATAATCCATAAATTTCTCAGCTACTACTTCTTTAAAAATCTCATAATTCATCATTAAGTTTTCCTCCTAAAATAAAATGAGGAGATACAAAAAGCTTGTATCTCCCGGTGATTAGTTCATTATTAAATTGGAAGGTACCCACTATGGTGTTACCTTCTGTCGTCTGTATCTGGTCATTGATCCATCTCTCCTTTCAAAAATCGGTACAAAAAAACCCAGTGGTTAGCTGGCTAAAGTATTTGTGAAATGATTTATCTATATATGCGAAAGTATAATACATTGATTGTGGATTGAGTGAAACTAAAAAAAGCTGTTGCAAACTCAGGTACTGACTTACATGGAACGTTTGTACCTTTTTTTTGCAACAGCTTCTTTTATTTTTTAACTCTGTTATAGCTTTGTAATGGAATTAATACGCTACAAAGCTTTTGGTTCTGTCATAAAAGCAAACTCGAATCATGAAACTTTCACTTTTATCTTTGCTATGACCTTTCCAACCTTAACAATGATATAATCCGTTCCTTTGGTTCTTGCTTTCGCCTTGCCAGTTGTCTTATTAATCACTACAATGGATTTCTTGGAGGTATAAAACATGATATCCTCTGTCTTAACTCCGTATCCGATTGCCTTATAGGTGAAGGTACTTCCAGTTTTTAAGGTATTGGTGCTCTTGATCAGTTTAATATATGCTTTCTTGACTGTAATTGTTGTCTTAAACTTTCTCTGTACTCCATTGATTGTAACCTGTGTTGTTATGGTTGTTTTTCCTGCCTTCTTGGCCGTGATTTTTCCAGAAGCATTGACCGTTGCAATCTTAGGATTACTGGACTGGTAGGTAATCTTTAATATAGAGCTGTCTTGTTCCACTGCCTCTTTCAATAGTTGTGGCAATTCCAGCTTTAACGTCATACTCTTCTTTTCTGTTCCACCGACATACAGTGTCCCTTTTACTGCACTGATCGCTATCTGGTCCAGTGTCTTCTCTAACATAGGCTCTTCGCTGATTATGACAACATAATCCGAAGCATGAGAAAACGGAAGTTCTACAGTTCCTTTCTCTCCAATCTTTTCCACTGCTTGCAGTGTCAGTTGCTTTGTTA
This sequence comes from Variimorphobacter saccharofermentans, assembly GCF_014174405.1. GTDB lineage: Bacteria > Bacillota > Clostridia > Lachnospirales > Lachnospiraceae > Mobilitalea > Mobilitalea saccharofermentans. The sequence goes on along the minus strand of NZ_JACEGA010000001.1, from coordinate 642,006 downwards.
CCGGATTATAGTAGAAAAGGTTACCATACTTTCCTGCATTTATCTTATTCAGATTGATTGTAAGTACTGATGTAAAGCCAAACGGACCATCATAAGCAAGACTGAGAGTATTGGAATCCTGTTCCCCCGCCATCTGGCTAATGATTCCTTCCGGAATAGCATCTGTATTAAGTGATACATCAAGATTAACATCCTTCAGACTGCCCTCTGTGATACTCTGGCCGTTAATACTCCATGTAATGCCTTCGCCCATATCAAAGACAAGGGTAGTTTCTGTTCCTCTGATGACATCAAGGACCTCTCCTGGTACTACCGAAGAACCATTCATTTCTATCGTTACCGTATCACCTTCCCTGCTCTGACCGATCTGCTCCTTAATAGCCTCCCAGCCTGCCTGGTTACTCGCATCTTTAATCGCCGGCATTGTGGTAACTGTTGATGTTGGGCTTCCACCGGAAGAAACTCCACCGCCGGAGGATCCGCCATCAGATGGCTTTTTAGGTTTAGCCATAACTGTATCGGAAACGGTGCTACCTTCCCCGTTAATCGTGCTGAGAATAAAGGTATACTCTGTTCCGTTTGTCAGATTTTCCACCTTGTAGCTAGTTGCATCTGCACCAATGGCAAAAGGAGAACCTGTAATTTCTGCTTCGCCCTGCTTTACGGTGAGGGAATATCCTGTAATGTCAGAACCGTTTGCATATGGCTTTGTCCAGTTTAACGCTATATATCTATTTCCCAAAGAAACAGAAACCACTGCTTTTTCCGGTGCCATTGCAGGAACGGTAAACACATTTGAGGTCAGTGTTCCTGTAAAGCCCTCGCTTGCTTCTTTTGCCGTAATTACAACTTTCAAGGTTTTTCCCAAATCTTCCTTTGCAATGGTGTAGCTTATGGCATTTGCTCCTATGATTGCCGCATTGTCACGATACCACTGAATTTCATAGTCACTGCCTGAGATTCCTGCATTAGTTGGCAGAGAAACCGTCATTACACTTCCTACTGTATTTTCACCAGTAATGGCAATGTTGCCTGTTAAGATTTCCTTTGCAATATCGAGCTTGTTTGAGGAAATCGTGCCTGTAGTGTTGCCTGTAAATGTCACCTCACAGAAAATCTTGCCTTTACTATCACTGGAAGTTAGTGTATAGGTAGCTTGGTCTGTACCAATGCTTTCGGTTGTACCGTCTGTGGTTTTCTTCCACTGATAACTTGCTGTGCCGCCCGCCGGGGTCACTGCGGAAAGATCTGCAGTCACCGTGTCACCGCTGTCCAATTTTTTGTTGCTGTTGGCATCTGTGCCGGAAACAGCTACACTGCCTGTGGCGGTTGCGGCGGTAATGGAAAATGTGGCTGTAAATACTGATGGAAGCTTATAATTTGATGCACTATTTCCGCTAAGAACCGCTGTTGCCGTATAGCCTGTGCCTACATTGGTCTGTGCTTCCATATCTGCTACACTGCTAATCACATCATCGCCTGCAACTTTATTGGTAATGGCTACCATAGGTTTTTGTGCAGAACCGTTATAAGTAAATTCGGTATCCCCCCAGGAAAGTACAGCTTCTCTTTGGATAACGTCTACATTACCACTCATCACCTCTACATTCGTAAAGCTGTTGTCTGTTGCGGTAAAGGTCAGATTATAGCTATAACTTCCACCCTTTGGAATATCCACTCCATTAAATGGAACACCGTCAATCATGAGAGTATACGTACCTGCGACTGGATTTCCACCCACGTTTGCAGAAAGCTTACTCGTATCAAGACTTACAATCTCACTCCATTTGTCTCCATAAATCGGGCTTGTCTTCAAGGTCAATGCCTTGTCTTTTCCTGCAAACTCAAGACCAACTACCGAGATGCTCAGCGTACCTGTTATGATGCCTTCGTAGTTGCCATTAGTAGTAAATCTAAACGTTACTTCTGCTGTTGCATCCTTTGAAAGCTTTGCAAGCTCAGACACAACATCAGCATAGTTAGTTTTGCCATTATAATCGTATTCATATGTCCCTGTTATATTTTCGTTGGTTATATCACTAATAAAGGTAGACTCAGAGAAGGTTCCCACACCAACAACCACATTTCGGGTGCTATTTTGAGGGATAGGTGTAACTGTTATTGGCGTCACGTCTATTGTCATATGAACATCATCTACCGCAAGGCTGTAATAACCTGCATCGGTTCCGCGAAAAGTTACACCGGTTGCAGTAAATACTTTGCCTTCGCCCACATTAGCATCAGGAAGAATTCCAGAAACTAAGACATTCACATCATCACTGCCGACCACACCTGTTAACCCGTTATTTTTATCAAAGCCCGGAATTGGTGAATTTGTTCCGTCATATATATACGATCCTCCGCTTCTTGTCGCAGTCAGGGGCTTTTGATTCAAGGTTACCATCACTGTACCGCTATAATCTGCCATATTGGCACTTTCCACATATTTTGCAGTGATGGTATTGCTGCCAATGGCAAGGGCTTTGTCTGTTGTGTCGTAGGTCATGGTATAAACACCATTGCTATCTCCATCCACAGAGTCAGAAATCTGGGTTTCTCCCACAAACAATGCCATCTGATTTGCCGTTGGCGCGGAAAAGCTACGAAAACTCTTTTTCACAGGTGATGAACCTGTTGCCTTTGGCTTTGCTGTTACGGTGATCGTATCGCCGTAGGTGTATGTCTTATCTGCCTTATCTACTGTGATACCACCGTCAAAGGTTGTAGCGGATTGAGTTACGGTAAATTCTTTGCTAATAGTCTTACTATCCTTGGTGAATGTAGCCGTATAAGTTCCAGTCTCTTTGACCTCAGCAGGGCTGATGGAAAGCACCCATCCCTCGACAGAATTGGTAGTTATCTGGAATTCGTGATTGAAAATCATACCCGTACCAACTTTTGTAGAATCAATTGAAATTGCACTTTTGGCAGTTTCCTCCAAATCAGTGCCATTATAAATAAGGTTGGTTGGCACAACAATCATATCACTGGTTGGGTCACCCATCGACTTGAATGTACCTTCACCGCTCAAGATACCGTCCGTGCCAGTCAGGCAACTCTCTGCACCGAGGGAAAGAGTACCGTTGTTTATCAGTGTTCCATTCACGGTCAGTATCTTTCCACTTGGAACCGTCAGAGTACTTCCGCTTGATATTGTCATTGTCTTCCCTGTGGCAATCGTCATATCCCCTGCAAGGGTATAGGGTCCATAAACAGTCGTGTTTCCATCATTTTCTATTATTCCGTTGAAGCTAGATGTATCTGCCGTCACACTGTTTGCAATCACATATACGGAATTGCCGCCAGAAGAAAGGGTACCCCCATTATCGCCTCCACGAAAACCATTCCCAATTCCAACGCCATATTCACTGTTCGTAGTGGTAGCGGTTACCGTTCCTCCGCTAATGGTAATCGTTCCTCCGGTATGATACCAACCATATGCACCTCCGCCAATCCCAGCTCCATAATTGCTCGTTGCTGTTACCTCTCCGTTACTTATGGTGATGGTTCCACCGTCTCCTTGATAACCGCCTCCAATTCCGGCTCCATTACTTCCAGTCGCTTTTACTGTTCCACCATTGATGCTAATACTTCCGCCGGCTCCATCTTCACCGCCTCCGATCCCGGCTCCATCGGTACTTTGGGTATTTATGGTTCCTCCATTGATAATAATGTTTCCTCCGGCTCCACCTTTTCCTCCGCCAACTCCAGCTCCATAACTACTCCTGACGTCCGTTAGGGTTCCCCCATTGATGGTGATACTTCCGCCAGCTCCACCTCTGCCTCCACCAATTCCGGCTCCACTCGTACCGCCACTGACATAAGTTAATGTTCCTCCATTGATGGTAATGGTACCGCCAGCTTCCCCATCATTGCCACCTATACCTGCCCCCGGTCCTCCTAATGCGGTAATGGAACCTGTACTCCCCTTGGCAATGACCAGTTCTGCTCCCTCCGGTACATGCAGCCCTGCCGGTGTACTATCATATCTGCTTTGCAAATAATTTGTCCCTTCCAGCACCAGATTCACCTTAGCTCCGCTAGCAATTGAAAATGGACTGTTTGAAATATCAGGATCCAGATATAATTCAACGTCTTTTAAAATAATGTTATGTGTACCGCCACTGACGCTAATAGTAAATCTACTTACACTTGAATACGTTTCCGCTCGAGTAATAATATATCCATTACTGTTGGCAGTTGTAACTTCTGTTCCAGACGCATCAAAGCCACTGACTGTTCCATCTCCGATGGTGATGTTTCCTTTATTTATATAAAGTGTAGTCATCATATCGGTATCCGGTGTATCTGTAGTCTCCGTAATGGCATATACCGAAAAATGCTCTGCCACTGCTTCTACTACACCCTTATTATCCACAATACTCTCAATTTTCTCTGCATTACTTAAGGTATCATTCATATGAAATACCTGAATATTATGATTTCCCTTAATCATTTCATTTTCTGTCATAGAAAGCTTTGCAAAGGAAACCTTTACTTCCCCCTTGCTGGTATCGGGTTGAAGCTCCTTGCCGTCTGCATCGGTGATGGTGATGTCAAAGGAAACCAGCTCGGTTACGGTTTTGCCTGTTTCCTTTGATTTCACTTCTTCACTGACAGCGTTTTGGATTTTCTCTTTATCCTCCGCATTGGTCACCTTTTCGGCATGAAGAACAGCTCCCTCCGGGAACATGTCCTTATCTGCTTTAACAGTAATTTCGATACCATCTATGGTCTGACTTTGGCTGAATGCCCACTTTCCACCGTCTTCCATCAGCACCTGAATCTGTGGCAGGCTCACTCCGTCCGCAAGGGTATAGCCCTCCGGCAGAATTGGCTCATAGATAAATACTGCGCCTGCGTTAGTGGAATCAAAAGCAGTAGAACCACTGTTCTCTACATTAATTTTCCAGGTGATACCGGTAATCGTCTGCTCTTGTGAGATAATTTGTTCCATATCCACCTGTTTAGAAGCTGCCTGGTCTGAGCCTAGACCAATTGCAGATCCTGTAGCAGTTTTCGGTGCTTCTACCATTGGATCTTGAATTGTCACATTCAAAGTATCAGGTAGCTTAATCTCTGATTCTTCTACCCCCACTGCAAGTTGCTGATTGGCAATATCCTCTGTCAACTTGGCAAAGGCTGTAATGGTTTTCGTTCCATTCAAGGTCTGTGCGTTAACATTTTGAAGGCCGCTATAATCTATTACAGAGACCATCATCAGCATTGACAATACCACTGCCAGTAGTCGTTTCATTTTCTTTTTGTTCATAGTTATTCCATTCCTCTCTACTTTTTTATTCTTTTCCATATAACCCTCCATGTTACCTTATAGTCCCAACATTCTTTATTGATTCACCTATTCACTATCTCATTTTGGAACTCTACTGCAAATAGTCGAAATCTGTATATTCTACTATGCTTTCTTTGTAATCCTTGTTATGAATCTCATTGTTCATTAAAGAAATGCTAAAATGGTTCCTCATCAGAAATTCTACTGCACACATAGAATTCAAGCTCTCACCGTCAGTATTCCCCTCATTATGAGGGTAACGTCCATTATATTCATCATGCCCTACATAGAAACCAATTCTTCTTCCTACAGGTACATAATCGCAAGTTATGATATCCATGAAATTCTCTAAGAAATTGTTGACAGGACCCATCCTATCAAGTAGCTGATGCTCCTGTGATGTAAAAGGCAGGTGGGGAACCACATCCAGAAAATCCTCATACCGCAAAGTTTCCATACCAAGTTCTTCATAATTGTATGCAAACGTGGAATTCCCAACTCTTGGTGCCTCAAAGGTAATTACACGAATATTATTACTGTAATTCTTATTACTGTAATGTGCTGCCAGTAAAAAAGCCACTGCACCACCCTTGCTATGACCAGTAAAACACAAGCCCTGTTGCGGATTGCTCCTTATCAATTCATCAACCTTCTTCTCCAAACCATTTTTTAAAAGAAGTGCTGTTGCACTTGCAAACCCCATATGCACTTTCCCCATACCTTCAAAATCTACCGGGTTCACATATCCGTCATTCATACTATCCATAAATCCATCTGTACCTTTGATTGCCACAACGATTTCATCCTTTGTGGTTCCGACAACTGCCTTGTGATAATCTAATGAAAACAGACCTGTGCTAAAACCATATAATTCTCCCTCCAGGCCTGCTCCTGTATAATCATCTGAATTTTTGTAATCCTCTGGCAGGGAACCTTCATCACTAACTAAAAAGGTAAGACTACAAAAGCAAGTAAACTGGTTTCTGGTTTTTTCTGTTGCATCTCTATTCATTGTATTCCTCCTCATAGTATCCAGTTAGTATAATTTCTGCTCCCGCCCCAATGATATCCATGTTGCTTATGTATCCCGCTACTACTAATGGCACTTTATTGTTAATCTCATAGGTAAGAACAATTTCTTCTGTTCCATTTAATACTTTTCTTTCATAAAGCGGTTTCTTCAATGCTCCGCCAGCAATCAATGTTACATAACACTGCGTTGCCCTGTCCTTCTTTCCCTGCAATCGGATGTCGCATTTTGTCCATTCTTTTGTCCCTTCCAGACAAAGGTTTTCAATTACACTTAAGCCCGCAGTATCATCTGACCATCTCACACTTTTACTCTGATAGGCTTCACCTTCATACCAAATCTCTGCAATAATGTTAGCTCCCGCTCCAAGCACGCCTGAATTTTTTAATGTACCTGTTATATTTACTGATTTTCTTCCATTTACCTGAAATTCTATGATTTCCGTTTCATTTTTATCCAGTTTACATGTCTTTTCCAACACTAGCTCATTTTCAATATATATCTCAAGATCTACCTTTTGATAATTCAACTTCCCGGTAACAGTTATCTTTCCATTTTTCCAATTCTTATCCGCGGCAAAAACCAACCCTTCAATGCGGCTCTTTCCTCCAGTTTCATCTTTCCAATAATGTACTTCTGATTTCACGTTTCTTCCTCCTTAATGAAATAATCCCCAATTAATCGCACAGCTTAACACCGCCGTTTGGCAGTTTTCTATCTTGTCTGTATAGATAATGTTAGGGTAATTATAACTTAAAACCTTAGGATACAGATTACAGTCCAGATTTTCATTTGCTTTCTCCGCTAGTTTTAATATGGAATCGCCACAATACGCAGCCTGATAGTCCTCCTGTGTTAGCGTCCATGAAAGCAAAAACAATTTTTGTTTACTATTAATCCGCATCTTTTCTAACTGATCACTCATCATTTCAGCTAATTTATTTGTTTTTGAATAACTATTATAAACATTATATTGTGAGTATGGGAAGAATCCTTTACCAGCAAATTTGCTAGGAATAGACGAAAGATCTTCCACTATTACAAGTACTTTTATTTCTGCATCCAGATAATCCTCCAAATGTTTCAATGAAAGGTCTCCCGAATGGTTTTTTTCGCACCGATAATTCAGTTTTTCCAAAACGCCAAGACATTTTTTCCATTCTTCATCAGAAAAGCTCCTATAAACTCCCTGACCAACATCTGTATTCAAACTATGGGAAATATTTAATATAATAAGTTCCCTGTGTGACCTTGTAAAAACATTTATTTGCTCTACGATTTCATCCAGCTTTTGACCGTTTCCTCCCACATCCACTTCAATCCCAACCTTACTTACGTGTCCATAATGTCCAGTATAAAATCCCCCTCCACTTATTGTAGGCCGTAGATCAAAATATCTTGCTCCAAGCTCAAGTTGTCCTGTAATATCACAGGTCTGCGTTACTGTATTATGTGCAGATGCCCCTAGCGTAGCATTCTGGCATACGCTCATACCGGAATCGTGAGAACCTGGCATACATATATCAAAGAGCCTCCTTTTTCCAATCAGATCTAATGTATCCTCCATCCAACCGGAAAAGTCATCCCCTGTTACCATGTATCCATCCTTATCTCCTACTACAACATAATTCATGATTCCATCATGCATCCACCCCAACACACAATCTTCTCGCTTCCTACTTTCCTTTTTTCGCTTTAATCCGGATGAATTAATGGAAATACAAAATTCGTTTCTATTGTTCGCATTGATTTTTAATTTGCTACCGCTACCATCCTCTATGGTATACTCAGCTATGCCCTGGTCATCACGGCTTTGATGAAAAATGCTTTCGTCCCATTCTATGTACAGCTTATAGTTTATCCCTTTCTCAATTACATCTGGAAAATTCCATGCATCCATTTGGTAGCTGTAATCATATGTTTTTTTCCAACAATACGGTGTACTGTTCGTAATAGATAAATATCCACCCTGCCCCATCTGTTTTCTCCCTTCGATTACCATAATAAGGTAAATCTTTTTCTTACAACAATTTAGCATTCATTACCATCAAAATCAACTCCGCAAAAGGGTAGTTTGGGGGTGCTTTTGATGGTTTTTTGTAATTTAGGAAAAAACTGGCTTAAGCCTTTGTTAAAATGATTATTTATCTATATATGCGAACGTATCACACATTGATTGTGGATTGATTGAAAATAAAAAAACTGTTGCAAACTCAGGTACTTGCTAACACGGATGTTTGCACCTTTTTTTGCAACAGCTTCTTTTTTTCTAGTTAAGTATTTTTAGCTCCAATACAGTTTTGTAATGGGATTAATACGCTATAAAGGTTTCGGTTCTGTCATAAAGCAAATTCAAATCAAGAAACTTTCACTTTTATCTTTACTTTGACTTTTCCAGCCTTAGCAATAATATAATCCGTTCCTTTGGTTCTTGCTTTCGCCTTACCTGTTGTCTTATTGATTACTACAACGGATTTCTTGGAAGTATAAAACATAATATCCTCTGTCTTAACTCCATATCCGACTGCCTTATAAGTAAAGGTATCTCCCGTTTTTAAGGTATTGGTGCTCCCTATCAGTTTAATATATGCTTTACTCACTGTAATTATTGTCCGGAACTTTCTCTGTACTCCATTGATTGTAACCAGTGTTGTTACGGTTGTTTTTCCTGCTTTCTTGGCAATGATTTTTCCCGAAGCATTTACTGTTGCAACCTTAGGATTGCTGGACTGGTAGGTGATCTTTCGTATAGAACTATCTTTTTCCACCGCCTCTTCCAATAGTTGTGGCAATTTAAACTTTAACGTCATACTCTTCTTCTCGGTTCCACCCACATACAGTGTCCCTTTCACAGCACTAATTTCTATCTGATCCAGTGTCTTCTCTAACATAGGCTTTTCGCTGATTATGACAACATAATCCGAAGCATGAGGAAACGGAAGTTCTACATTTCCCTTCTCTCCGATTTTTTCCACTGCTTGCAGTGTCAATTGCTTTGTTACCGGATTATAGTAGAAAAGGTTACCATACTTTCCTGCATTTATTTTATTCAGATTGATTGTAAGTACTGATGTAAAGCCAAACGGACCATCATAAGCAAGACTGAGAGTGTTGGAATCCTGTTCCCCCGCCATCTGGCTAATGATTCCTGCCGGAATAGCATCTGTATCCAGTGTTATATCTAGATTAACATCGTTCAGACTGTTGGCTGTGATACTCTGACCGTTAATACTCCATGTAATGCCTTCGCCCATATCAAAGACAAGGGTGGTGTCTGTTCCTCTGATGGCATCAAGGACTTCTCCTGGTACTACCAAAGAACCATTCATCTCTATCGTTACCGTATCACCTTCCCTGGTCTGACCGATCTGCTCCTTAATAGCCTTCCAACCTGCCTGGTTACTAGCGCCTTTAATCACTGGCGTTCCTGCATCTGGCTGCGGTGTAGCTGTGGACGAACCACCACCATTGGAAGAACCACCACCCGATAAACCTCCTGGTGATACAGGCTCATTGATAATGGTGAGCTTACCACTGGTATAGTTAATTGTATAGTTGTCGGCATTAGCAAAGGTTCCGCCACTGATGGTGATGTCATATTCACCCAAGGTCTTCGTGTCCGTTGCTGTGGTGGACAGTATTGGGTCTATAAAGGTATCGCTGCCCACCAATCCGGTTACGGTATAGGTAAGTGCAGGCATTACCGCACCCTTGATAATGTTTAATTTGTTATCTGCCTTGACCGTCAACACTTTTTTGCCCACGATCAACGACACTGATGCTGATGCTTCATTGTAGGTATCTGTTGCCGCCTTAGTAGCGGTGATGGTTACGCTACCAGCCTTGTGAATCGTTGCTGTGGTACCGGAAATGCTGACGATGGTCGAGTCAGAACTTTCAAAGGTCACCGCTCCGCCACCGCTTCCGCCTGTTGCTGAAAGGGTAAATGTTCCATCGCCATAGGTCTTTGTACCAATACTTCCTATGTTAAGTGCTGCTTGATTCTCCTTATTGGTGTCAAAGGTAATCTCTGTACTTGTAGCGGTGTTATAGTTAGCGCTGCCGTTGTAAACTGCCTTGACCTTGTAAATCTGATTAGCAAGCCCAGTCCATGTGTAAGTTGCCTTGCCGCCTGTGATTGTGACAGCGGTTGCGCCTTCAATATCCACATCACTGCCGCTTGTGCTGCCCGTAAATTTCACGGTGCCGGTAGGAGTTTCACCATCGCCTGTACCGGTCACGGTTGCGGTCAATGTCGCCTTACGGCTTCCTGCATCATCGGAGATGTCTGCACTTACTGTCACAGCAGGCGTTGCCTTGCTAACTGTAATGGCAACCATCTTGGTTGTGTTTGTGATGGCTTCATAGTTTGCCACTGTACCTGCATTCGGTGTAAAGGTAACCTCATAGCCGCCGTTTGTCACAGTCGGAACTGTACTACCATCCGTCCACGCAAAGGTACCATACTCGGTACTGCTCACGCTTAGGGCGCTTGCAGACAGCTTCTGCCCGTAGATAATACTGCTTGCATTCGGCCAAGTAATACTCGGAGCTGCTGCTTTTTCAATCGTGATTAACTGCATATCAGTGGCCTCATTATAATTTGTATCCTCCGCCTTGATGGCTGTTACGGTCACTTCTCCTGCACCGATAATAGCAGCGTAAAATCTACCGTCTTCTTTTTGAGAAATGGAAAGCACGCCGTTGTCCTCCGGCACAGAAAAAGTCACTGCACCTGTGCCGCTGCCGCCTGTGGTTTCCAGTGTGAAATCAGCATCATTATATTTTTTTCCACTAACTTCTGTAATACTTATGCTTTGGTCTGCTTTGGCAATGGTCCGTTCCACCGTCGCGCTGGACGCACTCTCATAATTTTTGCCGGTGCCGTCGGTGCTTGGATGATAAATGGCTGTAAAGCTGTGTTTGCCTGCGTCAAATGCCTGTATAATCCCGGTCTGACAGAAATAATCGTGACCGTCATCATAATCATAATCAACTGTTGTGACGATAACCCCGTCAATCATAAAGGTTACCCTACCATCAGGGTGTTCTCCGTTTTCACCATTAATCATAGCTTGTAAGTAAACACCTTCACCATAGATAAAAGGTGTATCCCCAAGGTTTATGACATCCAGTCCAATCCTTGGTGCTGCCTTTTCCACAATAAAATCTGCGCTTTGACTGTTCACAATATAGTCGCCACAGGTGATAACGCAGTAAAAGCTGTAGGTGCCTGCGTCAAGACCAGAGGGCATTGTCTGCGTATCAGCTGTTCCCAAAGCCGTGTCGCTGGTTTCGCTGCCACTCTTAACGCGATACCACTGGTAGGCAATCGAACTGTCCTCCGATGCGGTAGAAGTTTTTTCCGCCGTTACGCTCATAGTTCTTGTAAAGGATGAGCGAAAGAAGTAGCCATACGTTACACTTTCGGTGTTCTGAGGCTGAGCCGTAATTATTATGGGAGCTTCTAAGACAGCTACCTGGGAAATCCCTTTGATCCTTAACTGATCTTTTGAGTAAACAGTGCCTGTATCCGACTTCATCATGGCACCCATGGGAAGTAAGTCCGCAATGTTTCTTGGATCATTATCATCAATGATAATTTCACTATAATGACCACCTTCTAAGAGTGTTTCTCCCCCATTAAGTTCCACCGTGCCTCCAAAGCTTCCCTCGCTCACTGTCAGATGTCCGGCCTTTTGTTCGATAGAATCGTAATACTGAAAATTTGCTCCGTTAATTTCCACTGTTCCGCCCTGGATGTCCAATGATGCTGCTGTATAACTTACTGAGCTGAAGGTAACGCTTTCAATCGTCAAGCTACCGGAGCTTAATCTGATTCCGTTATTCCTTTCTGCTATCTGTACTGTGCCGTTTTTTAGTATTACTTCAGCACCATTTAGATCAAATATATGCGAATATTGTGTACCGCTGAGCAATTTATAACCGTTTAAATCAATGATGATGGTTCCACTAGTCAAGCTTAAATTACTGGCATACACATCGGTATTCAAAGTAATCGCCGCAGTATTGCCGTTGGCTGCGGCAAATGCATTTGCTATCTCTGCCGCTTCATATTTTGTGGTAGTGCCGTCAATAGTTACCCAGACCGGACCGCCGTAATCCGGATTCTCAGTATGGCAATACCGACAATAACGTTGCGTTCCATAATCATGCTCTGTGCATTGTTCTACAGTGATATAAGAAAAAAAGTTATTCTGACCGCCCGGATATGGAACAGGAGTGTTGTTGTCTGAGTTCATCAAGCAATAGCCCACTGGCAATTTGTTGCCGGTGTTGGAAGCAAGCCCGTTTATGCTATCAAAGTAGCCACCAAGTACCTTTAGACTAGAATTGGATTCATATGCAAGAGCATAGTACGCAGTGGTATAGCCATTTCTCTGAAAAATGCCTCCGCTTATCTCACCACTGCTTCCATTTTTGGCGTAGATGGTAATATATCGTCTAATAGTAAGTGTTTCCAAAGTATAAGTATAGTTTATGTCGCCGGTGTATTTGTAGGTTCCGCCCGAGATATTCAGCTCTCCCTCTGTGAAGATTGCACCGATATAGCTTCCGCTATTATTGCCGCTGCTGTCTTGCATGGATAGTACTGCCCCTGTAGCTATGTTTAACTGGTTGCAGGTTAAGGTTTTACCGTTAAGGTCAATAGTAAAGTCCCCGCTGTTTATAATTACATTGTCTGTAGTTTCAGCATCCTTCAGCAATGTCACCGTACTACCGTTCATGCTCATTGCGGCGATGATGGCTGCTTCCACAGTGGTGTAGTAATGGGGTGTACCATCCGCTTCAGTCACGCTGGCTTCATCTGTACCAACTATTTGAACTCTGATGTAGGGTAGGCTTACACTATCGGCAAGTCGAATGGAAATACCCTCACTATCTGTTGTAGGAAGTACAGGAATATAGGTGTAATAGGTATTGCCAACACTGGAATCAAAGGAAGCCGAGCTACTCTGATCTGCGTCGATTTCCCAGGTGACACCCGTTAGATTATATGTCAGATTTACACTTATGGCAGATCCAGTGACCGCTTGAGCTTCATCTACATTATAAACTTCACTTGCCACGCTTAGAGAGTCCGGCAGGTTTATCGCTGATTCTGGTGACCCTACAACAAGCTGTTGATTCGCAATTTCTCCAGGCAGCCCTGCTAATGCTGTAATAACATTCGTTGTATCCTCGTCCGCTGCACTGACATATTGCATTCCACCAAAGTCTATCGCAGAAACAACCATCAGGATTGCCAGTACAATTGCCAGTACCCGTTTTCTTTCTCTTTTGACAACTACAATCGAGTTTTTCTTTGTTCTACGTTCCATTTCCACCCATTCCTCCATTTACTCTGTGTTTTCATTCTTTTATTTTTTATACATCCTATCTGTTAATCTATAAAAAATCGGCTCATGACTTATCCTGTCTTATCAGATTAGCTTTCTCTTTCTTGCCTCTGTAACAGCGGCTGTTTTACTATTTACTCCCAGCTTTTTGAAGTTCTGTTTATTATGATATTTCACGTTTTCAACTTTTAGTCCCAGCTCTCCTGCAATCTCTGTGGTAGAAAGTCCTTCTGCCTGTAGCTTTAGGATCTTTAAGGCATTTTCACTAAAGCTAGCCTCTTCTGTGACCTGCTTTAGATATCCGGGATAGGCAAGTGCTATCTTCTCTGTCTCTGTCAGTACCGCCTTAAGATAACTTGGATTCTTGCATTTCCAGGTGGTTTCTTTTAGCATCCTATTCACAGCTGCTCCTTCTCTGGATATCAGCCGGACGAAATGATAGCTCTCTGCCTGGGTCAGTGCCTTCTGTAAGTTCTCCTCCCATTTACCATCCCCCATTCGGTACTGGGTAATGGCAAGAAGCAGTCTCGCTTCCATAGTGATGTAGGTACGATGCATGACATCCGCATAATATAAAATACGCTGTAGCAGATTGACCGCCTTCTCATACCTTCCCATTAATAGATATACGCGCACCTTGGTCAAATACCGAAAGCGCTCCATCGTAGCAAATTCAAGTTCTTCCTTCGGTGCCAGCCCCATCCACTCCAGTGCCTCTGCTGTCTTTCCCTGATAGAGACTAATCCGTATCTGTAATGCTTCCAGATTGGATATCAGCTTTGCAGAGCCTTCCTTTTCTGCCTTCTGGTGGAAATTTTGCAATATCTCCCTGGCATCCTCTGCATGGTCATTCAGAATATGAAGCCAGGCAAATATGCCTGCCGCCACAAAGCACTGCTCGATCTTTCCTCCAGCTTGTGCCTGCATCATGCCTTTGTTGGTCAGGTTGACAATTTCATAACTGTCTTCCCCCTTTTCCAGAGAGCTTTCCGCAACAGCCAGGTTTAGCAAACCCTTTCCGTATTTTCCAAGGGTAAGTTCTAATATTTTTCCAATACTATTTGCAAGCTCCCTATCCCGCCTGCTCCATTCACAGAAATCCTTTCCCCCATTCAACATGGAAGGTAGACTGCTAGTAACGGAGAATTCCGGCAGACTGATGTTACGATTCATCAAAAGGGTACATGCATTTTTCAAAATATCAATCAGCGCACTGCTACCCCGCTGTGGTAATCCAATGTCCAGATAGACAAGCTGACCTTTTGCTGCCTTTTTGGTACTTCCACTTAAGGTTCCCTCCATCCGTTTCAATTCTTCATACCAGCGTTCACTTTCTTCTATATTCAAGAGCATAGATTGAAGCATACTCATACCTGCCATCAGTTCTATGCTTTCCCTAATTTTTTCTTCCGGCAGAGAGAGGTAATATTGACGCAGTTCATAATAATGACCGCTTGCCGGATTCTTTCTTGCATTGGATATTAAGAGTCCTGCAATTCTCTCCGTGTCCTGACATGCCTCATACATCTTCAGAGCATTCGGGGTGTCACCTTCTAGTTCGTAGTAAAGACCTGCATTGTAATAAAGGCGTTCCCTTCTCTCCTTCTGGTAGGTTCTAAGAAGTCTCCGCCTCATAGAATGTCGCACAGCAAGCCTAATTTCATAGATTCGTTTACCACCTATAGCTTCTTTAAACATCATAAAATTGCCTAGCTGTTCGGCTATGCTAATCATTCTCTCTACATCGCTTCTACCCGTAATCATTTCTGCCAGATGCTGATCAAATTCCTCTACGATAGAAACCTGGATAAGAAATTCCTGAATTTCCATCTCCCACTGATCATAGACATGACTTTCAAGGTAGTCCCAGAAATCATTTCGCATTCGTTCGATGTGATTTGTATCAAATGGTCTGCCTGCGGAAAGCTCCAGAGCAAGAAGTCTTAATACAATTCCTATCCCCTTGGTAAGCCCTGCTACTTTACTAAAATCCTCTTCTGCGAGAGTCACGCCCCATAAATTCAGATAATTTGTCATCTCTGTTTCAGAAAGCACGAAATCTTCTTCCTCTATGACCGTAAATACTCTCCGATAATAAACCGAAAGTAGCCAGGAGGGCATCCTGCTTCTTCCTGACAGGATAAGCCAGACATCCTGTCGCCTTGCAAGCACTTCAATCTTTTTTATTAATGTTTCTCGCAGCTCGTCCGTCCTCAGCTGTTGTAGATCATCAATCACCACGATTAACTGTTTTTCACTAAGTGCAAAATCGAGTTCCGCTTCATTTAACTGCTCCGCTGAATAATAGTGATAGTGTCTTTTCCCCAAAAAGTCACGAATAAAGGCTGTTTTTCCACAGCCGGATATCCCATACAGATATACTGTCTGGAACAACGACTGGGCTGACCTCATCTTTTTATTTGCTATTCTTGGGCGTATGTAGAACTCCTCTTCCGTCTGCAATCCGGATTCTATATGCTTTTCATTTTTCTCTTTCATCTTTATCCTCATTCTAAAATGGTGACCACTGCTTCTTCTGTCATCTATGTGGTTTCTTTACAGGTAATGCAAGATTGTTCATACGTTTTTATGGCATACCTTTACAGTTTATGAAAAGTTTATCATATCCAAATCGAAAAAGCCACTCCGCAAAAGGGTAGTTTGGGGGTGTTTCTGCTAGAATTTCCGGTTTTTTCACTCAGCCTGTGGTGCTATATGCCAATCATCCCATAAGCTGCCCTTAATAATAAGTTCTTCAGTGAGATTCTGCGACAGCATCCCATCCGGTGTCCATGCATCTATTACCCACGTATTAACGATATAACAACCATCCGGCATCCAGATTGGTGTGAAATGCGTACGATTCTGATAAGTACTATATTGGTTTTTCTGAAATTCAAATTTTGCTCTGGCTCCGCCCTGAACTAATTCTAGCAATCTCCAATAGGTCTTGTATTCAAATTCCGGGAAGTAGGATACTGCATTCTGCGGATAAGTGATAGCTGTACTTTGATTACTGCTGACAGATGCCGTCACTGATTCATTGATTCCATATCCACTTTTCATGGTTCTTCCATTTGCGGTAGGGTTCTTGCTGTCGCATCGTATCTTCATATCGGCTGTAAATGTGGCGTAATACTGATTAAGATCAAATTCCCACCAGCCACGGTCAACCCAATTTGCTACCCATGTACTGCTAGAATGTGGTTTCCCTTTGCTATCCGTCCAGCTATAGCTTTCCCAATGCCCTTCATCTACCCAGTTTTCTTTCCACCTTGGTCTCCAGATACTCCAGTCAGCGCTTGTTTTTTCAGCTCTTGATGGGATAGCTGCATAGGAAAAGGAATCATTTTGGTCATCAGCTTCCGGATTAGGCGGAGGGTTTTTGTCCAAATCCACAATTTTCACATGTATGACTGCTTTTGATGCACTTCCGCTACCATTTACCGTAACCTGAATATCCATATTCTGTTTCTTTGAAGGAGTTCTCCATTTTACCCATGCAAGTTGGGAATCTCCTTTCGGATAAAATACATTACTAACCTGATAAGTCGCTTCTGCTATCTGAAAGGTGACAATAGTTGGGTGATCAGGATCGGATTGTCCTCCACTTACGGTTACTGCTGTAATAACTTCTGTATTTACTCTGTAGGTATAATCATGTGTACTAACAACAGGTGGTTCAGGAGGTTCCTCTTGAAAGCGAACAATACCAAGTCCAAGTGAAGATATAATATCTGCATCGGTGGCTGGCGTAGTCCTGCTTCCACTCCATGCCGGATATCCCATGTCAGCCTCCTCTAAAAACATGGAAAGTGGAAGGTTTTTATGTGTAAGTGACACCATTCTTCTTCGAAGTAGTCCATCTCCCTTTTTATCATACATAGCTGCCTCCGTTGCTGTTGTGGCAATCATAACTCCTTCAAATTTATAGTAAGCTAACGGTTCTAAAAATAGTTTATATTCTCCATTTGTCAATATGTCATAGTCCATACCTGTCTGCTTAGCAATTAGTTTAATCAAATACTCCGAACAGAAATATTTTTTGATTGCAGTAATATTACTTTTTCCATTCGTCGTAATGATTTTCGGTATGCTCTTGGATGGCTTTACACAGGTATATCCTCCTTTTACTGCTGACAGTGATCTTCCACTGTTATATTGAATTTTGCATACCTTGCCAAAATTATAAATTGAGGATTTCGGTGGCTTATTGGTAAGATCAATCGGTGTAGCAACAACTGCATGGTCGCTAGAACGAATAACCGTCACCCTTACCCCTTCATTGCTAGAAGACCATGTATTTTTACTCGTTCCTTTTCCCATACCTCCACCACCGGAATCAACATTTCCATCGCCTGCAGCAAGTGCTGTCATGGGCACCATCAGACACAAAATCATTATAACTGTTATCATCCTTTTGAAATACTTATACATTTTTGCTCCTTTCCATAAAGAAGGGGCTGTCGCACTAAGTAATTAGTGCGTAGCTCCTTTTTCAAATAAAATAAATCCCAAACTTCGAAAAGTAAGGGATTTATGGTAAAATATTAGTATGCTAATACAAAATAATTTACATAAAAATTATACTTCATTTCAGAGTGGATATCAATTAAAACTTCCACTAAATCTCGGTTAGTGTAAAGTATTTTACACTGATTTTTTATAAGAACCCTTTATTTTTCAAGGGTTACAGAGCTTTTTAAAATAAAAAAACAATGACCCCCTATTTTCAGTTATAATTGAAGTTACCACACAACAAAATACTGAAGAAAGGTCATTGTTATGGACTCAATTATACTCTATTTAATTAACATTATTCAAGAGCAGTACAAACAAATCTGCTATTTACTTCTCTTTATCTGCAAATATATTCCTCTCAAGCAGTGGGCTTTCGATGATTCCCATTCCCCTGAGTACCAAAAATTCAAGGTTGATAAACTTCCTACTGTGTACACTCCTGCAACCTTCGATTATCAGCTTTACATAGCTTATATCAAACACCGCTATGGTTACCTGATTAAACCAATCAAACGCCGTTCCGAATCTGATATCCCAAAGGATTTGGTCTGTCCCCGCTGCGGTGCTCCTCACGATTACTTATACAAAAACAATGGCGCCAAAGGTCAATTCATGTGCAAGGTCTGTGAGGAACTCTTTAACTCCGATAACATTTATAAGCATACCATCGAGCTTCGCTGCCCTTACTGTGGTAACATCTTGGTTCCCAAGAAGGAGCGTAAGTTCTTCCGTATCCACAAGTGTACCAATCGTAAATGTAGCTATTACCTAGCCAATAAACGTAAGCTTCCACCAGATCTGAAACCGGAAGAAAAACACAAATATAAGCTCCACTATATCTATCGTGAGTTCACGATGGATTTCTTTCGCATGGACTTACACTCCCTTCCGTCAAATGCCACGGGCTTCAGTTTCAAGAAGTTTTCTCCTCATATACTGGGATTGGTTCTAACCTATCATGTAAACCTAAAGCTCTCCACCAGACAGACTTCTCATGCATTGAAAGAGGTTCACGGTATCGACATTTCCCACACTACTGTTGCCAGTTATGCTATGACCGCGGCTTGTGTCATTAAGCCTTTCGTAGACACCTACGATTATAAACCATCCAACATCCTCTCTGCCGATGAAACCTACATCAAAAAGCTCGGTAAAAAGCATTATGTCTGGATTATCATGGATGCATGTAAAAAGAGCATCCTTGGCTATCAGGTCTCCGATAACCGGAGTGTCGGTCCCTGTATTCTTGCCATGCGCATGGCCTTCGAGAAGTTCAAAGTGTTTCCCTCAAAGCTTCTGAAATTCATTGCTGACGGTTATAGTGCCTATCCTCTGGCAGCCCAGTATATAAAAGCTCAGAAAGGATGGGACTTTGACGTAACACAGGTAATCGGACTTACAAATGATGATGCTGTTTCAACCGAATTCCGTTGGGTCAAACAGGTTGTGGAACGTTTAAATCGTACCTTCAAGATGTCCTACCGCATCACCAATGGTTATAACAGTGATGAGGGTGCCTTGTACGGAGTTTCCCTGTGGGTTGCTTATTACAACTTCCTAAGACCGCATCCCCATAATTACTGGAAACCTTTAAATGAGATAGATGAATTCGAGAAAGTAGGGAACATGCCCGCCAAGTGGATTATCCTCATCCGTTTGGGGCAGCAAAAAATCTTGGAAATGCAGAAATCCTCCGCTGTGTCAGGTAATACCTGTTCCTAGATTAAGGAGCCAGAGGTGGTACCCAGCCACCGGAAGTTTACTTCCGGCTTGACCTTGAATGCAATAAAAAGTAATGCTACAATGCTGTGAATACGACGGTAAGAACTTCCTGTTCCTGAGTTACTTCGCCGTCGGTGAAACCTTCAGAGCATTACTTTTTGTTGCAATCAAGGTTGGCGTAGTCTGCCACTGCATAAATTTCTAGTTAAAATATTTGCTTTTTCAATGTTCAAAGGATCATATTTCTTTACATCAGTTTTTCATACCAAACTTTACACTACCGTTGATAAGCTGGAGTTAACATACCAGATATTTTCTATAAAAACGAAAACATACAGCGTAATGTCGTTTTTATACAGCAAAATGTAATGTTGATTGGTTTTAGGAAGATTTCCCATTGATAAAAAGACATAAAAAAAGTACACCAGTATAAAAACTGATATACCATTTTACTTTTCGATTATTTCAAATGATGTAATTTTTTTGTATTCCTGTCCTCTGATATATTGCTCTTTGTTCCTGTCTTTACAACTTTTCACAATAAATGAAATTGGACTGTATTGATTAGAGGATTCATTTTCCTTCTTTAGAAACAAATGTAATATGTACTCTTTCTGATCCTGATAAATAATAAAATCCGCTACTATTGTCGTATAAGGAACTGTCCTGTATTGATAGAACTTAATAAATTGTCCAACTTTCAACATTTCAGATATCTCCTGAAAATGATCCAGTTTAATTGCAAGCTTATTATATTCCCGCTTATTATGCTTCTTGAGGTCTTTTCTGCTTATCTCCTGATTTTTAATCTTGTTGTACCCATTTACACCCAGATACTTCTTTTCCTTACCATATATATGTTGTATTCCTAGCAAATGGCAAAAATTCTCTAAATAAAATACAATATTTATATCAATTTTATGGTTAAGCTGATATCTGAAAATTTTATTACATAAGTCTCTTTCGTATCCTTCCAGCAGCTCAGACAGATCATTCGTATCCTCACACATTACATCTCTCCACTTTCTGTAAAAAAAATGAGTTGCGGAAACCGCAACCCATTTTTGAATAGCAGATTGGTTCTCCTACCCCAATCAGGTCAAATTCTGTGTATATTTTAATTCCTCACAGAAAAGGATGGCGTGGCTATTCATTACACACCAATAAATGAAAGGCTGTAAGCCTATACATACTATAACCAATTTCACATTTCTTATTACAATTAAATCATATCAGATAAGTTCACTTATTTCAAGCACTTTTTCAATTCAAATTGCTTAATTCATATCTATCTGTATATTTTATTATATTCTTTTTTTTCAAAATTACAACCATCAATTTTCACTTTCCTCAACCACCTTCACCAAAATATCCAGTACAAACCTGCCGCCTTCTGTCATCACGCTGACCTTCCCCTGATTTTTCTCCACGCACTCCTGCAGGTTCTCCAGTCCCAATCCATGATTACGCCTGTCAGCCTTTTTTGTCCTCAAATTTACATTTTCCATTGATGAATTGCTAATAACCAGATGAAGATACTCTTGATAGGTTCCTATGGAAACTGTAATCCATTTGTTATCCGACAACACCCGCTCACAGGCTTCCACAGCATTATCCATGGCATTGACCAAAATCGTACAGATATCATAATCACTGATTAAAAGCGAGGCATAAATAATTCCCTCTACCTTCATGGAAATATTCTTTTTCTTACATTCCTGAAACTTCTCATTTAAAATGGCATCTATAATATCATTCCCTGTCTGGATTATCTTTTGTACCTCCGAAAATTGTCCTATCATTTCCTTCAGATATTGCTTTGCCTGATCCTGCTTATCCTCCTGCAAAAAACCTGATAATACAAAGAAATGATTTTTCAGGTCATGTCGAAATTTTCTTGTTTCCCGGTCAATCTCCCTTAGCTGCTCGTAATACTTTTTCTGCAACTGTAGCTGCTTCTGGTTCATCTCATGTAGGACACGATACTCCTTCACATTCATAATCGCTGTATAGAAAATCAGCGTAATGACACTTAACAACATGGACAGAATGATTACCATAATCAGCATAAGATTTCCATAGCTCCCAGCACTGCTCTCACTCAACATCCCAAAGAAGGTGCCCATGATACCAAGATTGATAAACAAGACAAATATCTCCAATGCAACAAATGCTTTTCTGTGCTTCATATTCTTTTTATAAAAGGTAACATCATAATACTTGCACGCTGCAGCAACAAGGAATATCACCAAAAGGCTGACAGCACTTGCACGCATATTATCGAGGGTAATATATGTTGCACCTTCCGGAAGTAACTGGAGAAATGCCGCCACAAAAAAATCCAGTTCGCAGATACATACAAAGGTAATGATTGACATCAGAAAGCTTTTTACATATCGTATTCCAACTACCACTCTCATAACAATCAGTATCAGAGGAAGGTACATAACAGAAAGATATTTTGCTGGAAGAAATCTTCCCGCTACAGCCATTCCAATCGGAATAATCAAAAACATGAAAAAGAGAAAAACAGGCTTTCTTTTTGGCATAAATCCAATGACATACCGCAGGACCAAATATTCTTTTATCACATCTATCATACAACAAATTGTATGATACAAAAACAAATCAAAACCCATTCGCTCTGCTCCTAAGATAATCATAAAATTTTTCCTTGAAGTCCTTCATTTTCAGTCTGCTGATTTTAATTTTTTCATCGTTTTTCAAAATGACCACTCCCTTGTCAATAGTTCTGATAAAATCCATATTTACGATGTAGCTTTTGTGTGGACAATAGAACTGTGTCATATCCAATTCTTTTTTCATTTCTTCAATAGATAATGGCAGTCGGGCGAACCGTTCCCTTGTCCTAACCCCAGTAGATCGCTGCTGTGATTCCAGATAGAATATCTCCGATGAGCGGATGATATGCTCACCCTCTTCATCTGTCACAGTAAATCGTTTATCCTGCTCTATATCTCTAATTGCCGCAAACAATGCTTCTTCAAAATGTGCTGGCTCTATTGGTTTTGTGAGAAAGCGGAATGCCCGCACCTTATATCCATTCGGCATTTCTTCTATGTGGGAAGTCAAAAAGATAATTCTCATTTCTTTTTTATATGGATATTCCCTTGCAATCTCCAATCCGTTTTCCCGTTCCAGCTCAATGTCCAGAAATAAGATATCAAAAATAATTCCTGCACTCAGTAATGACTGCCCTGAAGTGTAAGTATATATCCTAACATCAATATCTCTTTTTAAAAGCTCCTCCGACACCAGCTTATAGACTTCCTCACATATCTGCTGAATATCATCGCAAATAGCAATCTCGTACATTCCAGTTCCCCTTTATCACAAATTAACCTTGTAAAATCAAACGGCAAAATCAAATTCCGTCAAATATTTCTAAAATTATTTGACTGCCCTCCCCTTATCGTTTATACTAATATAGATAACTGTTGTGCCCCCAAGGGTACAGCAGTTTTTCTGTTTCTATAAAGAATTTTCCATGTAACTCACAGTTATCCAAGTCTTTTACTGCCAGATATGGCAGTCAGAGTTTTAAAGAAGCTGCCTATGCAGCCAAAACTCGAAATCTCCCTCAGGGAAGATTTCACTAGAATAGCAAGCACTGGATATGTTCCCACATATCCCCGAAAAAGAAACGCTCCTCCTGCTGGAGCACCTTCCTGTTTTCTGCTTGCAAGGGGAATATCCCCCTGCCCCCCTGAAAAAAGAAAAAATACCGATGCCGTATCCCGGCTTATTTGAAAAAACGCAAGTTCCAGTGCCCAGTCCGCACTGGCAGAAAGGACCAAATATGAGCAATGAAAACCGAAGCCGCCGAAATGAATTGAAGTTATTTCTAAGTGATGACGAGCAATACATTTTAGAAAAGAAATGGAAAATTTCTGGCATGAAAAGCAAATCCGCTTTTGTCAGGCATCTGATTTTATATGGCTATGTCTATGATGTGGACTATACCTATCTGCATGAATACAACACCAGTCTTGCCCGCATCGCCAACAGCTTAAATCAGATAGCCAAGCAAATGAACACTACCGGAAACGTCTATGAGGAAGATGTTACCGAGATAAAGGAGATGATGAATACCCTATGGCATACACAAAAATCCATGCTATCAAAGCAACCGTGCATAAAGCAATAACCTATATCTGCAATCCGGATAAAACTGATGAAAATATCCTGATTTCTTCCTTTGGGTGCAGTCCCGAAACGGCACAATATGACTTCAAATTCGCCCTGTCAAAGACCAGACAGTCTGACGAAAATAAAGCCTTTCATCTCATTCAATCCTTCCTTCCTGGAGAGGTAACTTATGAGGAAGCTCATCGCATTGGAACAGAGCTTGCTGACAAACTTTTGGAAGGGAAATACTCTTATGTAGTCAGCACCCATATTGATAAAGGTCACGTTCACAATCATCTTATTTTCTGTGCTGCAGACAACATTGAGCATAAGAAATATAATGACTGTAAGCGGAGCTATTACCATATCCGTCACCTGAGTGATGATCTATGTAAGGAACACGATTTATCCGTCATTACTCCCGACAAAAACAAAAGCAAATCCTACAAAGAGTGGCAGGATGAAAAATTCTCTGCCACTGACATTCCAGCCATCAAAAAAGACATCAATGCCATGATAAAAGCAGCTTCCACCTATGAAGAATTTATTGCGCTGATGCGGGCAAAAGGTTACGAAATCACAGGCGAAACATTTGAAGAAAATGCTCGAAAATATATTTCTTTTCGACCTATGGGCAGAGAGCGTGCTGTGCGTGGCAGTGCACGCTCTTTGGGAACGGAATATACCAAAGAAGACATCAAGAAACGTATCCTTTCCAAGAGCAAAAAAAGGTTGCCTTTCCCACAAAAAAATACTTCAAACAAGAAACTAATCGATACTTCTCAGGAGAAGTTTCAGAATAGCCCTGGTCTGAAGCATTGGGCTGATATTCAAAATCTTAAAGCTGCTGCAAATGCCTATGCAAATGTTGAAAATCTGACTGCTTTGGAAGAAAAAATTGCTTCCTCTACTGCCATTACAAACACCGCAAAGGCATCCCTTGTAGAGCTTGAAAAACGAATGAAAACACTTGCGGAAATTATCAAATATGCAGAACAGTATCAAGAGAATCTTCCATATAACCTGCGTTATAAGAAATCTCCAAATCCTGATGCTTATTTCAGAAAACACGAAGCACAACTTATTCTTTTTGATGGGGCAAAACATATGCTACAAAGTTTTGGATTATCCTTACATTCAGTTGACTTACAAAAATTAAAGGCTTCCTATCAAGAGTTGGAATGTAAACATTCCGATGTCAAAAAAATATATGTAAGTACATTCTCTGACCTAACCAAACTGAAAAACAGCTACAAAAACATTACACGCTATCTCTCAAACAATATTGCCGAAAATCCAACTATCGAAAATCTTATTCTATAAAATATCCTTTTTCGGAAATGTAATCCATTCCATTTGAGTTTGCCCAGATATTATCCCCCTATAGCTGTTCTGCCGCCGAATCGCTGCTGTAGTACTTTTTGCCATTCACCTCCGTATATGACTTAAGCTTGACAAAATTCCCCTCTTTTATCTTCTCTGTGGTATATTCCGTCCTTCCCCTGAGTTCTGCAAGCCTGGTATACTTGCCAGATTTTTTCTTTGCATAATAAATAACATATCCATCCGCTTCCTCTACCTCATTCCATTTCAGCGTTAGCTTTTTTGCTTCTACCGATACCCCGCAGAGCTCCGGGTACAAGGGTATTATGGAATAAGCCTTTGAAACAGAACCCTGGTAGCTTCCCATACCCTGGACAACAGCTTCGGCTGTTCCGATTTTGTCATTGTTTCGGTAGGAAACGGTATAGTCTCTTTCATTTTTAAGCAATTTTCCTTTGTCCTTTACGATCACTCTCGCCCGCATGCTTTTACCTGTCTTACTGTAGGAGTTTTTTGCGAGTTCAACAGAGCAGTCCGATATGTTCTTTCGTGCTTTCTGTTCTCCCACGTTAATATGAAGGGTAAAAGGACAATTTGGTCCGGTCAAATCGGCACTTCCGTTGCCTGCAAGCTGGAACTGCGCATTATTTACCATCTTTACAACATTCTTATCTGAGGAGCGAAAACAAAAGGTATTATACTTAGGATCCTTAGAAGAAAGCTCATAATAAAAATGACTGTATCTGGTATAATCATTTTCTTTATATGATTGATAGGAAAGATATACGTCCCTCAGCTTCGGACAGTTATAGAAAGCCCCTCCCTTCGTCAGATCATTGGCTGTTCCCCATACGAATGTCATTCTCTCAGCATTATCGGCATATACCTCCTTTAACGCCGGAAGATCCTTGAATTTGTCTTCCCCAATCTTCAGAGCACAATTTTTGAATACAATCACCTCAAGCTTATCACAGCCTCTCATTGTGACATAATTCCAATCTGTGTCATTATAGATTACCTTTTTTAGTCCCGAACCCTGAAAGGCATATTTATTCTCTGAATTTTTTCCCCAAACATTGGCAGGAAGACTTATTTCTTCCAGTGATGTACAGCCCTCAAAGGCACAATTCCCCAGAATCATTCCCTGACTTTCCAGATAAGGCTTTTCTTCCCCGCACCATGCCTTATAGTCACCGAGGGTCACTTTTGACAGATTCGTGCAGCCGCGGAATGCGTTCGCTCCCACTTCCTTTGCGGTTCTAGGTATTGATACGGAACGAATCACCCTATTGCCTTCGAATGCGCCTTCCCATATATCTGTGACGGTTGCCCCTCCTGCCTTTTCCGGAATCAACAGCTCTGATACGGTGTCCTTGCAACCAACTACCCTCGCTGTCGTTTTCTCCGTTGTCCAGTACTGATATAATATTCCCTCCTGCTCAAAGGTATCCGATGCCGCCGCAGCTGCCGCCGGGAAAGCCGTTGATGCCGCAAGCACTGTTACCATTATTAATAAAGTTACTATTAATCTTCTACCATCCTTCATGAATGCCCCTTACCTTCCTAATAGGTTTTTATTTTCCATGCAACCTCTTCACTCTTCATCAGCTTCAAAAGCTCCTTATGAGTCCTGCTGTTCTTCCTGACCCGAACGATAAGTTCACTGTCCGCATCCTGGGATACGAAGAAATCAGATGCGATTTTCTGTATACCATCCGGAAGTGAAATCTCTTTCATTCCTGTATTCCAAAAGGCTTCGCTGCCAATCTCCGTTACACTCTCCGGCAGAATAAGCTCCGTCAGTGCACTGCTGTCATAAAAGGCTCTCTTGCCTATAATCTCAAGACCTTCATTCAGTATTACCCTTCCACTTTTTGTGATGCGGTCCGCACAGTTGATACTGTAAATCATGCGCGTATTTTCAGGAATGACCAGCTCCTCCTTGGGCAGCAGATAAGTGCTCCTTTCCATAATACCCGCACTTGTATCAATCTCGTTATATGCAAGCTTATACCCCGAGATAAATACAAGAATATCATTGACCATGACATGATCGATAAACTTTGTCTCCAAATTTTCATACGAGAGGTACGGATCCTCGAATACCTTATACCATGCCGTGTAGTCAAGAGCCCCGCATCCGATGTAATTCACGGTGGAAGGAAACTCAATCTCCGATAACTCGATGCAGTTTGCAAAGCAGTATTCCTCTATCCTCTCTGTTCCTTCCTGAATAACTACTTTTTCTAGCCTTCTGTTGTTATCGAAGGCACATCCCTCGATTACCTTTACCTTCCCCGGAATAGTGATACTGCTAAGTCCTGCATTGGAAAATGCACCGTATTCAATTTTTTCCAGACTCTTTGGCAATGATATGCCATCCAGCATCTCGCATCGATGAAAGGCATGCCTCCCGATGCTTTTAAGCGTCGCCGGTAAATCAACCGTTTTTAGCTGCTTGCACCCGTAAAATGCGCTGTTTTCTATTGTCTCCAGCTTAGATGAAAGCTTGATACTCTCCAATGCTTCACAGTCATAGCAAAACTCACTTTCAAGCTTAGTCACCTTATTTCCCATTGTTATACTCCGTAAAGTAGCACAATTGCGAAAGCAAGCCTCGCCAATTGATACAACATTCTCTGGTATAACTATATTCTTTAATGCTGTACAGCTTGCAAAGGCACTTTTCCCAAGTGTCTTAAGCTTGAAAGGCAGCTCTACCGCAGTCAGTCTCTCACAGCAGCAAAGGGCTGCGTCTCCGATATAGGCAAGATTTTTTGAAAGAGTAAGTTTTTCCAGCTTCTTGCAATCGTAAAAAGCCATTTCGTCAATATGCGTGACAGCGTTATGCATTTTGACTTTTGTGACGGAATCGCAGCCGGCGAAGGTATTCGGATAAATACGTTTTACACCCTTGGGCAGGTCTATCTCAGTAATTGAAACGCACTGGCTGAAGGCTCCTGCCCCAAGATATGTAAGCCCTGACGGCAGCCTTATGCCTTCCAGCTTACCACATTGCCAAAAGGCATCTTTACCGATTTTTGTAATACCGCCATCCAGCTCTGCCTTTTTCAGATTCACACAGCCCGAAAAGGCATTGGCACCGATATCACGAAGCCCTGGGGTTATTTTTAGTGAGGTTATTCTTTGATTGTACTGAAATGCTCCGTCCACGATTCCCTTTACTGTGTATTCCTTTTTATTGGAATCACGTTTAAGCCTACCCTTGATCACCAGCTTCGTGACACTATCTTCACAGCCGCCGACATATGCCTCGCCCGGAGCCGTTCCCTTCGGTTTCTTGGTTACAAAATATTTTATTCCTCCCTGCTTAAAGGTTTCAATCACCTTCTCATCATACCAGTCAAGCTCCTCAGCTGATACTCGCACTGCCAGCTCTGCAGCAGTAAGAAAAGCTGCAGCAGCCAGTATTGCGAATAAAAGTATGATAGTGATTGTGTTACGATTGTTTTTTACGTCCGTCCTTCCTATCATCGACATACTCCTTGCATTTTAAGCTTATACCATGTTTACTTCACCGTTATCTTGCAGGTGGCCTTGTTTCCACTGATTATATCCGTAACCGTGATGGTTGCTTTTCCCTTGGCAAGAGCCTTAATCTTTCCGTTTTTATCTACTGTGACCACCTTTTTATTCGAGGTTTTCCAGCTTAGCTTAACCATGGCATTACCAGGGGTAAAGCTCGCCTTTAGTGTAGCACTTTTGCCCTTATTTATCTGATAATTGGATTTGTTAAGCTTTACTGTAGTAGCCTCGACATCCTCCTTAACGGTCAGTACATAATTCAGGCCCTTTGTCGAGGTCGCGTCGATCTTTATATAGAACTGTCCGTCCGGTACCTTGATGCTTTTTGTCTCGCTGCTGTTTTTAGCAACACTGATCTCGGCAAGCTCGGTATTATCGATATCATAGATATATGCCCTTATATATACATAACCACTACTGGCACTTCCATCCACATTCCCGCTGTTCTTCAGTACGAGATTCACGCTTTCCTGGTCACTTTCCACATAAAACCAATCGTAATCCTTCGGATACGCCCCGGGATATATGCTGTTGCGGTAAGCCTGGTTATTCTTGATCGCTGCAGCCTCAGCCATCGTCTCTCCGCCCTCGTCAGCTATCTCCTCAAGCTCAAGAAAATAATCCGCCCCCTTTGCGTTACCCGAAACCACCTTAAGGTAATAGTTTTTTTCCTGATCCAGCTTGATATAATTCTTATTTTGTTCACCAGTCAAATAGATATCAAGCATATCCAGCTCTATGCCTTTTTCATCATAAATATATACATAGCCGCCATGCTTTTGGAAAACTGTGTTTATTAAGAACCATGAATCCACACCATTTTCTGTTATTCCTGTATCAAAGCTATACCAATGTTCTCCCCTGCCGCTGAAGGAACCGGATACCTGCTCATTCAACTTCAGGGCTTTTGAATCCTCCCGGCTTACTCCCTCTGCATAAGCAAACTTCTGCGGTATCACTGCCTGCATAACGGATAATGCCATAATGCCTGCCAAACTTAGGGTACACACCTTTTTCCATAGCTTTCTCATATATATTCTCCTTTCATTTATGGGCATCAAAGCCATTTCAATCCTATTGTATACTAACATTGATCCCAGGTTATTCCTGCTCTGCTTTCCATACTTCCGTTACCTCATCCACCTATAGTAATGTATCACATAAGTCTCATTCTGTTTGGTATACTTATCATAATAAACGACGCGTATATACGTCGGGCAATTAATGCCTGTATTAAAGTATCTATGGCCAAATTCCTGACCTTCATTTTCATAAGTATAATCATTGGCGTAATAGTAGGATTGGGTTCCAAAAGTCACGGAGCTTCCATTCTTAAATGTCTTATAGACGATCTCGCTTCTGGTTTGACCTTCATTCTCAATAATTTCGTAAACACCGTATTCCAGCTTCTGAATTTTATTCCCTGAACTTAACGATACCTTCACTTTAGCGCTCTTTTCAGACAGCCAATTATCTTCTTGCAGCTTTCCGTTCATTGTGACACTCTTTACCGGACTTGGATATTTATAGACCAGCACTTTCTTTGTTGATACCTTCTTATTATTCTCATCAAGGATATCAAAGCTGACCGTATAGGTTCCATCCTTCTCCCCATAGAGCCCGATGGTATACTGATTTGTAATCGAAGAGCCTCCTTCAAGCCGTTCATAACTATATTCCGATCCCGTCAGCATTGCAAATAAATCCTTGCTGCTAGTCTTGATATTTCCTATGGACTGTTTTTCATCGGCCAGTTCAATCTCGATGGCTCCTTCATCAGATACATAAGACATCCTTACTTTCGAAGGGAAGTTATCCTTTTTTGCCGCACTCACTCCCGCAGGCAAAACTCCTGCTGCAATTACAGCTGCCACCAGACAGCTTATTACCATTTTTTTTAATATCCTTTTCATTTTCTTTTTCCCCTTTCTTTATTGGACAGTATCAGGATTGACACTGCATTATCATTTCAAAACCCCTTGTTGCAAGGGTTAGAAAGCATTTTAAATCGGTTCTTTTCACTGCCATACCGTCAGTCGGCTTGTCGGTTATGCCCACCATGCTGGTTGGGCATTCTAATGTATCACCATATGAATAAAATAGATCTATTTTGACCTTGAAAAGAAATGGGTATTGCGCTCATCCTGAGCAGCCCATTCCTGAGCCATTTCCTTGGCAGACGGCCCAGTTTCGTTGTTATAGCTTTTGTTGTGGAAATAATAGACATAATCCACATTGACATAGGTATTTACCGTGAAAGCTTCTTTAGAGAACACCTCGGTTTCACCGGAGTTGATTCCAATTTCCCCACCGGCATCATATCTGCGCAAAGTATCTACCAGCTTTCCTGCTTCATCATAGCAGTAAAGAACGACCTCCGCCTTATCCACGGGATAGTATTCAATCTCCCAATCCTCCGTAACCGGGGTAAAGTACAGATCATCGCCCGGAAGCCTTTCGATTCCCGAAGCATAAATTCCGTCCTTCTCCACATCTCCAAAAGATGGATTCTGTGCCGCTTCCTTTTCAGCAAGCTGTTCATCTGTCAAATCAGGAAGGGGCAGCGCGATATAATTATTCTGCT
The DNA here is from genome assembly GCF_014174405.1 of Variimorphobacter saccharofermentans. Lineage (GTDB taxonomy): Bacteria > Bacillota > Clostridia > Lachnospirales > Lachnospiraceae > Mobilitalea > Mobilitalea saccharofermentans. Next base: position 610,477 of record NZ_JACEGA010000001.1, on the reverse strand, counting down.
TGGTAAACACCTTTTCCGTTACCGGAATGCCTCCCGCCTCTGCCAAAATGAGTGGCATTCCCCATGATTCGCCTTCTGCCTGAAGCTGGCTGTATACCTCCTCCTTGCTCATTCCGGCAAAGGTCAGGTATGCAAAATCCGTTCTTTGGCAGTAAACAAGGCTTCTGTCCTCATAAACCCGCTTATTCGCCGGAAGCCCCAGAGCATAGGTAAACGCAATGTTCGGGTAACATTCATATACGGTATAGGCGGAGCAGGCTTTCCCTTCCTCAAAGGCAACCACCCATTGAATACGCTTCGTTTGTTTGCCGTCATCTCCATAGGTATATGTCATTTTATCTGCATAGTGATTTTCAAAAACAAGAGCGTTCTCCCACACGCCGGTTTTGATAGACTGGTTATACAAATCAAGCTGTTCCTGCGTAAAAGATGGTTTGGAGAATGCCAGCGCACGACCATCCACCGCCATAGAGTGGGCATAATCACCCGCATGACCGTAGCTGCTGTTCATAAATTTTCTTGTAAGCTCCTGCTTTGTCTGCTTGAGGCAGTTTTCCTCATCTTGATAGGTGAAACCGTTACCCTTACTGATGAATATCCAGTTTTCTTCGTCCAGCAATTCAAAACCATTTCTTTTTGCAGCTTCGTATTCCTCTTTGTTTTCCTTTGGAATCTTGACCAAAACCGTTCTTTGAAGGGTAGAGCCGTCCGAAGCAAACTCCACCACAATGGCATGGATCGGGGTTTCAATGCTTTCCGGGGAACGAAGCAGCCACTCCTGTATGTAATAATCCTCTGATTCCGGTGTGTAATACTTGAGCAGCTCAAAATCCGTCAGTGCATAGGTGGATTCAAAGGAAACCTCTGCGATCTCCGGCTTAGAAAACAGCGCATATTTGTAGCCCATAATATCGTAGTTGAACAGACGTTCCTTGTCGCTGATAAAATATTGCCTGTCTATATTTTCCGCTTCCAGGAAATGCTGCTCTTTTGTATAGCTTGGATATTGAAATTCAATGGAATTTCCTTTTTCATCAACAGCCCCGTCTTTCACAGGAATACGCTCCGTGATCCTGCTGATATTTCCGCTTGCATCAAACTCATACAGCATGGCGGATAAATTCATGCATCCTGTATTAATTTTGCCATCATCGCTGGTCACATAATAAGCATAATCGTCGCTCTCCGGCGTGAAATACAAATCATCCGCTTCCACACGGATTAAGCCCTCCGGCCAAAGGAAGGCTGCGGGGCCTTCCTCTGCCGACGGCTTGGCTGCATTTTGTTCCCCGGCTGTTTCGGAAGGGGGCTGTTCAGAAACCGGCATCTTCTCCGTGCAGCCGCTTAACATACTGATGAGCAGGGCGAATACGATCAGCAGTTTCCATTTTTTTCGTTTTGCATATTTCATAGTCCATTCACCTCATTTTTTGTGTTTCTACGAAATGCCTCCTCCTGACAAACCGTCTTTCTCCCATTTATTTTACAGTTGTATTATGCGAATTAATCGCGGGACAAATCGGCGCTAGCCACACCTTTCCCACTGATTGAAATTACAGAATAGTCCTCCGGGAAAAACATTTGCAAAGTGTATTCACCAGCCTGCACAGTCATTCCTGATGTTATTTCATCCGGTAATTTGCCGGTGACGGTGGCTTCATTAGAATTTGAATTTACCGTATAGGTAAACGAACCGTCTGCTGTGACGCTTAGGGTGGCATGGCCCGGGTGCGTGTAATTCCCCTCCAGTGCCGAAGATTTTGCCTCTGTTGGTTCTGTGGAATCACCTTCTTTACTTCGCTCAAAGGCGTAAGGCTTGTTGTCGATATAAACTTCGATTGTATCAACCGCTCCGTCCGAACGACCAAAGTACAGTACGATCTCGCTGCCGTCAACCGTGAACGCAAGTTCGCCGATTCCGTTGTTGTCCTTGATTTCGCTTTCAGAATACGACGTTGTATAACTTTTGCCATCTGCGGTAAATTCTATGGTATTTTTAGTGATTATCATGTTTCCACTTCTCCCGCCATATGTACCCACATATTTATTTGCAGGTGCTTCTGTTGCAGGATTGGCATCAGAATTGCTTGGAGAAACTCCTTGAGCAGACCTTATTACAACCGGATAGTCCTCCAGTACTGACTGATCCTCGGGATGTAGAAAATTTGCGGATATACTATCGCTGTTCATAATGAACATGACATCACTGTCATTGAATTTCACATAGTTATCCATGGTTACCCGTAGAATAGACAGGCTCTCTCCGCCATAGGAAACGCCGTTTTCATCAATGACGATTTCATTGGGATCTTTTGCTTGGTTATCGTTTCCATCAAATCGATAGGTACCATAGAAGGGTGCGAGCAAAGCGGCAAAATCCTGTGCTTCGGTAATTTCGATTTCCTCGTCGGCTTCCTCTTTCATATCTGCAGTTTGATCTGATGTGTATGCTCCGGTTTCTTCTGCAACTTGCGGATCACTGCTTTGAACCTCATTCTTACCGCAGGCTGCAAGGGAGAAAGCCATTACTCCTGCCATTAATATTGTGAAAAGCTTTTTGTTCATGTATATTTCCTCCATTTACTATTTTTATTCTGATTGTTCATATTCGGCCAGATCGTTCTCCAGCAGAACACTTACTTCGCTAAATTCCTTTTGGGTAATTTTTGACCAGAAGTTGACACCCCACTCAGCGCCTGCCTCCACTTTTTCTTTTTCTTTATAAGCGGCTGTATTTGTGCTTTGGTCAAAATCTGTAATGTTCATCAGATAATAATAAATATCCTGCGCTGTTTTTTCATAGCGCTCAAAATAGTCCTCAGACTCACTGTGATAAACAATGTTGTCGGCTTCTAAAATATAATAAGTTCCGGGTTTAAAATCAGCAGAATCTGAGACAATTTTCTCCTTTTCTATATATTGTGTGTTTTCTAAAAATTGCTCCTTATTCCGATACTTTGTAGCCGTTAGTATCTGAACGCAATCTCCTTCTTCATTATAAGAAGTCACTCTTTTTTCACTTTCATAATATAATGACTGCATATAGGAATAGCCTGCGTAATAATTATCCGTTGCAGGCACAAAGCATTGCTCGTCAGCGGGAAATTTTTCAAAATCCTCCAGCGAATACATGCTTTGCGATTGCCATAGTGACAGCAGTGTATCTTTAATGATTTCTTTTTCCTTGTCACTCAACACCTGACTATCATCGTCCTCCAACGCTTGACTTTGTATATCTTCGTCACCCTCTGCCTCCTGACTCATGTTGACGGCGGTCTCCTGCGATTGTTCCTGTGATGAGATACTGCCTTCACCGCAAGCGGTGATAAATAAAGCCATACTCCCTGCTAATAAAAATGGCAAAAACCTCTGTTTCATACTTATAATCCTCCTGATTCGTAATTATTGTTCTGCGGCACCCAATTTTATTGCATTGGTATGACATCATTAAAATACAATGTTCCCTCACCATAAGCTACTTGAAAAGCGGCTGCATTCTCTCCCTGAATATTGTCGTGAATAGTAGCACTCTTGTAATTTATAAAATAATCAGGGAAAGTCGCTCCAGAAATATTCATAGCAACACCTATTGGGATCTGTACATTAATTCTCCTACTTTTATTTTTGTATATTTATATTCCTTGCATTCCTCTTACTTTCGAACATCCCTTTCGGGGTGTATCCCATAATACCAGTCCCAATTAGCCTCTTCTATATCTCTATCCGTTCTGGTCATGTTGAATTCATGCATAATCTGATTACCATCTATCCATTCATCCTTATGATAGTGTAAAAGCAATTCGTCCGTAGCCAAATCAAGCTCCAAGCGATATTCACACGAAATATCCTGAGTAGGGTCTGCTTGCTGAGGACAAAACGTTTCATTAAGAACAATTATGTTCTCATCTGTCACTTCTATGGAACAACCCTCGTACTCCGTGGTAAACTTTATCCAACCCAAATCGTCCACTTCTTCGGCCTCGGTGCTGATATAGGGATATAAATAAATGATGTCTAAAGGAAATCCAGTTTCCCAATCCGGTACCCGACTGGCACGAACAGCAAGAATGCACCCTTCCGGCGACTCCCATATTCCAACCAGTTTTTGTTGTTCCTCCGTTAAATCATAAATTTCGATACTATTCTGACTGGCACCATCATCTTTTTTGACAACGTTTTCTACCAGCTGTTTAAAAACATTATCTGCAGTATCTGAAATATCCTTTCTTCCGCAAGCAGTAAGTGCTAATATAAGTGCTGATAGTACCAAAATACTGATCCTCTTTTTCATTCCTTCTTCCTCCATTAATAACTTTCCATCCTGAAGAATATCGTAATTTCAACCCTAAAATACTTATGTATGAAAGCATTCCTTATTTATCGCCTTTCTTCAAATCTGTATTCTCCAAAAGCCATCCTGTTATTTCATACATATGCAGTTTTTCCTGTATGGCATTGCGTTCCTCCTCCGGAAGAAGCATATTACTGCCTATTGCCATGAGAAACACAAAAGCTGCCGTGACGATACAAAGCACTACTCCCGGAATAACTGTCAAAAGGTTTCCGTATGCTTTCCGCTTTATAACAGTTTCTTCCATATTATCCATCTGTGGATACTCTCTTACATCCATTCTTATCCTCCTCAGCTTTCCTTTTCCGAACGCAAAAACCTTCCATCTGCATCAAAATATTTTGTAACGACAATTTGAGGGGAAAAAATATCTTTTGCCCCGATTCCAAATATCATCAATGCAAATGTAATAAGCGCAAGCGTATAAATTGCCGGGGCGAACAGGATAAAATATACCGCAGTCAATAAAGAAAGATAAATCTGCTGGAGCACGATAAATACTGCTCTCGCTTTTGCTTTTCCTATGTCATATACAATAACTGCTGCTCCAATTCCGCCTGTAATAAAGAAACACCATGACGGCAGCTTTAGATAAGGCACCAGCACAATACCAAGAACACTTACCATAGAACCCCACTTAAGAGGACCTGTAAAAATTTTCATCTCATGATTATGCCATGCTCTCTGAATCAGCAAATCCACCTGCTGTCTGGTGTAAGCTCGCATACCAATCAGCGCGGCGATGTAAATACCAATCCACACCATAATAATCAGCAGATTATGCCACCATGCATGAATCCCCCTGACAACTAAAATTTCCGGCAATATCTTAGCCATGCCAAGGTAAAGCAAATAGACGGGAAACACTCCCAGTTCTGTTACAAACACAATTAATGTTGATAATCTGGATAACATGAATACCTCTCTATCCTTTCTCATTGATTGTAAGCAACAATAAAAAATGTTGCTATCTGTGAAACGCACATACATTTATTTTAACTTTCATGGTTTTCTTTGGGTATAGAGCATAGTAACATTTTTATGGAGAATCTAGACAAAACAAAAAGAGACAGCGTGAGCCGTCTCAGTGAGAGAATATAGATGTTATTACTTATCGTGTATCAGTGGAAGTGATACCGTTACGGTTGTGCCCTTCCCCCAATCACTTTGAATAGTGACAGAATACATTCCACCGAATCGCAGACGTATCCTCCTTTGTATATTGGAAAGAGCTACCCCCCTTAGTCCCGGAGGCGGAAAATCATTCATTTCCGTTTCTGAAAGACTTTCCCTGATGGTTTTTAACTTTGCGGGCGGTATTCCAGCCCCATTATCGGAAAATTCAAAGTAGATACCATTCTCTTGTATGGTTCCTTTTATCACCAGCCGTGCATCCTGTTCCTTACCTTGAAGTCCATGGTGCAAGGCATTCTCCACGATAGGCTGTAAAATCATGCCTGGCATCAGACAAGCCTCCAGATCATAATCAAGGTCATATTCTACGGAAAATTTATTTTCAAACTTGATATTCATAATACTGATATATTTTCTAAGCACTTCAAAATCCGCAAACACATTGACAAGGTCATCTCCTGTATGCTTATGACCTAAAATGACAGCAAGCCCCTCAGCCATTTCTGCCGCCTTATCATTTTCGTTAATATTGGAAAGACGTTTGATATTATTCAAGGTATTGACAACAAAATGCGCATCCATCTGGGATGTAAGAAGGTTCATGCGCATTTTCTGTTTTAGTAATTCGGCATCAAACAGCTTCTGCTGACCAGATATCATCTCCGTGTTATAACGGTCCGTCCGGTCAAGCATATTGTTTATATCGGATACAAGCGTATCAAAATCCTTAATTCCAGTTTCTGGCAGCCGCTCCTGCACTCCTCCTCCAATCTTTCGGACATGAGAAATAATATTCGCCATGGGAAGAACAAGGTAGCTGGACAGATAACGGTATAATACTGCAATTACAGCAAGCAGCAGACATAGCACGGTCAAAAACAACGCAAGAAGTACACCACTTTCGGGGAACAGTGCCGTTCCCTGAATGGCAGCCGCTACGGTCAATGGTGCTCCGGCAACAGCGGAACTTGAAACCGCACTATACCGGCTGGAAAGCTCGTCTGCCTCCTCTCCCTCCAGCGCCGGATTGCTGGACAGAATCACTTTTCCGTCTAATATTACTGCCATGTCGATACCTGGATGGTCGTGACTGAGCATTCTACGGGTCTTTTCAAGTCTGGTGAGCATGACGACATTTCCAATACGAGAGGGCAGTTGTCCCGATGTTTCAAAGACAGGGGCGTTGTAGCAGAAGAACATCGTATTGTCAGCTTCCACTACGGTGTAAACTGCCCCTGCACCTTGAAATGCTTTGTATAATTCTTCACAGGAAGCATTACTTAAATCTCCCGAAAACCGGTAGAAATCCCCCTGTGCATTGATGACAATCACACTGTCTGTTGATGTGATGGGAAATGCAGCCTTCTGTATAATTTCGGATACGATCTCCGCCTTTTCATAATATTTGGTTACATCACGCTCCTCCAAAAATTCCTGCACATAAGAGGAACCGGAGATGGCGGATGAAATTGTTTTCATTTGAGTAAATTCTGCACTCATCTGATCCGTAAGATTTTCTGCTGCCAATAATGTATTTTCACCGGCAATCCGGAGGGAGGCGCGGTAGACTGTACTATAACAGCCAAGCCATAAAAAAAGAATGGCGGCTGTATAGATAATAAGTGCAAGTAAAAAACGTTTACGAAGCGGAGACCTGTTCTTCATCGGCAGCTCTCCTCCCTAAAGGTCGTAGGAGTGCAGGAATAATATTCTCTGAATACGCGGCAGAAATAAAAATAATCCGGGAAACCACAAAGTGCAGAGATTTCCTTAATATCCTTCCTTGTTGTTTTCAACAGCTTCGCGGATTCCTCCATCCTCAGTTTGGTTAGATAGGCTACAAAGGTTGTTCCAAGATGATTGGCAAACAAACGGCTGATTTGTTTTGGGTGTATTCCAAGTGCTTCGCTTGTGGATTCAAGGGTATGCTTCAGCGTCAGGCTCTCCTTCAAATACGCAGTCAGCCTGTTAAGTTCAGGAGAGGAGGTTTTTTCTTCCATGTCATGCAATGGCCTTTTCCCTGCAATTTTACCTGCCAGTTTGTTTAAGACACTACGCAGCTCATACTCCTGTATGGGCTTTGTCAGATAGTCAAAGCCATCCATCTTCAAAAAACTCCTAAGCGCCTGAAATTCCTCATAAGCACTGATGATAACAAATTCGCATGCGGCGCCGTCTTTTCGAAGTTCCTCCATGAGTTCAACACCAGAGCATCCCGGCATTTTCAGGTCGCTAAATACCACATCCGGACCCAGCTTTTTAATTTCTTTTTTTGCACTTACGGGATTTACAGAATAACCAGCAGCCCAAAAACCACATTCCAAAAAGGCAGGATGATTGATAAGCTCTTCTAAAACAAACGGTTCGTCATCAACAAAGTATGCTCTATACATATTATCACCCTCCTTCTTATATAAAATATTCCTGTTTCTTATTTCCTGTTTTTCATTATAGAGTCCCAGCAGCAAATTGGGTATGAATTATAGTAACAAGTTTATGGAGAATCGGGACAGCTACGGGTTTCATCACTTACTTGCTTTGTCTGTCATATGCCGTCTGCGCAGTTTCTAAAAATTTTACAAGCCCCAAATCCTCAAACTCCTGCAGATATTTCTGCCACTCCCCATCATCAAGAATATCCCTTTCACCAGTAATAAATTCTGCTGCCGTCTGTTTGACATGCTCTTCCATATCGGTTCGGATTTTCTGTATCTTCGCATCCTCCTCCGGGGTATAGACTAATGCACCAATCAGCTCCTCCGGCTCATAATCCTTATACAGCAGGGCCGCCTGTGCATTGATATATTCTCCATCGGTCGTGCTGCCATCCCAGGTTACACCGCCCGAAAACTTTGGACGTGAAACATAGGGTACAATCTGCCCTAAATGCTTATTCTGAGGAACATTCCATAATTGATTGATAATTCGTATTGTGGCCTGGGTTCCGTAAATACTTATCTCGCCTTCCTCCGCAAAATCCCAGTCCACCCCTTTCTCTCCATACCGTCCCATCAGACAGGCTTCTTCAGAGAGCATCAGGTCAAACAGCTTAAATACTTCCTCTGGGTACTGGCAGGCTGATGTAATTACTCCATTGGGTTTAGCCGGAGGTACAAAGACAGTGGACAACTGCACACCGTCCGGTCCCGCAACCGGGCCGATTCCGATATAGCGTTCCATCAGCGAAGGGGAGTTCTGCTGAACGGTATAGGTAATACCGGGAGTGACAAACGCACCGAGTATGTCACGGCGGTCATTTGCCATCTGCTTGAATTGCTGTACATCCTGTGTAAAACTCAGTGGAGAATACAGACCCTCATCATATAGTCCTTGCATATAAATTAATGCCTCCCGCCATTCATCCCTGATTGGTGCAAATCCTATGGTTCCGTTTTCAAGCAGAAGACGGGAATTATTTGTGTCGTTGTAGATAAAGGCATTGAACAGCCAGTCATATGCCTGCCTGCCATATAATTCATCTGTTCCCGCAAGAGGTATTTTGTCCGGATATTCTTGCTTGAAGGCGCGAAGCATATTGCAAAATTCATCGGTGGTTGACGGAGCTTCTAAATCAAGAGCTTCAAGCCACCCCTTGTTAACCCACATCACCTGCCTGTGCCGTGTGATGTAGGAGGAAGAAAACCCAGGCATAAAATAGATATGTCCATCTGCGGAGGTCATAAGCTCTCGGATATCATATTCAGGCAACTCGGCAAATAGCTTTTTTGTGTTGATTCCATATTCTTCTATCAGTTCATCAAGTGGGGCAATGCTCCCCTGTTCACCATATTTCTGTATAGCGGGATTTTCAAAAATTTCATAGCTTCCAAAACCAACATAGGCATCAGGCAGGTTTTCACCACTGGCCAGAGCCAGTTTAACGTTCTGCTCCGCATCCTTTGTGGGAAGCCATGTTATTTCAATGTTCAGTCCGCTCTGCTCCTCAAGCCACAGTTTATACAAATTGTTGTCGAAATCTTCTATGTAGGCACTTTGAGGTGCTGCTAAATGCACCGTAATCCGGTCGGCAAGCGGCTGGTCCTTACCGCAAGCGGCAAGAGATAACATTGTTATAGTCATAAATAAAATAAGGAGGGCTGCTTTCATCGTTGGTTTCATTCGTTTACTCCTTCTAAACTTAATTTCTTTTTATTCATGTAAGTACCTCCAAATATTTCATTAACTGCTTTTTAATGTGAAAAGCCTCCGAATAATTCTGCAGCTTATTCCAATCTTGATTTTTTCGGGCCGCATATTTTTTCATTGCTGCCACAAATATCTGGCTGTCCATTCGGCTGCGGCTGCGTAAGATATCGCAGACTGTCCGTTCTGCATCATAGGTCGTTACTTCATTTCCCATCTTTGTCATAACGATACACCGTCCCAAATGATACAATTCAGGTTTCACATAATACATTTTACAACGATCAGACAAAGAGGTGGATACTTTGCCGCTGCTGGGAATTGTCAAAGAATAACGGAGTGGCATTTGTTCCACCATTCCATGTAAAAATAATGCTGTTTCATGAGAAAAAATAATTTTATCAGAGCGTTGCTGCAATAGGTATAATTCATCCGGCATCTCATAAGGGCGAATGTATTGCCCCTGTGCGACACGTTCTAACATACCCTTTTTAACGAGCTGGCTGAGTGTGGTTCGCGAAAGACCTGCATTGACCGCATCCTTAGTACGTATCATTCCGTTGTTCTCTTTTAATAGCGCTTCAATGGTTTTCATTATTTTCACAGACCTTTTTCTCCTTACATCAATACCGATATTATACTTTGTTTCGTAATAGATGTAAATATTGGTTTATGACTTTTCTATTCTCTTTGGAATTCTACAAACGCACTTACGGATACTGCCTCCTCCTTCTGTCTTGAAGAATACCGTAAAAATCACCAAAGGAAAATGCTGTTTTTGTTACATATAAAACCACTATTATAAAAAGTCTTATACACAAAATACGAGTAGTCATAAAGACAACTTGTGAACCGAGGGTCAGGGTAAACTGAATACGGAAAAAGGAAACGCACAGAACAAGATCCTGTGCGTTTCCTTTTTATGCTTGTTGCTGTGTCGCAATTCTCTCATGAACCAAGGGGAGAATAATTCTATCTATCTCACCGCGGAAGTCGCTATCCTCAATATACTTTGTGCAGAAATCTTGATTTTGTTGAAGTCGAGCAATGACCACATCCATGATATTATTTTCATAGGCTACTTGGAACATATCCATTGGATTCTTTGCACGGAGCTGCATTTCCGGATTTTTAGCCATGTCCTCGACAAACTGCTCAATGACCTTATCCATTTCTGTGAATGTTGTGCCTAAACGTTCATTGAGTTTAGCAATGAGCTCACTAAGGGTAGCCTTCTCTTCTTCCGGCGGCAGCCCAGCACCGTGTCTACCTCCTGGCAAGACTCCAGTTTCATTTTCAAGCTGTATTTTACCTTCAAAAATTTTTTGCAAACGATAGTATTGCAGGGCTACATCATTATCCAAGTTTGGAGTTTTGCTCTTACCTGCCGCAGGAAGTTTGCGGAACAAACACTTTGCAAAAGCACTAAACTTGTGTAGTTCAGAATCATTAAGCTTAATGATATGACAGATAAAGGAATATAAGCGAATAAACTTCCTCAAGGTGACCTTGAATTCTTTCTGCTCAATTTCGTTATCCATTGCACAATATCTGTCTATTGCTGGATCAAGATAAGGGCTAAGCTTTCCAAAATCCAGCTCCGTTTGCTTTGCAGACTCCTTAAAAATCTACCGTACCGGGAAGATGTATCATTCTGAACCCATTGTACTGTATGAATATCAACGGACTCGGAATACAAGCCATCCGAGGGAATTCCTTAAGGATTACAGCGGCACGGTAGTAACGGATGGATATCAGGTGTACCACACACTTGAAAAAGAGCGGGAGGACCTTAAGATTGCAGGTTGTTGGAGCCACGCTCGCCGACACTTTTCAAATGTAACCAAGACACTTGGCAAGGAAAAGTCGAAAGGGACGCTGGCAAATGATGCCTTGAAGCAGATCGCCGCCATCTATAAAATCGAAGGTATGCTGAAAAACCTGACAGCAGAAGAAAGGAAACAACAGCGACAACTGATGGTTAAACCACTTGTCGATGCTTTCTTCGCATGGATTGAAGAACATCAGTCTACAGTACTTCCGAAATCAGAGACCGGAAAAGGATTCACCTACTGCCTTAATCAGGAGAAATACCTAAGAGTATTCCTTGATGATGGTAACGTTCCTGCTGATAATAACGCAGCCGAAGGTGCTATCCGAGGTTTCTGTATAGGTAAAGCGAACTGGCATCTGATAGATACCATTGACGGAGCGAAAGCCAGTGCAATCATCTATAGTATTGCGGAAACTGCAAAGGCAAATCACCTGAAACCTTATAATTATTTCGAGCATCTCTTGACCGAGATTCCGAAACATATGGATGACAAAAGTTTGGACTTTCTTAACAATCTACTTCCATGGTCAGAAGCACTACCAGAATCCTGTAAAAAGCAAAAACAATAGATTCCATGCCGCCAGATGATGGCGGCTTTCCTTATACCTATCGGTACTCATGGTTTACCGTTTACTTAAAATCTGCCATAACGCTGTTCTCCTTTCAAACTAAAATACGATTGATATTGTTCGACTACAACGCAAAAAAGGACACCTTTCAAAAAGTCTATTTTTGAAAAGTGTCCTTTAAGTGCAAAAATCTTAAATTGAATTTTATAAGGATGTTTGAAATTATCACTAACTATTTCAAACTATGGACTGTCAATTTACTGTCAATTAACTGTCCTCTAGTAGTTCGACATGCTTCAAACCCATGATTTTACTGGATTTATTTATCCAGGCTCTTCATCGTCGGGACTCGAACATGTGTTCCCTACGTGTAACTCCACTGAACTTTATAGAGTCCTATGAAAAGTCGTAGAATTCATTTTTTAGAATCCACCGAACTCCGTAGAGACGAATGAATATATAGTCATCCATGTGTCACCATACGAATTTCAAGTGCTTCTATAAATGCTTGTACGATTATGTCCAATCGTATCTAATGGAATCCTTACAACTCATTAGACACGTCGTACACTAAAAATACATCTCTGTATTCCTACTATTTTATTATAATACATCCCTCGAGATTTGTCATCACCTCTTTTTTCTTTTCCTTGGAACACTCTGCATAGATATCCATTGTTGTAGATATATCCGCATGCCCCATAATAGACATGATGACCTTCAAATTAGTTTCATTCTCACAAAGCCTTGTGCAGAAAGTATGACGCAAATGATGTGCAGAAAAATCCGGGAGAAGCAGCGGTTCTCTACCTTCATTCTTTGCATCAGTTTCTTCCTTATCATTATATGCTTTCGTAGCTCTGTGAATTGCATTGTTTACAGCCGAGGCACTATAAACAGTGTGATAAGCTGTGTTAAAGACAAACCCGGAATATCCGTCAATCACTTCTTCGCAAAAACCAAGGCACTTCTGAATCTCATACTCTGTAATAAATGCATCGAACACTTCCTGAATCATCGGGATCGTTCTCGTACCTGCTTCCGTCTTGGGAGTCTCAATGCGTTTCTTGCATACTCCCTTTGAATCAGGTCGATCCGTCAGATTGTGATTCACGCTGATCATGCGATTCTCGAAGTCCAAATCTTCCCAGCGAATGGCAATACACTCTCCAATTCTCATTCCGGTTCCAAGCAACACGGTTATAATAGGAAGCCATCCCTCATATTCCCTGTCAGATTCCAAGAAATTCATAAATGCTTTCTGTTCAGGAATCGTAAGTGCCCTACGCTTGGGTGCATCCCAAAGCTTACTTCTCTTAATCTCTGTCATGGCAGAATCTGAAGGATTATTTACAATCAGACCATCTCTCACCGCAAGCTGCAATGCCAGATGAACAACGGTGTGTACATTCTCCAAAGTATTTGCCTTAATTCCTTCCTTCAATATGGAAAAATAAAACTCTTTCACATCCGAGTATCGAATCTCTGCAATCCTTCTTTTGCCAAATGTAGGTCTGACAAAACGATTGTACATATACATGTAATTGGCCTTGGTGGTTTCCTTCAAATTGTACTTCTGACTGATGTATCGGTCGAAGCAATCATTAAGTGTCAGTTTTTTTGCAGCATATGCATCCAAACCTTGCTCATATTTGAGTTGTACTTCCTTCTCCCTTGCACGAAGCTCCGGGAGAGTTTTGGCATAGATGTAATGACGCACCTTATTCTTATCAGAATATGCGTAGCAGTATCTACCATCCGCCCTCTGTGTCTCACCTGTTCTGAGAACATATCCTTTGCTGTCTTTTCTTCCTTTAATAGCAGCCATATTCATTCCTCCAATCAAAATAAAAAGGAATAGCCGGTTCTACTATTATGAATAAAAGTCTATGGATAACTTTGACTCAAGACCATTATAGTGCCGTCTATTCCGTATTTGCAATCCAAATCTGTCCGTTTTGAAAAATAGTATCTTCTATGGATTAGATAGGATTCCTTTGGATTTTCTATGCTTCACAGAAGTTCTCCAAATATTCATCCACCTTCTCCGTATTTACTAAAATACATCTTTTGACACGATAAACTGCATTTGCTTCCTTTGCTATTTCCTGAAATGTGTGGAGCCCTAATGAGTAAAGCTGCGCTCCCTCTGCATATCTGACAAATTTCTTCTTTCCTGTTCCAACCATATTTTCTAACTGTGCTACTTCTGTTCTTGCTTTTGACATCTCTATATCCTCCTACGCTATTCCTTCTAAAAATCCAACCATCTGAACCTTGATTTTAACTTTTGCTCGCCGTACCTTCTGCGCAGCTGACTCGTACTGTATTCCTTCCTCTTCTGCAATAGCACTGATATCCTTTTCGCCTGAAAGGTATCCTCTGAATATTCTCAATTCGTTTCTTCCCAGAATACACAGCTGCTGATTAAAGAGTTCATAATCTGCCCTCATTCTACGAAGGGTGTAAGCATCCTTCTGATATTTCTCGCTACGGTCAACACCTTCCAATACATCTCCGGAAAAGTCACAGGCAATAATCGCCTCTCGGGTGATGACATTACTGATTGCCGTATCAGCTGTAATATCACTATGAATGCCAGATGACTGCACCCGTACTCCCAGCTCTCCATGACTTTTCTTCCGATTATAGGCTTTTTCGTTTTCAATCATGTAGCGAAGCCCTTCTGTATAACCGTCTACGATTCCAATGAAATTTGAATAATTCTTGCAGATGATATCCACCCTTCCGGCAGCATCTGCCCTTGCGTAAATCTCAATAATACTTGCCTTTGCCACCATCGAATCCTCCTTAACTGAATTTGACGTAAGCATCAGCGAAACCGGTTTTGCTCTTCCTTACAGATAACATTCTACGGCGTTCTATGGATTTCGTCGTTCCCCAAAGAATAGACTTGTTGTATCGTGGGAATAGACTTTGGGAAATAAAAAAAGCCGGTAAACTATAAAGCTACCGACTAATCTTTACCACTGTTCACTTATGAAACTGCAATTTGTAAACATATCCTATTTACACAAAAGTTGAAACATTCTTCTCTAATCTAATTAATAAATTCAAGTTGGCCGTTAGGATAAAATGCATTTCTATTTGTCCATATCAATCCTAGCAAATCAGCCTTTACAACTTCATCAGAAACATCCTCATCAATAAATTTCACACAAGTACATTGCGTATAATCTCTTCCGCATTTGCTACATTTATCTTGAATAATTCTATAAAATGGTGCACTGATGACCTTATGTTGTATTAATTCGTCTCCCTCTTCTTTGCTCATATTAAATTGTGCATGTACACACCCATCTTCCATCCACATTTTTCTTATTTTATCCGGATGAACAATAAGCCTCTTGAAACACACCACATCTCCATGAATCAAACGGAATTTATCTGGATAATCTCCTCCCAATTTAAACTTATTATTCTCTTGATATATAGCCTCAACCCACTCCTCAAACGCCACATCAGGCAGGTGGGGAACAGCATCAAACAACTTAACAAAATCATTTACATGACCTGCAAAGGATATATGCCCCGCTTCATCTGTTAAATCAACCATAAGTCCAAACGATATCAGTCTATTATCTTGGTTTCTTACCCAAGCCTGACACAATTCTTTTATTGCCGTAATTATATTATCCGCAACATGTAAACTCTTGCAACACAATGTCGGGAAATTGAATATCATATCATTAAATGCAATCATTGAAGTAATTGGCATTCTCAAGCTAAGCCCTTTACGTTTTAAATACTTCAAAAGAGTTACTGTATCTGCATCAATTATCTTCATCTTTTTGCTATCTTGAAAAATGAAAGCATCTTTATTATATATCCCGATATCTCTGCCCTCAGCAATATCGAACTTATTAGTGTATCTAAAAAATATCCGAACACCATCTCCTTCGTTTAATTCAATGTGAGCAAAATTATTCGGTCTTTTAACCACAGAGTTATGTTCATTACCTTCTTTTCTTATTTGATCAAATTTTTCATCAACACCACCAAAATATTCGCCTATTAGGGCATTCTCTCTATAAAATGAACTGATAAGTTCCTTCCACATAGCTACAGAAAAATCGTTATCTATTCTCCAAAGTTTTATATATTCCGAATTTTTTCCGCATTTACTTATATCCGTTTTTGAATCAATTCTTTCAAGGATTTGCTCATCATTATAAAGTCTAATTGCACCATCAAGATGAGTTGGCAATCCTGTACTCGGATTTATCATACTATGAACATATCTGCATCCCCATAACATAGTTTGTCCATCATCAAAAGAAACGTTTTCCTTATCACATAGTTCCTCGCATTCAAACGTTCTTTTCCCATCTTGAATATGCCAATAGAACTGTGTGCTTAATAAATTTGAAAATACATTATCATAATGCTCATTTTCATGGCACGTAACACCTTCTGGAATGCAAGTCAAATCATCATTAAAATGTGGTCCTCGAATATACTGATACTCTAATTCTGGATGTTCTGTACCAACAAGTCCAATCATATCCATGTCTATCGCAAGTTTTATTTCAACATCTGGAACATCACGCATTTTTTCAAACGAATTGAAAAATTCCTCATTTGTAGTATTCAATATAGATAAGCTTCTGCGAAAAAACTGGTGTGCAAAGAGCAAATATCCCTCTTTATGATAAACACCTGGTACAAGAAATCCCTTTTCACCATTTTCACCTTTCGTGTAAACAGGTTCTAAATCCCGCACATCTGCAAGTCCATCTTTCATTGTTCCTGACCATTCGGGAAAAAGACGAGATACAATATCTTTGTCTTTGATAGCTACCGCTTGACCAACTGGTGCAACACGAAATTTATCAGAAAGAATGCAACCCAACCTATTAATTAAAGTATCAAGTTCTTTCCTATGTTCCTCACAAAATATCTTGTAGTCATAAGCCATTATCATTTCGCGCATTTTTTCATATTCTTCATCGGTTTCCATAATTGCTGACTCATTCGTTAAATACGCTTTTCCTGGCTCCATATATACACCAGTTAACATGGTATAGCCTATCGGCTTTGTTCTGTCATGTCCTAAATTCATTGGAATAACCGTATTCCATGTGTCACGGTATGCCTTAATTATTGCATTCAATGGCAATATATGATTTTTTCTGTTTATCCCATCTGTTATTGCAACACCCTGATATTTTTCCATCTATCTACCTTCTTACCTTACATAAATACACTCTATATCATATGCTATACATTTCATTATTTTCTTTTTTACATTCTTATTCACATCACAGCAAATACTTCTTCATCGTATCCTCTACATAATCAATCACACTTTTCCATTCTAGATCCCCTACATAAAAATTGCTTTTTTGAAACTGCCCCCAAAGCTCTTCCATATGTAAATCATCAGATACCAAATGTAATGTAGATCCTATATCATCCTTATTAAAAATAGTCTTTCTCTTTTCACAGGTGGCAGAGAATGCTTCGCATAAAACCTGCTTCTCTATCTGCTCTCCATAGAAATTCATGATACTGTAAACATCATAAAAATCTCTTAATCTGGTATTCGCAATTCCCCTATTTATAATTGTCTGCATTTTCTCAGCAAGCAATGTTTCCTTGTTATATGTAAGAACAGAAATCGTTCTATCCTCAAACATCAATTTATAGTCATATTCTACTGCCTTTGGTGTAATTACATCATCTGTAGAAATATCTATTTTAATCGGTTGACGCATCCTGTCCAATGTAGCTTCTAGCATTATGCGAATTCCAGGGTAATCAAACTCTTCCATAATAGTTCTTGTACTTTTAATTTGAAAGCTAACATTGTCTTCCAGCGGGATGTTACAAATTTCTTCAATTATTCTCTGCGCATCAGTCTCATTTAATGGTAATGCTTTTACCGTTGTATCAATATCCATCGTAGCTCGCATATCCACACCAACAATTGACGCAACCAGCATTCCACCCTTAAGAATAAAATTATCTCGATATGGCGATATAGATACTCTTTCCAGAAATCTTTCCATCATAAAATTTCGAATTAGTGTAGTTGCTTTATTACTGTTCCCATTCGAAATATTTCTCACCTTATCTTTTAATTGTCTCGATGAACTAATCACACTAACACCTCCACATACTTCATCACTTCATCCCGAATTCCCAATGCATCCGCATATACCATCAGTTGCGATAGCTTTTTTTCATTCGATGACATATATTCCTTGATAGCTGTTTGAAACACTTGTACTTCGTACTTATTACGATTCATTATCAAATCGCAAATGCAACGCTCCTTATCGTAAACCTTAACCAAATTTCCACTGCTGGATGCAATCTCACAAATTCCCATTTTATATAAATCCGGTGCAGCGTATTTCACCGAAACATCAAAATCATTATCCTTTAGATGGCTCGCATTATATCCTTGTGGTACAGTAACACACACAGATGAATACTCCCTATCTGTCAAACCATGCAAGTATAGTGCTGTTTCTCCGGAATAAATGACTGCCCCATTTCTCTGCTGCAAAATGAACAACTCATCCGGCCACACATCATCCATTATATATAAACCTCTTGAGACCTTCTCCATACCGTGTTCCTTAATATATTGTGCAACATAGGTCTTCGAAATATCTTCATTACACACCAAAGAGGTAATAAGATAACCATTATATTTTTCAATAAAATTTTCAATTTTTTCCTTTTTAGTCATTCTATTCACCTCCACGCTTTACTTCTACGCTTTAATTATACATTTCGAAAGCGAGTAAGTAAACTCTTTTTTATTTTTTTTGAACTATGCATCTTTATTTAACTTCGCTAAAATCTTCACTTGCTCAATCGCTACGTTTCTCACATCTTTATCCTTCATCTCCTGCAGCATCATCGCAAGCTGCATCACATCAGCATCAAATCCCATCTCATCTCCATCCATCAAATATCCTGCTGTAGTATTAAGTATCCTTGCGATATCCTTAAGAACGCTTACCTTGATATCAATTTTTCCTGTCTCATAAGCAGAAATCGTACACTTCTTTGTATAGATAGTCTCTGCTAATTCTTCCTGTGTTATTCCCATTTTTACTCTGCATTCTCTGATTCTCATTCCAACTGTCTTTTCCATCTTTCTCTCCATTTCCGGAGTCAAAACGGAAATAGGCGCAAAAAAAGAGTCTACAAAACGTATACCAATAAAACCGGCAGCTAATAATATATGCCACCTGGCGTATTCCCGTTTTGTAGGCTCCTGATAGTTCTATGCTAAATCCAACTCGTTACAAACTCTTGGTAATCAGTGCCGACCCTGATGGTTCCAGCCAAATCCGACGGTTCTTCTGATTCCTCATTCTATTCTGTTTACAATTTAATAACTGACTGCTCGACGCATTGGTTGCATCTGTTTACAGCCTTTTGTCTTTGCAACACTTACCTTAACTTGGCCTGCTCGATCAGTTCCTCTCCGATTCTCCAGTACCATCACTCTCTCTTCATCTACAAGTGCTACAATCTCGCTATTGCATTTTGCGCAGCTTATTTCCAAACTGCATGTTCCCTGACATTTCATCAAGATTCTGCCACACACCGGGCAGCTTATAAATCTCTTGTTTGTTCTATTATCTATCATCATCAAAATCCTCCTGTTGATTGTTATTACTCAACGGCAAAGGGAAAGGAAAACCATTGATGATTATTGAATGACGAATGAGTTCCGATGTGCCGAAGTCCGCACCACTCGTCCTTTGTACTTCTCGCCGACCAATCACATTTCTTGTCATCTATTTTCTTTGCTTCACCTCACATCACTTTTTTGTACTTGTTAATAGTGCCTTTTACTTTTTCAGCAACTATAAATTTGTCAGAATGCTTATCCACATATGCTGCTAAATATTTTGCTAATTGCATCTTCGTAGAACGAGAAAAGCTTGCCCACTTATCCGGATGTAACGCTGAGACAATAAACGTCTTCCCTATCTCCATTTCTTCTAAGCCTTTTAGCATTTCCTCTTGTAAATCAGCAATTGGAACCGTATTGGTTCTATCTCCTAAATAGAGCATCACACAATACTTCTGAAACGAAGATGCGCTAAAGCCTAATTCTTCGGCTCTCTTCTTTACACTCTCAAGTTCATGTTCTTCGTAGTTTGAATAAATTCTTCCCATATTACGCCTCGCTCTCTATAGTAGGTGCTACCACTACGTTTCATATGGTAGCACCTACCACCACAAAGGTCAAGTACAATAAAGAAACTCTCTTCTTCTCCGATGCACGGCATCGAACCATCCTCGCAAAATACAATATAAGTCAAAATTCTTTTGAAATCAACGGAATTATTTGTGCCATTTCAATTTATTATTGATTTTCTATTGAAAAATACTTTTCTTTCGTATATCATTTGATTATATACTACTGATATGGAATTCTAAATTCCGGTTTGCAAGATTAAATCCCGGTTCGCAAAACACGCAAAACTTAATTCCAGTCAGCCATGTGGTATAACCTCGGAGGAAACGATATGGAGAAAAAGATTGGCATTACACTTGCCACCTACAGAAAAAATAAGAAGATGTCACAGATAGAACTTGCGGATAAACTCCGCAATTACGATATTAACGTATCGAATGCAGCTATCAGTGCTTGGGAAAAAGATATCAGCTCACCAAATGCACATCAGTTTCTTGCACTTTGTAAGATTTTGGATATTACAGACATTTATAACGAGTTCATCGGCTTTAATCCGGACGACCCTTTGGCAAAACTAAATGAAGAAGGGAAAGCAAAGGCTTTAGAATACATCGGATTGCTCCTGCTCTCCGAACAGTTTCAGAAGAAAGAAGCTACCATTATACCTTTCCGCAGAAAAATCAAGTGGTCTCTTCTTGCATCCTCTGCCGGTACTGGCGAGTTCTTGGATGATGAAAACTTTGAGATAATAGATGTTGGAGAAGAAGTTCCTGAAGAAGCCGACTTCGGTCTTGCGCTAAACGGTGACAGCATGGAACCTCGTTATCATGACAAGCAGGCTGTCTGGGTACAGCAGACCACTTCCTTAAGTAGCGGTGAGATTGGTATTTTCTATCTTGATGGTCTGACCTACTGCAAGCAGCTTAAGGATGACAAAGATGGCGTATACCTCATTTCCCTTAACAGCAAATATGAGCCGATTA
Organism: Variimorphobacter saccharofermentans; assembly: GCF_014174405.1. Classification (GTDB taxonomy): domain Bacteria; phylum Bacillota; class Clostridia; order Lachnospirales; family Lachnospiraceae; genus Mobilitalea; species Mobilitalea saccharofermentans. The sequence goes on along the minus strand of NZ_JACEGA010000001.1, from coordinate 589,272 downwards.
AGGTAACAAATGACAGTTCTTTTAGAATTTTTGGGCGTGTTTTGAATTAAGACCAGATTATCGGACACTTTAGGATTTAGAATACAGTCATAAGCTGACCCGCCCCGGGCACAGCAATCATGTTGTGAATGGAGTGATTTAATGGAAGTAAAGGACACCGGATACTGCAAGACCAAAAAGGAAATGCAGTCCTTGCCTAACAACTTATTATTCTTTCGCCAGCAAGCAAACATTTCACAAGATAAGCTGGCCGAAGCTGTTGACTGTAGCCGAAGGACTATCGGTTACATTGAGAAAGGAATGCATGACCCATCTGTGCAGATGGCATATAGAATAGCAAATTATTTTCAAGTAGCTCTCCCGGTTCTCTTCCCCGACTTGAACGAGAATACCGATGAGCAGAAAGGAATCCGTCATGGAACATAACTATCAGATCATAGCTGTCGACTTTGACGGCACTCTTTGTATTAGCAAATGGCCCGAATGCGGTGAACCCAATCAGGCGCTTATCAATTACCTCAAAAAAATGGAAGTCTGATGGCAACAAACTCATCCTCTGGACCTGCCGCGCCGGGGACGCTCTGCCGAAAGCAGTCGAATGGTGCCGAGAACAGAACCTTGAATTTGATGCCGTCAATGACAACCTTCCAGAAATCGTGGAATTCTATGGTAGCAATAGCCGAAAGGTAACTTGTGACTGGTATAGTGACGATAGAAATCTTCCCGTTATCACTAAGGCATAAAATCAAGAGGTTTTATGCCTTAGTGACTGTTCTAATCTATTGTTTCACTCATTTTACATAGAACAGCTTCCATCTCTTCAATTGCTTTGAGAAATTGTTCGATTTTTTCAACATTGGGAGCGCATTGGAAAGAAAATGTATAAGAAACATCTGGACATTCACAATATTCATCGCTCGAACTTATACAAGGCTCTTCTTCCATTATTTGCGTAAATTTCTCGTCTACAGCTTCAACCAGCGCAATGTATTCCTCACTACACTCACCGGTTTCTGCAAAATATGGGTTTCCAAGTTCCGCATAAAATTCAATTTTTCTCTTTTTCTCATCAATCTCTGCCTCTACATGCAAGAAGACTCCTGAATCACCACTCAGTATCATTCTATCACCATCTTTAAAGAAACCATGCTGGGACAAATAATATTCCATCTCTGCCACAAAAACTTTTTCTTCACTAGCTAATGATTGCGTTAATTGTGTATATTCTTCTTCAAAATATGACAAATAGTAGTCTCTCAACAATTTCTTTTTCTTGCTTTTTTTAGTTTCCACTTTCAATTCCTTAACAGGATATTTGCTTAAATCATGAAATATTTCCTTTATGACAAAATAGTGCAACTGACTACGTTTACTTGGAATTACATAATCAATACCATTATCTCTAATATCCTCTTCTATAATTTCTATTTTTTCATATACAGGTCTATTTTTTAAATTACTATTCACTCTACTATTCAAAATAAGGTAATTAGCTATCGTTGCTATATATTTTTTAAACTTTACCGGAATTTTAATCTCAATATCACATGTACTTCCATCATCCAAATATAATGCATATTCATAATTCCTATTAATAATGAAATGTTCCATGTTATTATTTCCATTAGTGATATTAGCGTTTTTATATTGTTCTTCATCAACACTAACATTCCCATTCAACCAATCATATGCGTCATACAAGCTAAAATAGCGTCTTGCCAAATACTGTCCACTTTCAACCGTGTGCTTTTTATTAAAAAGTGCTACTTTTGCAAAATCAACTGCCTCCGGCAATGACCTTAGCTGCTTATACGCATATTCTTTTATCGCATTCCCCCAATTTTGTTGAAGTAGCTTATTTGCTATCTGTTCAGATTCTTTTTTCTTGCCTGTTGCAGTAAAAATCGTAGCCACTGCATTTATATCGTAAATACATTTATACATTTTTTTCTCTGCAGTTTGAGGCTTAAGCACTTCCAAATAATATTTCATTATCATCATTTTAGGAACAACATCATCATTTCGTAGTATACAATTTATTACCGTATGTGTATTTAATATCTGCGTTTCTGAGATTCTGTTCTCTTCGTTCAAATAGAACATGCTCTTAAACTCATTATTTCCTCCATTCTCATGAGATATCACCAAAGTAATAAAATCCAAATATGCGTTCAAATCTTCAAGTAATTGCGCATAAAATCTGTCTTTAGAAAACATATTCCAAACAAACGTTCCAGATGCATACCTCTTTTCCCCTATTTTAACATTCTCTTTTGTTGTATAGTTTTCCCCTAATGAACGTGTTAATTGATAATCTAGTTCACCGTTCACCTTGCAGATAAAATATTGATAATATAACTCTTCTCGTGAATATTTCACAACCCCACGCAACGCATTGCATTTATTCTGCACATCTATCCATAATGCAGTCATTTTTTCAAAATCTTCCTTAAAAGCATAGGCTCTAATAATATCAATACTATCTAGTTCAACACTCTTATTATTTATGTCAATAAAATAGTCTATACAAAACTTTCGCTGTGACCCCGTACCATCTATCTCATTAACTATTACATTAATTTCACTTTCTTCCAAAGCAACAAATAAATCAATCTGTTCATCTTCAGACATGACCTGTACACGCTCTACGATGCTATTCCAGATTATAGCAAAATCATCCCTTTGATCCAAAACATCTGTTTCTAATATTTCAGCATACAGTGGCAAATTGTCTTTTTCTATCCTCTTATAATTGAATCCATATGATAATGCCTCGCCAAATTTTGTAAAAGAACCATTCTCTATTTTGCAAATATTGGTATGTTTCTTTCGATCAGGCACAACCGTATTCAGATATGATATCAGCAAAGTAATAACTGTTATTCTCTGTTGACCATCAATAACTTCATATTTTCCGTTCTCGAAAGTACTAAGCGTAATTGTCCCGAGGAATTTCCCTCCTTTACCCAGATCATCAATAAGAATTTGAACATTCTCCGATGACCACCTAATCTCTCTCTGATATCCCGGAATTAAATATACTCGATTTTCATCTAAAAAAACTTCTTGCTTTCTTCCTCCAATAGCATCATATATAATCGTTTGACCTCTGTCGAAAAATTCTGATACCTTTTTCATTCCACTTGCGGTTCTCATATGTATCCTTTCTCCATATCTAAAATGTAAGTTTTATTTTATCTGAGAGTCCCTCGGATTTGATCCACAACAGTATTTCCTCGGTAATATTTAACAATGTAGCTTTTCCTTCACTTACAAGTTTTAAAAATGTTAAAATGTCAGAATCTTCATCAAGTTCTAAATCCTCAAGAATCTTGTCCGCTTCATCCATACCCTGTTTTAAGAAATTATAATTATCAATAGTCGTATTCCAGGTTGCTGCCTTTTTTATTTTATTTGCAGCATATGTCGCCCTGCTTTCATCCGGAATAATTCCTTTTACCGTATCTAAAAGATTCAATATATTAACTGTTGTTTTAGAATAATGTTCCGCCCATTCCCGCCCAATAACAGCATATAATTTCTTCGATTCTGACGAAATATACTGGGTTGTTGCACTATTCGCCGCACCTGCCTGAACAATTTTATCACAAGCCCCAAGAAAACTCTTCAATGCGCTCACAACATTCTCTGAAGGTCTGAATTCCGAATTTTCCACAGCAAGATTGACTTCATCAATCATTTGTTTCAAGCTAAGAATCAGCTGTTTAAAATTATAATCAGCTGTCGCTTGCTTCTTGGTATCAGCAGAAGCAGTTTCCATTTCACGGACAGTTTTCATATCAATTATGCATTCATTTAATGTATCTATTAGCATACTGTCCCCTCCAATCTTTCCAACACCTTACTGCATTCACTAATTGTGACTTTCTCGTTATCAAATACGTTTTGTGAACCAGACGGATTGTTTCCACCACCAAGCTTTTCTTTTCTCACTGATAGTTCAGCCTGTATCTTTGCCATATCAGCAACAACTTTCTTTAACAATTGATCCAATTTTTCTACCTTCCTTATCGGATCCTGTGAAAAAGCCAATATACAGTCCAACGCATTTGTCGTCTTCTGCGCTGCAACAATTTCTTTAATTGCCTTACTTGTTGATGTTGAATATTTTTTCACTTCATCAAATAATTCCTGATCATATTTTCCAGGCAACTTACTATCTTCAGCTGTTCTGTAAAATTCAACGATTTTCTCAACCATATCCTCGATATCTTCATCATCAATATCTATTGTTCCAAAGTTATCCTTAATTGTCGACATTACTTCGCCAGCTTTTGCAAGCTCTTCTTCCTGAACACGCTCCAATCGATCCAATATTTTTTTTAAATATTCTCTTGCTTCCCTTCTTGGTGCAACAGGATCCACAAGATCCATCGTTTCATCGTCAACAGAAAGACGTTCACTTTTAACAGTTCTAACCAAAGCATCGAACTGAACACGGTCTAGAAATACTTGCGCATGACTTTCTCCTTGGATAATGTTAAAGTACTGTATAACAGTATTTCGATTAATAACGTCCGCTTCATTTCTTGTCATAATTTCTAATACTGTATTCCACGCCCTTGAATGAGAATTTACTCCAATTCCTCTGATATCATTATCCAATATATGTTCAGATTTAAGCCCATCTAATGTTGTTACTTTAGAAGAGCCGAAAAATATTGATCTATAAAACTCGGCAATCATCGCGTGTTTATAATAATCAATCTCCTGATTTTCAAATGTTGTTATAGAAGATATCAATTCTTGTTTGATTTTCTCTGTCCATACTTGAACCTGATATACTCTTCTATCTGCGCCATCAAAGTTCCAACTTTCCTTACCTAAAACATTCCACTCAAGAAAAGCTTCTATTATAGTTTGGGTTTCTCTATTTGCCGGAAGTTTATAGAACATTTGGTCTTCGCCTCTTTTTTGACGTTCAAAACCAACTAATCGATTCTTAACTTTTTTAATCTTATCAATGTTGTCCATCGAAACGCCTTCAGCCTGCCAATCAATCGCAGAATACAAATAGGTACAAATATCATTACGCGCATGTGATAATAATTCAACATTACCTGTTGTTGCACCTACATTGATTGTGCCTCCCAATACCCAATTTTCTAATGACTGCAAACTTTCATTTAATTGAGCTCGTTCTGCTTGTATTTTCTTTTCTTCCGCAATCTGAGCCGGCGTTTTTACAACCGTGGTACTTGTAGAAGTTTGTGCACTATTAGTACTTACCGGCTTTGTTTTTGTAGGCTTTTCGGCGATCTTTTTACCAGCAATTAGAGGAAATCCCATATCCTCATATACTTGTGTTGAAAGTCCCGAAATATATGTATTTTCACCCTCTTTATATGTATCGGTTGTTGCATCACCCCAGATACACATGAAAAGATACATTCTTTCAAACTGCTCATTTGAAACACCTGTCTTTTGAATTGCATCTCTAAGGCTTGAATTGATATTCGTATTAACAATTTTAAAGCCAGGAAAATTATCAAAATTCCATAATGCATCTCTTACTGTTTTTTCTACAACATCTCTTAACAGATATCGAGGTGTACGATAGTTTTCCTGTAAAAGGTTGTTATATAAATACACAATTGATCTTCTTGAAAACGGATATAAATTTAATTCTTTTCCTTCTTCTGTAACAGCAACGTCCCAGCCCTTACCTTGATTAACGTCATGTACAGGCAAAGAATCTCCTGATCCGTCTGAATTAGCCCATGCATCAACTTCATCTTTTGGCAATGACATTGCGTTAAGATATCGTCCCACAAATTCGCATAAATCATTTTCACTAGAACCAAAAACATCATCCGGTATAACAATAAACTGAGTAACTCGATTCTTATAGTTATCACGAAAATTACTCTTATAATACTCGCTGGTTGTTCCAATTATGGAGGAAATTCTGCACATACCATCTTGCTCATTTTCACCAGTATGCCATACAGTCAATACATTTAGTAACGCTTCATTGACACCTGTAAACGCAGTAATATCCTCGATAAGCAAAGTTAATGACTTCCCTTGCCTCTTTAATTCTTTTCTTATTTCCTTAAATACTTGTTCAAAGTCTCCTGGTTCTAACCCTGCACAACTCTGAATTACTGTATCAACCTTTGAGTTAAGATATTTCGCTACGGCATCGGCAACCTCAGGCTCCATATATAACTTTTCAAGTAAACGTACAGCTTTCTTATCGCCACCATCATATTGAACCTTATCACAAAAAGCTATATCAACTTGAAAGTCTTCCGGCAGAAATTCTGGAACAACATCGCGATTATCTGGTGTACTGCTTTCTGCTACCTTGGAATAAATTCTTGCTATAGGTCCATCATCTGCCATCATACGTGCCTTAAATAACTCATTATTTAAAAGCGGTGCAATTCTCTTCCTATCAGCGTTATTTATATAATCAATATCCTCACCATTATCATCTTCAATTTCAACAATAAATTGATGATAAATAGCATTCATCAATTTGCTTTCACTAATAGTTGATGTCGCATTTACCAATCTCTCATATAAATCTTTATTTTGAATGGATGCGACCTCTGGCTTTTCTAAAAGCTGTTTGATTGTTCCCTTCAACGTGTTGTCACTTCTTCGAACGAAAAGAACAACCTCACTATCTGGTTTCTGCCTTTCTATTTTAGCATCAAACCACCTAATCAAATGAGATTTACCCGCGCCACTTGATCCGATTACAAGAACAAACTGATGCTGATCCTTTGGATTTAATACAACTCGTTTATATATTTCTTCTTCTGTATACGTTTTGGATACCGCATTTGAATCATACTCCTTCTGCAATTGAATTTGCTTAAAAGGAACATGCGTAGCTAAAAAATCACCATATGAACTGGTAATAGTATCTATTCTTACTACTTCTGATAATCTTTGTTTTGCAACTTCTGAATTCATACTTAACCCCCTATCGTAATATGGGTAACTGTGGTCTCAAGATCATGACCTTCACATGGATGTAATGACCATATTTCTTTAGCATCAAGTCTATGCTCTGCTTTTATTACGCCCAGATCATTAAGCATTCTAATCGCATTTGAAAAACCGTAATTAAATGTCTTTGTTTCCACAGCATTATGCAAAGCTATTTTTGCATACGGCATAATAACATCAACAAATTCATCTATCCTATATTCCGTCTTTTTCTTAAGTTTAAGGCTCTCAATAATATCTCTAAGAAAAATAGCTGTATTAGGGAGCAAAATACCTGCGGCACCAGCCTGTGGTTCATGCATATATCCAAACCCCAAGAATGCTATCCAGAATCTCCACGCTCGCATATCATCTTCTATTACTTTTACCCCAATATAACGTCCCATTACATCACTCATTTTCGAAACGCTCTTGTGACCGAATACATCCGTTCCCATGTCCAAATATCCTTGAGTCACCAAATAAAACAAACTGTCAGAAACAAGTTCCAAGTGCATGTTGATGTAATGTCTCATGCTATCCATACTTTTTACAACATCTTTATCTACCGCTAAAGAAATCGTATTTTCCTTAGTATTTATAAGTTGCAATTGCTCTGCAGCAGTTCTGACAGTACCAAAATACGGAGTTTTTCCACCCAGATTCTGCGGCTCAAGCAACAATTTCAACGCATTCTCATCCATCGGTCTGCTTGCCACTTCTCTACATAGCGCATATACTCTTTCAGGTATTGCAGACGTTTGCATTCTATTTCCAAACATAATCCTACATCCTTTCCAAAATATAACTATCTATCTTCGGTCCATCAACCATAGCAGATATTGGCTTTTGAACCTTCTGAATAAAATAATCATCTTTGACAATATGAATCAATCTAATATCGTTATTCTTATACTTTCTAAGTGTTGAGCAAAATTCATATGCTTTATCAGCACCAGAATTATATAAAGCAACTACACCACCCGAAATATAATAGCTAGATCCTTGTGTGCAAAGTTCTCGATATTCCTTGATTCCAATAACCATTACATTGCTCTGTTTATTCATATTGAGAATTAAATCAAAACCATTCTCAATACCAGTATCTTCAACTACAATTATGCTAGCACCCGCACTCACATAACGGTTCATCAAAGAGAAATCATCCGCTTCGCCTAAAACCAGGACTTCATTTTCTCCCTGACACAGCTTATTCAGCTCTGGTGTTATTATTTTCTTAGGCTCTTTTACAGGTAATAATAATGGGAACTTTCCTTCTTCCATCATTTCCGGATACTGATGTTTTGTACAACCACCGCAATACATAGAAACTTTATCATATGTGGAATAAAACATTTCAGACCAACATATTCTGTCACTAAATTCTATTCCATTCTTTATTCTCTTAAGCTCCTTTTCAAAGCCAACAGATTCTTTATCTCTTATACCTGTTATGATCTGCGGCACAATTAATGATTCACTACGCAATGAATCATCCAATATATCTATTCGTATTTTGTAACTTTCATTGCTTGCGTCATATACCATTGACTTAATCGAAATCAGATTATGTCTTCTTAGCAAAAGAATCACATATACATTCCATTGAATATCCAGTGCATTTCCCTCATCCGTTCCTTCTTTTGGCTTTACAGATGTATCTATTGTAATCATTCCCTTAAACCATGAAGTTTTAGGACTTTTATACATGTACACCCATCTTTTCCAGATAGTTTCGGGTTTTAATACAACGCTCATTCTTCCATAGGCAGATTCAATATCATCAACTGGATTGATACACATTACACTCAAGCTCACCAATCCATCTCTTCCACCACGACCAAGTTCCTGATAATACTGATTTGGAGTATCTGGTATATACAGATGCAAAACCGTTCTTACATCTCCTTTGTCTACTCCAACTCCAAATGCCGATGTCGCAATAATCAAATCTATTTTATTTTCTGTCCAGTCCTTGATAATTCTTTCTCTCTCAGCAGACTTTGTATTTCCAGTGAATGTCTCTAGACTATCAAGACCGGCAGAAACAAGTGTCTTCTTGATTTCTTCAGCTTCTTTTGGCGAATTAATATATACAACCATCGGATGCGGTAATTTCTTTACCAACTCAATCATTTTTCGCTTTTTGTCCGAATAACTCTTTGCTTTTACAAGCATATACCGCGGCTCACGTCTCAATGCATCACATCTGACTTCAATCCACTTTCCGGTCGTTGCAAACATTTGCTTCAGTTTTGCCACCGCCATTTTTGTATAGGTTGCAGATAATAAAACTGTACGAAGCTGGGAATTAACTACCAGTAGTTCATTTCTCCATGGTTCAAGACATTGATAATCAACTCTGAAAAAATCTCCCCATTCAATTACAATATGTGCTTCATCAATAATTAGGTTTTTGAGATACTTTTTAGCATTAGCTTCGGCAATCATATTCACAAATTCAGTGTTTCTGATAAGTGCCTCCGGAGATATAAATAGAAGCCTTGCTGTCTCAGCTTTTATTGCATTTCTAAGTGCATTCTTACGCTCTAATTCAATACCACTGTAATAACAGAAAATTTCATTATCGGTATTATGTTTAATATTGTTTTTAGCATTTCGCACCTGATCTATTGCCAATGATACAGTAGGGACAATAACAATTGTTAATCCCTCCTGCTGATATACCATTGTTTGTGTTATTAAACTTTTTCCACCACCAGTTGGAAGTGAAACCAAAGTAGTGTATCCCTCTGGTGTATTAAGAGCACCAAACACAGCTAGTTTCTGTTCTAAAGACTTGAATTCCTTATAGTGCGTCAAATTATAAATGTACGCATTATTTCCATAAAATACCTCTTTCTGTTTTTCCGCATCAGTCCCTACCTTCTTTCTTTGGAAAGCCTGATCCACGAAAAAAGAGTCAATATAATTTGGCATTTCGAGACTTGCATAGTACAGTCCGTCAGCATTTTTTATAATGCCATATTCATTGTCCGGCGAAATCACTCCTTCTGGAACTGATATTTCATTCTGAAAAACCAGTAAATAATTTCTTAGAGAACACAAAAAGACATCCTTACTTGCTATTCCAGACTTGTACTTATCAAAACAGATAAGTAATCTTTTTGCCGTGTTATATCGGAAGTAATTAATGGCAGAATACTCTCCTAGAATCTCAGGCATACTACCACCAGCGCTGCCATTTATGTAGTTTTCAACATAGGTTTCTATAACCTTCGTATCCATTATTTCTTCACCATCCAAACGAAACAAGCCGATTCAAGTCTTACTGTCGGTTTTGTAAGACTCTCTAATACAACTTCGTATATTTCTTTCATTTTGTCATAATCTTCAAGTTCTTGATTATAGTACTCCGAAGTGGCAATCATTGATGTAAGAATTCTATCCATCTCCGCCTTAGCTTCTGCAGTATGTGATCGCTCCCTCAGTGCCTTCAAAGCCTTATCTTTGCTAACCTTTCTTGATTTTTTAACCAAATCATCCCATCTTTCCTGCGGATAAGCGCTTCTAAAATAATCAATATTAGTTGCTCTATATTGAGAGAATATACGTAAAAAACCCTCATTTCTACTACGTCTTCCAAGGTGATCTATATCATCCTTACTGCTTTCAAAATCGCGTTGCAACATAAGGTTGAACTCTCTTATAACCTTTTCATCCGCAATATCACCCTCTGCACGAATTCTTACAGGTACCTGTACTTGTTCAACAGCCAAATAGTTTCTGAATGCACTCAAATACGAAAGCGGAACTCCCTTTTCAATCAATAATCTTTCATTTGGATACAGTGACCATGTATAAACAAAGCCAGTCCAATTAATACTTGCCTTCATTGCAAAAGCAGCTGCCTGACCTCTACAAGATCTCATGGCATTGTCAACAATACAATCAAATATGTCATCTCCTGGCGCAAAGAAATGAATATAATCATTTTCAATTGCTTTCTTTCTGCTAAATGTGCCATCAATTGATCGACTATAATGGGATGTATTCTTATCTTGCTTATCTTGTCGCAACTCATGTATCTTACTAATAAATTGATTTTGCCTCTGTGCAAAATACGAATCCCAATTCGGCGGAATTAGCAATGAGTTTTCGGCTGATTTTGTTGAAAACGAATTATCGTTAAAACTTATAACTTCATCTCTTTCCACGACATCCCTGAATCCAGAAAGAATTGCCCACTGAAGCATTGCATCTGCAAACATTTTATTTTCATTGCGGTTGTAATACTTAACCAGACTGATTAATTCCTGATTCATTGGTCTGTAAATATAAGCAGCTGTATCAAAATGCTGTTCTTCTCGTACTTCTTCTTTAAGTCTTGCCGATCTATCAATTACATTCTGTATTTCATTTGTTAATCCAAATCTGAAATCTTTAATGATGGCAGATACTATCGCATTATTGATATCATTCATGACGATTTCCAATCCACTCAATGAATGATTAAATATCTTCAAGCCATTATCCCAGAATCTAAACAATTCCTCTTCTAATGTTTCTTCTGCATACGGAACCACTGACACGATAGGTCTTCCACTCTCTCTTCCCATACGGTCCAGTCGGCCAATTCTCTGCTCTATCGCATTTGCATCCCATGGCAAATCAATATGAACCACATAATCTGCACACTGGAAGTTTCTACCTTCTCCACCTGACTCATCACAAAGTATGATGGTACAATTCCTATCATTTTGGAATTTACAAACATTAACCTCTAATTCATCTGCAGACATACCTCTTCTAAAACAGCTGAAACCATCCTTCGTATAGAAATCGGCAAGCATTTCTGCGTACAATTCAAAGGTTTCTTTATAATTTGTAAATAACACAACCTTCGAATCAGTTGCATATTCATCGAGATAATACATAGTCTGCACTATTCTGGAAGTATGTTCTTCGGGTTCATCCAGCACATCAACTATATTGTCGGCAATATCTTGCTCATACATTTTCCATCTACGCAGATTATCTTTTAAGCTATCCGGTATAATAACCCCATCTGTTTCCAAAAGTTTAACCTGCTGCTCAAATGCCCATGGTGAACTAAAGAACGCTCCAAAAAGAGGTTTGAATATCTTTTCAAACTCCTCCTCAGTTAATTCCTTTTCAGTAATCCATGTCACTAAATCCTGATATGCACCATATTCATAAAAATTCTTATCTGGATCCAACACATATGGAAGCGAAGTCAGCTGTCGCTCCGGTAAATCTTCAAGCGTATCTCTTCTATTTCTGATTATGTTCTTTTCAATCTGATAGTTTTCACACAAATATGAAATGGCAATCTTAAAATGATGGAGTCCCAAGTCTTCGTCATCAAAATCTGCTTTCTCATACATCTCTTCGAGCATTTCATCTCCGACAATTTTATAAAGCTTTCTAAATCCGCGCAAAATATCTTCGTAGAAATCCTCACTGTCTTCATTATCGTGTGGATCTTCTTCTGCTTCTAATGAGTCCCTAATGACCTCATCTAAATCCTCAATATTTGATAGTACCATTGCTGCTGCTTTAGTAATATTGCCCTGTTTTTCAACCAACTCATCGAATTGCTCTTTTGTACATGAATCGTATTTTTCCGGCAAAATCAAGCGAAGTAAATCCAAATAATCAGATCGCTTCTGCTGAACTGGTGTAGCACTTAACAAAAGCAGATTATCGGTATTACGACTCAATCTATGAAAAGAATCGTAGTATGCCTTATATCTTAACAATCTGTGTGCTTCGTCAATTATTGTAAAATCCCAATGCTTTTTACATTCTTGATCTGAAGCTGTCTCCAACTCTGCAAACGTAATAAAATTATTGTTCTCGTTTTTGCCTTCATACAGGTCAAATTTCAAGAACAATTCTGTTTTCCATTGTTCTAACAATGATTCTGGAACAACAATCAATGCGTTAACATTACTATGCCTTGAGAAGAAGACTTTCAAAATTGATGCAGCCTCAATGGTTTTACCCATACCAACCTCATCAGCTAACATATATCTACAAACTTCTTCCTGAAGACATCTCATAATCGATTTAAGCTGATGCGGCATAAGAAAAATCTTACATCCTGCCAACTCCTTAAATCCCATAATTGAATTATCAAGAACATTCATTGTCTTTGTAACAATACTTCTGCCAAACAACCAGCAAGGATTTTGAAATTCATAATGTTGTAGCTGAGAAGCCGGATCAACCTTGCCAACTGTAAATGGAGCTGTAATTCTATTTTCCGGAGCACAAATTAATGACTTGTCATACAGATTCTCAATATAATAATCATATAATTCATCTTCCTTTTTTACGCAGGAAACAACCTTATACTTCTCTTTCTCATAGAGAACAATTGAACCAACAAAAAACTGACATCTTTGCACCATTGAGGTTGGAAGCGGAGCGGTTTTCGGGAAGTTGTCGTAGTACACTCGATAATTAAATGGGTCATTAAACACAACCTCGACAGTGTCTGCGAAGCTATCTATTTTGGTAATTTGCCCCATCAAAAAATCACGCGGATTAATCATGTCATGATCAATCGGACAGCGCACATACATCTTCTCCCGTAACATAGTCTCACCCTTTCATCGTTAGTTTCTTTCGTACTTATATGGTTCTAAACAAATCTCTCTTACAGCACAATACTGGCACCACTCATCACAAGATTTTGCGTAACCAGCTGCGTTAACACGATTACTACTTAACCTCGTCTCTATTTCCCCTTGATGAGCTTCCTTGAAATATCCTGAGAAGCTTCCATCACCATTGCCTAATTGAAGATATATAAACTCTTCTCTTTTTTTCATATATGTATCATCTGTCGGACTTATCATAGGAAATGTTGTATTGTTCCGTAATACACTTTTCTGTAAATAATTTTTCGCATTAGTAATAATATCCATACGCTCAGTATGCATATCTTTTACGAACTCAAACTTTCGTTCTAGCTTTCTATATTCATCATTCAAAGTGTCAAGCAACATATCTTCAGTGGCAATCTGGCCTTGAAGAGTTACTCTTGCTGCATTCTCCAATAATATTTCCAGATATTTCAAAAGTAGAAAATGATCCCTGAACACTGCTCTCTTTTCTATTGTAGATTCCAAAAGGAATCTATATTTGCAAATCCGATAACGATATAAATCATATTGTCCATAGTTATTAGCTGTATCAATATCGAAATGAAAATGACTTACTGCTTCTGGTAATGCTCCAGCGGGTTCTATTTTTGGATACGCTTTCTTTGCCTCAAGAATCTTCAGCAAATAAAACATCTCATTCTCTTTGTCATCTACATTTTTCACATAACTTAATTTGAACTTAACCCTATTAAACTGGAGACCATATATCAATGCATATCGTTTGAAATTCTTGTATTCTCTTCTAGATTTAACGTAAACCTGATACTTCCAGTCAATAGGATCCTGCGCAACTTCAAAGAAAGTTACATCCAAAGGCCATGGAAATCTATCTCTACGAGTCACGTTCATATCATTATCTGAAAGACACGCAAAATGATATACAATATCTTTATTTTGTTTTTTGCTCTTTAATATATCGCCATCAATTTGCTCAAAATCTCTGACAATCCAATTGGCACTAATTCCCTTCTTAGCCTCTTGTTTCAGATAATATGCCATCGTCTCTTTCAGAACATCAAATGAACCGGTAGCATCAATTTTATCTATTTCTTCCAAGCGAATGAGGACACGCTTTACCACATCTCTAAACTCGTCCTCCAGATCTTCCGCCTCAAGTATTCTTGTTTCAAGAAACTCTTTTATTCTCCTATAAAACTTTTTAAAGTTATTCTCTGTATCCTCGAAATCAGCATAAAAAAGCTTTGTAATCTGATCCAACTGTTCCAAAGCTGCAACAAGTGTATCTATCTCCTCCGGTGTAACGTCAAAGTATACCAATCTGCTTCCTATGCGTCTTTCAGTAGTATCCTTCGCTGCTTTTCCAATTCTCTTTTTAAGTTTTCCTAATAAATCTGTTATCTGTTCTATTGTCTCCGCACGTATAAAGAACTCTTTTGTTCTATTGAAAATGGAATAAAGCTTTCCTGGCATTTCCTCCTTTATAAATCCAGAATTCAAGCATTCAACAATATCATTCATATTTTCAATTTGAATGCCACCTTCCTCTGCATTCCACATATTGGTGATGGAAAGGAAAAAATGACCAATCGGGTATGTCAAGAAATGACGTTCACCAAATTGTTCAGGATAATAAATCTTGAGAATGTTATTTACACTATTATTAGCCGCATAGAATTGTTCCTGCATATAATACAGAGTTGATCTTCTTGCATCTTTATCTCTTTCCTGGCGTTTCAATGCATCCTCAAACACACCTGCAACATAGCTGGCAAATTCTGTATTGTTATCAAACTCCATCACCTCAAAAGGACATTCTTCTTCATTTTCTTCTGGATGTCCCTCTATTAAATTTGCCATTCTGTCTGCTAATAGATTCCCCTCATAACTATTTGCCAGCAATGGATTAGGCCTAAATTCATTAGTAAACTGACTTTTAATAGGTAAATCAAATGATGAGTATACATCTATCCATGTTTGATATACATTCTTATACTGCTGCTGATAATTAAATAAAAGAATCACTCTTTTATATTTCGCCACCAATTCAAGCGTTTGAAGAATCATTGGTGAAAACTGATGTACTCCATGAATTACAATCGTATCCATATCAACAGCACTTATGTCAGCTTCTTCACGCTCAAGTTTCATTCCTTCACGAATTGCATTTTCGATATCGCTCTCAGAGAAATGCCTTTTCAGCGTAAAGTATTGAAGCAAATCAGATTTTCTTATTATGCTGTAAAGTTCAACCAAATGACGTTGTTCTTCGGTCATCAATTCAGTCCGCATTTCTTCAATGCTCATATCCAACTCAAACAAAATACGCAAACTATTGCTGAGCTGTTTTCTGTTGAATCTCAATGACTGCTTAATTTTTTCTTCGTTTTCAGCAATATTCAATCTGTTGATAGCTTCGTCTATCACCGTATATTGCTTGATTTTACATTCAACGCTCTCCCAATAAGCGAAGAGTCCTTTTACCAAATTCTCAACAGTAGACACCTTACCAGCCGCCATCTCTTCATAGGTTCCCATCATTCCGTTTGCCATTGTCTGTGACACGCAAAAATGAGGGCAATTCTTTATGGAATCCCAGTATAATTCTTTATTTATTTCATATGGATTGCTGTATGTATAAATAGAAAACGGCATCCCTTATACCTCCAAAAACCTACTCCAGCTCATGTTGGATTTTTTATCTGCATCCTTCATCCAGATACAATTTCTTATTGCTCTCGTCAATGCAACATAAAGAATTCGTGCTTCCTCACAGATTCGTTGTCCAATCTCTTCCTGCGAATCATAATTCGAATTACAATCCTTTTTGTTTTCATCAACCTTAATCGAATACGCCAACTTCGAATTACTGTAATTTACATCCGTATTAGCCTTTTTCAGATTATCAATAGCCTGAGCTGTAAACGGTAATATTACTGTTCCATATTCCAATCCCTTGGCCTTATGTACAGTTGTACACAGGAACTTAATTCCCGTTTCATCCTCTGCGACAGTTCTGGCAAGTTCTTGTTGCTTTGTTAAAATATTAATCTGAATAGAGTTTGCAATAACTGTTAACGTCAAGTAATCAACGCTATATGACTTTATAATCTTCTCAATCAAAAGCTCATAATTGGACTTATAAAATCTTTGCTTATCAATATCATCGCTATATTGGTTCCAAGGCTGCAATGTTTCAAATATTGTCTTAAGAACAACCAAAACCGGATTTGCCTGGACATACGCTACTAATCCGTTCCAAGACTTATTCATTCGCGCCATGAAATACTTATCTAAAGCTTCAACCAGCTTCTCTGTTTGAACATTCTTTTCCTCATTTTGAAGCCCTTGATACAAGAGTGGCATATCTACATAATTTGATTCTATAAAGTTAACAAGGTATACTGGATCATCAGGATTTGTCAACGCCATAAGTAACTTGCAAAAATCAATCGTGGAATCTAACTGATATAAATCTCCGCCCACTTTTGTTTCAATTTCTATCTCTTCATCTAGTTCTTTACATCCTTTTATGATGGTTTCAATCTGCCAATTTTCTCTTACGAGTATAGCGATTGTCTTTTCTTCTTTGCTTAACGTTCTTGTCTTTTCTAATTCAATAATTTTTTCTTTTTCTCTCTTTAGTAATCCAAGTAAAACTTTAAATTGTTCATCATTTTTTCCATGGAATGAAACGCATTCAAACAGCTCTTCTTCTTTAGCTCCTCCACTTAGATTACTTACCAAATGATCTGCATCAAAAGTATACGGCAACCAAGAACTGGCTCCCATTCCTTGGAAAATCTCATCCATTATTTCAAGCAATCTGGAATCTGTTCTATAATTTGTATTTATCGTATGTTCTTCCCACTTATCCGGAGTCGCATTTAATCTCTTAAAAGCACTAATTGTCGCACCACGGAAGCGGTAAATACTCTGTTTCAAATCGCCTACAACAAATAAATTACACTTCTCGCCTATAAGCTGTTGTATCTTCAAAAATGAATCTATCTGTGCGTCGTCGGTATCCTGAAATTCGTCAATAAAAATATATCTATAATCTAAATGTGTTTTTTCTTTATCTTTCTGGTTAACAACATCATTCAGAATGATCATCGTTTCCCTTAAATCAATCTTATTGCTTTCTTGTATTCTAGTCTCATACTCTATTTCTGCAGCAATAATAACCTCCATTATTATTTCATTAAAAAATGGAAGCAATCCCGGAGCCTGTCCTAGCTCCTCATCTTTGATTTTTTTTATATCAATACTCTTGTTATAAAGCTGGTTTGAAAACTCTACCAACATTCTTCTAAATTGATATAAAGGCAGCTTTATTTCATTGATAAAGTTTGGATTTTCAGCCTCTTTCTTTGCAATAAAATCATTTAAATACTTTTCATATATCTGCTCTTTTATATAGTCGCCAGAGGTAATTGCAAAATTATCACCTAATCCCATTTGCATGGATGCTTCCTTAATAATTTCACGGGCAAATTTATGAATCGTTGAAATACGCATGAAATCAGTATCTTCAATGTATTTCAAAAACTTAGGATTAGATGTTAATACGAAATAGTTTATAAACATCTGCTTCAATCTATTCTTCATATTGTCTGCTGCATCGTTTGTAAAGGTAACCATAGCAACATCCTCAATCAAATTGACTGTTGGATTTTCATATTTATTGCAGAGGAAAGCAATTCTTGAAACCATTGAATATGTTTTCCCAGTTCCTGCTCCTGCTCTGACCAAAATGTTTTTTTCCGGTGATGCGTGCTCGATAAAATACTGCTGAATATTAAATGTACTTTTCTCTGCTAGTTTTTCTAACAGTTGTTTTTCTTCAAACGAACAGTCACCTTCATAAATTGTTGCAGTTTCTTCCAGCATATCTGTCAAGTCTTCTACTACATACAATTCTAAATTAAATATTCTAAACTCGTTATTCTTTACAGCAAATTTGTTTTCCGCATCTTTTTGTAATTTAAGATTGTTCTTTTCCGCTAATACACCTTTTTCGTTCAGTTCTCCCTCTAAAACATAAAGAATAGAATCTGCCATTTCTTCAGAAGCAACAAAAATAATCGTTTTTGTACCTTTCAAATAGCTATCTACGATATCATGAATCTGCTTCTTTGCAAGTTTCTTGGCATTGGCAACTACCACCGAATATGGAACTTGATTACTGAGTTCTAAAGGCTTTTTCATCTGAAAATGAGGTTCAAAGTGCTGTCTGATTTTCCCCATCAAATCATCATCCATTTCAGCATGAGGGATGGATTTACACTGATTATATGCGTTAAGCAACTTATCGCCTAAACGAATCGGGTCTGACAAATCTTCCTTAAAAAGAGTAAGTGCCTCTTCAGATACAATATCTAACCTTTTATCGTAATATTCTTTCTTTGAAATAAAAGGGTAACAAACCAAATCAAATATCAATGGACTAACATTGTATTTGTCGCTTATTAAATTTAGTAATCCAAACCTGTAAGCCCTTGCTTGTTTCTTTGGAGATTTCTCAGGTTTGTCATATCCCTGAATTATTATTTCATCTACTCCAGCCACATCAAAAATACTGTCTGCCAACCAGCCTTTTACCTCAATAATAATCATTCCAACATTCTTCATTAGAATGCAGAAATCAAACTCTCTTCCGTTAATCTCACGACTATTGTATACAATAGCCTCTCCTGGTAAATTATCAGAAAGACTCTCCCATACTTTACCTTCGCCTTTATATTCAGGTTTTCTATCTATCATCATTGCCATGATGCTTACCCCCGATACGTATTACTCAAAGAAATCCTCGTTGATCTTATATACCGTGTATGTCTGTACTTTTTCTAAGCCAATTCCATATTTAACCATCAGTTCTGCGAGCAAATCTCCATCTATAAGCTTCAAACTCTTTTGCTGCTGTTTCTCAGCATAATTTCTTGCTTCTTTTGTAAAAGAAGATGTTGTTATAAATACACCTTTTTGAACATCCTGCATAGCTCCAACAAAAGCCTGCAACAGCGGTCTGCCAATAGTGTTTCCACTATCATTTCTTTTCGCCTGTATGTAAATCTTGCTTAATCCGAGCTTATCCTCATAAATAACACCATCGATTCCGCCATCGTGCGATTTACCCAATACTCGACCAGATAATTCATCGGATCCATATCCCATTTCAAGTAAAAGATTAACTACCAACTGTTCAAAGAAACTCGGATGGCAATCTAATATATGGTCTAAAATCTGTCTCTTAATATTGTTTTTATAAAAGAGATAGGTAAGATCTATTTTTTCTTCTGGTAATAAATCATCCTCTGATACAGGTTTGTTTTTCTTTTTTGCCTCTTCTTTTTCAATCTGCCCTTCTTGATTCTCCTTAACCAAGGCATAAAGGTTTCTCGTCCCTTTTTGCCCTACGATGGTAAAGTATTTAACTGGTGATGCGCCCGGGAAATCTAATCCTTCACAATGGCACCGTAGTTTCGCATTGACTGCCGCCTCTGGATCCTTTGCACCAAACTGGTATAAGTTTCTCTCTTTAATTTTTAAGTATGCTTCTTTATATGTTAAACTCTCATTATCTTTAAGAACTTCAACCAATGCATCTACAATTCTCATACGTTCACCTTCTACAATTCTTCTCTCAATATCTTTATCAGCTGATTGACTTCTTCCTCTGTTGTATATTTGTTTAATGATATTCGTAACACCTTTGAAACCTTATCTTCCAATCCTAATGCTGTTATTACATATGAAGGCTCCCCTGCGCTACATGCAGAACCAGTTGACAAAGCAACTTTATCACTAATATGCTTAATAAATCTCTCGTTATTAAAATCCTTCTTATCAACCACTATGCTTATAATTCCAGGCAGTCTATTATCTGATTTATTTGTCAAAGAGATAGCCGGTATTGCCGCTACACCAGCAATGAACATCTGATCAAGGCTTAAAATTCTTGTTTCATTTGCAGCCAAATCTCTTAATGCGATTTCTGCAGCCTTACCAAATCCAACAATATTATGAACAGCCAAAGTTCCCGCCCTAAAACCATTCTCCTGTTCTCCGCCATGCATGAAGGCTGTAATAGGTGGAATGCCATATGCATCACTCTTTACAAAAGCGGCACCAACTCCCTTAGGGCCATAGATTTTATGTGCCGAACATGATGCAAAATCTATACCCAAACCGTGAACGTCTATTGCCATTTTCCCAATGGCCTGTGTCAAATCAGAATGAATTGCAATCCCTTTCTTTGCACACAACTTAGCAATTTCAGAAATATTACTAATGGTTCCAACTTCATTATTCACATAAATGACAGATACCATAGCTGTGTTATTCTTAATTGCTTCATCTATTGTTGTAACCAAGATTTCACCGGTTTCAGTTATACCAACAAAGGAAGCCTCATATCCTCTATTCACTGTTTTTTTGCCACCAAACAAAGTTACTGTCGGGTCATTATTTGAATACAAATCACCATTGAGATACTTGCATGTGTTCAAAGTAGCCTTATGTTCAGCAACCGATGTAATGATATGATTCTTTCCATCTCCGTAGTAACGACGATAGTCCATATACCCTTTGATGATAAAGTTCGTGCTCTCCGTTGCCCCAGCTGTAAAAACAATTTCTTGCGGATTAGCTCCTACTAGTTTTGCGACCTTGGCACGTGCTTCTTCTACCGCATTGTGGGCATTAACTGCCTTACAATAGTATTTACTTGAAGGATTTCCATATTCTTCCCTAAGATAAGGTAGCATTGCATCCAACACTTCTTCATCCACAGGAGATGTTGCGCTATTATCAAAATAAATCATACGGTATCACCCACTCCTAATACTTGAAGTATATATTTATCCATATTCCCTGCATGATTATACATATCAAGTAACAACTCACTTCCTCTATCAATATGCGCTTTTACATATTTAGGAAAGAATTCTTCTTCCGGTAAATATCTGCCTTCAACTTCCTCAATTAACACCTTAAAGTATGTTTCATTATCTCCTGTAATTGTCTGTCTATTGAGATCCAGTCCATCAGAATCCGATTCATAATCAGCCACAGAGGTATTCTCCTTAAGCGACCATGCTATAGCATGTTTCACTAAAGTGTACGGCTTATAATTTGTTCTATTTTCCAACTCTTGGAATATTTCCTGAGTTCTCTTTGAAGTTTTTAATCTAAAAATCATTGCTTACACCTCGAAAAAATAATGGTTTTCAACAGTAGTTCTGTTTTGACTTTCATCATTTATTAGAAGGTATTCCTTTGCGATATAAGGCTTGATAATCTCGTAATACTCTTCATTGATTTCTTCATCTGTTGAAAGAATAACTACCTGCTTACTGATATTAGGGAAAAACTTCTCTGATATCTCTCTTCTATGATTAGCATCAATACGTGCATAAGGAGTATCAATAATAAATGGTATATCCTGACCGGATAATTCAATAATTGCCCAATACAAAGACAAAATAAATATCTGTCGTTCTCCCTTTGACAAGCGACTGATGTCAATACGCTTAAATAAATCAAGACTTTTTTTCTTCTTTTCAGCCTCTATTGCCTGCTGCAACTGCGGCACTGTATCAACTTTATATTCATCACACAGAAGTTTCATACCCTGCTTTCCAATCTCCTGAGCAAACACCTCTTTTCCAAGATTCTTTAATAAATAAAGCAGCTCTGTTGTACTGTACTTCACATTTTGATAAAGATTGAATTGGAAATCATCTTCTATCTCAATATGAGTAATTAAATTATTCTTTCTGTATATGCGCTGCAAATTCTGAACAATAAGCTTTTCAAGATCTCGCTTAATCGATTCAGATTTGTTCTCAAGCATCATTCCCATCATCTGCGATAAGCCGGTACTTAATTCAAATACATGTTTATTCCGAGCCTTATCCTTGATGCTCTGGAACGCATGATTTCTTTGCTGAATCGCAATTGTCAGCTCTTCTTTCACTGTATTTAAACGCATCTCAAATTTGTGAATTCTCGATAAAATTTCATCTTTCCTTTTCAGCAACACATTCTCTTTTTCAGCAAATCTTCTTGCATCTTCATCTTTCATTGCATTTTTTAGAATACGATTGATTTCCATAGTTCTATCGGCTGCTGCTTTTCTTTTTCCAACCAGTTTAACCATGGCCTCAACATCGAAATCATCAATTGCTGAAATCATTGCATTAACTCTTCCAGAATCCTCCTTTGAAAGATCATGAACAGGCTGTGCACCTTCTTTGAATCCTTTCGGTTTGAATTTCTTCAGTAAAAACTCCATCAATGCGTCAACAGTAGCATCACTAACTTCCTGATTCCCATTTAGTGTATTCTTTATTTCCTGTTTCTTTAATTTTTGCTGAACATAATAATAAATCTCACCCTTTTCCTCAAAATCTAACTGGTCAGAAATTCTTCCTGTAAAATCCCGAAGAATAAAAAATGGCATTAAACCTTCAACAAACATTTTGATTTTTGTAAGAGCTTCTGTTTTTGTATGCTCCATCTCCGAGAACTCTTTTAAAAGTGCTTGACGCTCAACTTCAGTTATTCCGCCAGCATTTTTAAATGCAGTTTCAACCTCCATTAATTCAGTCTCAACCTTTTCTAGCTCATCTTTATCAGCCTCAATTTGGGCCTCGAGTTCTGTATAGCTTGTCTCTATTTCTTCAGCATTTTTTCGCAGTTCTTCATACTGCGCATATATCTCTTCTTCATCTGTACTTTCTGCTTTACCTGCATATCCCGTAGTATACTTGCGAATAATTTCAAAGATATCTAATCCGCATAATGTATAAATCGCATTCTTTACATATGAATTGTAGGTACTTGTTGAGAAAATGCTTCCCACTTCTTCTCCATCAAACAAGAAGAATTCAAACAAATCTGGTGGAATCATCCCCTGCAAATAATTCTGAAAATATGACAATTCTTGTTCATCTAACAAACAACCATCTGTTTTAACATAGTATTTCTCTTCTAGCTTTTGTTTCGTATAATCCCACTCTCTGGTTATCTCATACTCTTTAACTTCTCGCTCAACCATTAAAGACACTGATATCTGAACGCGTGACTCTACTACGTCTTGTTGAAAAGCCTTTGAATTAATGCAATCTTTTATTTTTGCAATATACTTCGGATTAACCCCTACATATCCAAAAGACAACGGTCCATACAAAGCGATTTTTATGGCAGTAAACAACGATGTCTTTCCTGCACCATTCTTTCCACCAATCAGAATAATATTTTTATTACTATCATCACTTGTAAAATCAAACTCATTCAATCCCTCATAGGAGTTGAAATTGTATAACACTATTTTATTTATTTTCATCTTCAATCTCCTTTAGGATTTCATGATGAAGCCATTGCTGATTAAGCAAGCGCTCCATTGCGTCTTTCATAATTCTTTGGTTAGAAAAATTCTTATTATGGTAAACAGACAAAATAATATTTCTAACTAAGTCAAATGGTACATCATTCGCTACTGCCAATCTTTCCAATTCATCAACAGTCTCTTTATCAACAAGTGGTTCTTTATACTGATACCAAGGTAATCTTTCCCCGGTTAATTCTTCGTATAATTCAACTAATGTACGTCTTGATAAATCTAACTCATCATCCCAAATTTCATCTATTGCCTTAAGTTCTTCCAAGGTAATCAGCTCATATCCCATCTGTTGCTGAGTTTCTATCAGTTTTGTCAAAATAAGTTTTCTTGCCTCCCAGGTAAATGGACCGTATCCCATTTCCCCGGTCTTTGTTTCGTAAACGGTTCCGTTCCTACGCTTTTTCTCTCTATATTCGTCTTTGTCACGAATACTCATAATCCATGTTCGGAATTCAGCCAATGGGATTAATTCACGATGTCCGCTTCTGATGAATCCATTCAAAGACTTATCATCTTTAACAACAGTACAAACCCAACATCCAAATCTTGAATTACCACAAGACTGTGTCTGACCACCTGCATGAACGCCAGCAAAAGGACACTCTCCACTATCTGCATCCGCATACAATGCCACAAGTTCATTGTTATTTGATCCCCAAGGAGTTTTTCCACCATCAAGTCTTAACAGTACATCCCAAACGTCATCAGTAGTTAATTCAACAATCGGGTTATATACATATGCATCCTGAATAGTTTCGTGTCTATTCATAAGACGATTTGCAAGTTCTCTTCCTTCAATTCGTCTTCTACGTGCTTCGCTCTCAGCTTTCCGAACTCCCAAAAGCACAACAACTTCTTCGCCTTCTTTTTTTATTACATCTCTGATATAATCAGCGCTAGGATTTATCTTTAATCTGTCTGTACACCATCTAAACGTTCCGTTCATTCTTGGAGTAGGAAATCCTCTACCTATTACATTTGCCCAAAATGAATTGTCTGCCGGTGGTGTTACCATTGTTGAAATAATTGGTAATTTATCATTTACCGCTGCCTCTCCAAGAAGTTTATTCATCTTACTGAGATATATCTTTATTAATGGATTCTCAATAAGAGTATCCGAAGATACAATATATACATTCTTGTTTCTTTCATCTTTGGGAAGAGTTAAAAGCATCTTATAAACCAATTCAACGACGGTCGTAGAATCCTTTCCTCCGCTATACCCAATTACCCAAGGGCGCTTATCTGACTGATATACATATTTGATTTCTTCTATCAGTTCTTCTAGCGTGTTCTCATTAAAATAACTATTCGTTGCCATCGTTGCTACCTCGATGCTGAGCTACCTGACTTAATAAACCAAGGCTCAGCTCCTTTCCTTCGTCGTCCATTTGTTTGATATAACTTATAATTTTTCGTTCCACATCATCTGCATCATCGCCAAAAAACTCTCTGCCCACCAACTGATCAAGCGATATATTATAAATGTCAGCAAATTTTTTAAGTTGCTCTATATCCGGTGCTGTTACACCTCTTTCGATATTACTAATAACTTGCTGCGAGACATTTAACATTTCAGCCAGCTCTGTCTGTTTGTATTTTTTACTTTTTCTTATTTCTGCTAATCGTTTTCCTATTGTTTGCATGTCTTTCATACTCCATCATAGTAAATGATACAAAAGGGCATAATCCACCCAGTGTGCATAATCATACCAAATACAAATTATACACGAAAATAGCAATAAATACAATAATATTATGTATTTCATCACTTGACTAACAATATTCTTGTATTATATAATAAATACAAACTTTTTGTTAGTTTTATACATTATTGAGAGGAGAAAAACAAAGATGGTTTGTAAAAAATGCTTAGAAGAACTTACTGCTGATAATGTTTATCCCTCAGATCACAGATACTGTATAACGTGTGGTACTGAACACACTGCATATCTCTCTGAACGCAGACATACATTAGCATCATTGCGCGAAATGAATCTTGAGTCCAAGATTATTCAAACAAAATATCTGATAAAATGTGCTGTCATGGAATTTGGACTTGATAAAGTATACATTTCATATTCCGGCGGAAAAGATTCAACCGTCCTTTCCCACATTGCCAAAAACATGTACCCTAATATTTTGCACTTGTTTGCAAATACAACAAATGAATATCCCGAAACCATTCAGCATATTAAATGGGAAAAGGAAAAAAACGGCACAAACATTATTACTGTCCTTCCCATAGATTGCCAAGGAGAACTTTGGACATTTAAAAAAGTAGTTGAACGATATGGATATCCGATGTTTTCCAAACGGGTATCTAGTGCCATAAGAACATATCAGCATGCTCTTTCTGAACGCACAAAGCAAAATTCGCAAAATTACATTAACCGTAACTTTAAAAAATATGATAAATACAAAGAATTACCAATTTCAGATAAGTGCTGTGACAAACTAAAAAAAGAGCCTCTTCGTCGAAAAGCAAAAGAACTAGGACTAGAATGCGCCATCTTAGGCATTCTTGCCTCCGAAAGTTACCAACGCGAAAAAGATTGGTTAGAATATGGATGCAACGTATTTCACGAACGAAATGATAATCAAAGTCGCCCATTGTCTTTTTGGACAGATGAAGATATCCTCGAATACATCTCCAAATATAATGTAACAATTCCAAAGCTCTATGAGATGGGCTATAGCAGAAATGGTTGTATGTATTGCGGTTTTGGTGTTCATTTAGAACCTTCCCACTGTAATAGATATCAAAAGCTAAAGCAAACACACCCAATTCAATATACTTATTTTATAAATAATTTTGGTCATCTTATGCTTGAATTCGAGATAAATATTGCATAAAGGTCAATATCAAAAACGGGCGAAGTCACAGCCACCGATAGCCACAACTTCGCCCATTTACTTAACTATTCTTATCTCACCTTTTCATTTTTCTTCTTGCTACCCTTATCCACTTTTTCGTACTTCACTTGAATCTCAGACTTCTTCTCCTTCAGCTTTTCTCTTACTGATATCTTCTGTCGTTTCTCTTCCAGATACCTCTCCACCCCAGGCAGATATTCCTCCAGCGTTCCGGTTTTATATTCTGTGATGGGATTAATATCAACACGTATTCCACCAATGGAAAATTTATCTTCATGAAACAGGTTGAACAAATCATCTTCTCTTTCATTCCCACGTAGCTCAACAACCACATCCAAATCAGAATTCTTTCCTTCCAATCCTCTACACCTACTACCGGACAAAACCACTCCGCGAATAGATGCATCAAAATCATTTTCCATTAACTTTGCATTTACATATTCCTCGACAATTTCTTCAATCTCTGTTGCACTAAGAGCGTTAATCGGTTGAAAACATTGTTCCGTCTTAGCCTTAAACTCCATGACCACCCAACTATCATAAACTGCAGACCCGATTCGGTTTGCTTCCTCCTCTTCCATAGTGACTTCATCAAAATCCAAAAGAACTAATTCAGACTCCATAGAAATATTTCCCTTAGCGCCGTTCGTATCCGGATTCTGTTTTAAGTCTTCTATAATATCCTTTAATGCCTCACGAATACTAATCTCCGGATTATCATACACCCCACCGTCAATCTCTCTGTAGTTCTCATCCATTATGGAATAATCATATCCATCGTCACATTCCTGAATGCTGATAATTCTATCTGCGATCCGAAATGCAAGCTCTGTTTCTCTCATTTCTTCCTGTTGCATTTAACCCTCCTTTTCTTCAAAAACATAGATAATTCCAATGGTTTCATTCATTTCAAAACAAAGTGGCAAGCAGTGCCTTCGTGATCACACGAACGCTGTTTGCTTGTTGGAGGCACATCCCCAATCCCCTTAGAATGACATCTTTGATGTCAAGCTACGCCCTCACTTTGTGAGTGCTGATACATTCCTGCTCAGCCGGGATTACAAAAAAAGAGGGCAACCACCAACTTACATTTTGATGATTGCCCACATGCTTATCTCTGCTGCTGCCTTTTCTTTTTCAATTCTTCTTCCTGGTCCCAGGTCTTCTGAGCCGCATAGAAGGATTCCACATTTTGTTTCGCTATCTGATAATCCCGCATCTCTTTTTTCATTTTTTTGTATTCGCTGTAGGCTACCTTTTTCTCCGAAAGCAGTCTGGCAAACTCTTCATTCAAATCCTTTACTTTCGGAATCTTTCCATCCGGCAGATTGGAAAATGCTTCCTTTGCCGCTTTGTGAAGTGTGATTTCTTCTCGATGCGCCTCAAAGAATTTCTTGCTGTATCCGGATTTTCGATAGGCTATATAGATATCCCTGGTCTTGGAATAGTTGATGATGTGCGTTTTCAAAACTTTGTTCTCTGCCATTTTGGTTTCTGCATCCTTGATAATTTTCATCAGTTCATGGTATCTGGCAGCACTTCCATCTACCAATGCATCCAGAGTTTCTTTATCGTGAATATCATGTTGCTGCAAAAACAAAATGGATTCCGCGAACTGTTTCACATTATATTTCTTCGCCCATCGAACGTATCCGCCGTTCTTTCCCTGCGCCATCTTCTCCTGAATATCGACCACAAGATCAAACCTTCGTTTTTCTTTCGGGGGCTGTGCTGGTTCCCGGCTTTCCGTCTTATTCTCAGGCAGCTCCGCTTCACCGGCTATCACCTTTTTCAGATGATCCTCAGAAAAATCCTCTCCCAAAGAGCGGAACCGGATAAACCGCTTTTGCTCTTTTCCACAGATTGCAGTGTGTTTCCCGCGCTTAATCTCATATCCTTCCGCCTGCAATAGTTTGAGAAGTTCTTCAAAATCAGCCGGCTTCTGTTCCATGCATTTCAGAATATCCTCCCGGATAATATCCCTCATGCTTACTCGTTCCGGGTACTTGGTACGTCTCTGTCTCTCACTCGGTTTTACCTTTGGAATAATGGATAAACCATGCTCCAGGCAGATAATGTCGCTGAGTCTCTGCAGGGCAATTCCTGAAAACCAAAAGTCCCTGAACTTCCGGTCACAATCCAGATTGGTGGAATTGAAAATGATATGATTGTGGATATGAGCCCGGTCCACATGTGTTGCCACTATAAACGCATGCTTCCCCTTGGTGAATCTCATACCGGTTTCATATCCAACTTCATTTGCTTCCTCCGGTGTAATCTCTCCGGGCTTAAAGGACTGGCGGATCTGATAAGCAATGACATCACCCTTGGGCTGCCTCCACGTTTTTTTCAGATAATCTATTTTTGATTGTGCAAATTCCCAATCGACAAAATCCGGTTGACACTTATAAGAAGAAATATATTTTCCGTCTTCTGTTTTCTCTCCATTCTTTGCATAA
Organism: Variimorphobacter saccharofermentans; assembly: GCF_014174405.1. GTDB lineage: Bacteria > Bacillota > Clostridia > Lachnospirales > Lachnospiraceae > Mobilitalea > Mobilitalea saccharofermentans. The sequence goes on along the minus strand of NZ_JACEGA010000001.1, from coordinate 559,951 downwards.
TCGGTTCTGTCTTTCAGACACTGCATTACGGAACGTCCCTTGTTCTGATGCATTGCTATCAGTTTTGTCGCCGCCATTCTCTCACCTGCCTTACATAATTGCAGTCAGCTTATCAAGCATCTTTCGCATTTCCTGCAAAATCTCTTTCTGGTTGTTTTTCAGTTCCTCGATGTCTTCCCGGTAGATGCTTCCGGTTTCATTCGCTCTCTTTGCGTACTGATTCAGATTATTCCCGGATATCTGCAACAGTCTGAGAATCTCCTTCAGATCAGAAAGATCCATCACGATCACAAAACCATTGAGTGCCATTCGTAACAGATATGCAGTCATGCTCCTGATACCGGCTTCCTCCATCCGCTCCTTAATCCGGTCAACTTCCTCCGGTGTGACACGGATATGAATGTATTTGGATCTCTCTACCATCCGGTGATCTCCCTTTCAAAGCAGCATCCCGGTACCGGCTTTCTTTCCGGAACAGGTACCGGAGGCGTTACCTGTTTGCTCTGTTCCTTCAGTTTTTCCAAAACCGATTTCTTATCATCCGGGATAATTTCTAGAGTGCCGACTGCCGGCTCTACCTTCACATTGTTGATCACGCCATCAAGGTTGTTGTCATTCTGCTCCACCATATCCTCAATGCCCTTCATCGGATTTCTGCTGATAGACGGTCCGGCTCCGGCGACTTCCTCCGGACTGCCGCCGCCCATATCCTCTGATACTTCCACTTCGTACTCTCCATGGATCTCATCCCATTTCTTAATCTTTCTTGTTTTTGCTTTTTCCATTTTTGCCTTCTCCCTTCTCAAAACTTAGCTGAAACACTGCTCTTTTGTTCTCATCAACCGACATCACAACCGTGGTATCATAGGTCTTTCCGGTCTTCTGTGACTTGCATCCTTTCAGCTTCACCTTTCCATCATGCAAAAGTTTGGATGCTGTCTGCTTTGTCATTTTCTTTCCAAGAGCCTCAAAGAAACGGTTCTGTTTCCAGAGGACAAAGCTGCAACCACGGTCCTCACAAAAATAACCTTTCTCCTTTTCTACCACATGTCTGCCACAGCAGGGACATGTCCCAATTTCTTCCAAAGCCGGATGCATGAGAACTTCTGCATCTTCAATGATTTTGTAATTCTTCACAAGGTCGGTAATCATTTCCTCAATCTCATCCATAAAAGAAGAATCCGCATAGGAACCCCTTTCCACATCAAGCAGCTTCTGCTCCCACTCCGCTGTCATGGAAGGTGACTGAATCTGCTCCGGCATAACCGTGATCAGAGCTACTCCTTTATGTGTCGGAATCAGATACTTGGTCTTCTTATTTCCTTTTCTCTCCACAAAGCCGATACGAACAAGCTTCTCAATGGTAGCGGCTCTCGTTGCAGATGTTCCTATTCCCTTACGCTCCACTTCCTCCGGCATCTCTTCCGCCCCGGCTCTCTCCATTGCCGAAAGAAGACTGTCTTCTGTAAAATGCTTCTTTGGTGTCGTCCTGCCCTCTTCCAGTTTTGGATCCTGCAATGGATAAGAGTTGCCTTTTGTCAGAGCAGTGATATATGCCAGTATGTCAGCATTCCCATTTTGTTCCTCTTCGTCATTTTCGGAATCTGCACGCTCTGCATTACCGCCCATGATCCAGTCCTGAATATCTCTCCAGCCTTTCTCTTTTAAGACTTTTGCCTTTGCCCTAAACACCGTATCCGCACAGGTAAATCCCAGCTCCGTCTCACTCCGGACTGCCGCATCTCCCAGGGCAGAAATGAATCTTGCTGTAATAAGACTTAAGACTTTCTGTTCCCCGGATGGAAGCTCCCCAAATTCGGCATCCGCCACATTCGCAGTGGGAATGATTGCATGATGGTCGTTGACCTTCTTATTGTCGATTACCTGTTTTGCATGGATAGGAACATGTCTGGTATATCCGAATTTCCATACCAGCTTATCCATCAGACCGGGAATCATTCCTTCCATGTCTTCCGTCAAAAAACGGCTGTCTGTTCTGGGATATGTCACTAGCTTTTTTTCATAAAGGCTCTGGGTGTAATCCAAAGTCTGCTGTGCCGTAAATCCCAGGAACCGGTTGGCATCTCTCTGCAGTGCAGTCAGACTGTAAAGCTGTGGTGCCTTTTCCTGTTTGTCTGTGGTCTCCAGCTTCGTAACCAATGCCATCTTTTCTTCTTTGAGACGGTTAAGAACCGCCTCTGCGTCCTGTTTGTTTTCAAACCGGTCGGATGTTGCAACAATGCCGGCGCTCTTAATTGACAACCTGTAAATCGGTTCCGGCTTAAATCCCTCAATCTCTGCTTCCCTCTCCACAATCATAGCAAGAGTTGGTGTCATCACCCGGCCCACATTCAGGGTCTGACCGTACAGAGTGGAAAACAGTCTGGTAGCATTCATCCCTACAATCCAATCTGCCCGCTCTCTGCAAAGCGCTGCAGTATAGAGGTCATCGTATTCTTTCCCGGCCTTCAGATTAGAAAAGCCATCCGAGATTGCCTGGTCTTCCATAGAAGAAATCCATAAGCGCTCGAATGGCTTTTTGCATTTTGCCTGATGATATACCAGACGGAAGATTAATTCTCCTTCACGACCGGCATCCGTAGCTTCCACCAGCCCTGTGACATCATCACGCTCCATTAACTTTTTCAGAATCCCAAACTGCTTTCTGGTAGCATCTGCAATCTGGTAATTCCAGTCCTTAGGCAGAATCGGAAGATCCTCATATCTCCACTTCTCATACCTTTCATCGTAGGACTCCGGGGATGCAAGCTCCACAAGATGGCCAACACACCAACTGACCAGATACCCGTTTCCCTCCAGATATCCATCCTCTCTTTTCTCTGCTCCGATTACCTTCGCAATGGACTGTGCCACAGAAGGTTTCTCTGCAATCACTAACTTCAAGCCCTTTCCTCCTTCGCTTTTGTTGTCCTGGTTTTCTTCGGTGTAGTTTCTGACTTTTCTGCTTTTTCCTTGATCTTGGACTTTACAGAAGTTTTCTTTTTCGCCTGCGTGCGCTTCTTGTCCAGATTTTCCAGTGCCTTATCCACCGCAACCTTAAGATCCGGGTTTGGCACTTTTTCCTGGGAATCCGGCACCACCGGAATAAAGCCTTTATCCTCTGCCGCCGCAGTAATCTTAGCTGCCAATTCCTGTAAAAAAGGATTCTCAACTTTAGGACTTTCCTGTGTCTGCTCCCTGTCTGCCTGTAACACTTCCAGTTTCTGGTCAATCTGGTAAATGAAATCTGCTGCAGTCTGTCGGATTTTGTCGAGTGAACTCTTTAACTCCGGGGGCTCCTTTCCCTCGGACCAGCCCGCCACATAAGAAAAGGAATAGTCAGAAGTGTTGATACCGTAATGCCGGCACACAACGTATGCCACGCTCTCGGCCTCTACCTCTTTTCCATTCCTTGATACATGATCTGCAGCTGCCACTGCATCCTTATCATGAAGCTTCTGGTGCGCCATTTCGTGAAGAAGGGTCTTGATTGTCTGAACCTCACTCATTCCATCCTGAATGGCAATTCTTTTATCTTCCTGATGGTAAAAACCCTTCGCTTCTCCATCGATCTGCTCAAAAGTAACAGGTACCGGACTGATTTCCTGTAAAGCCTGCAAAAGCTTCGGATATCCTTCAATACTTCCAACCAGTTCATCAGGTCCTATGGAGGGAAGTTCCTTCCCGTCTGTCTGTGATACATCAAACGTCTTCACCACCTTAAAGGCACGGATGGTTACCTCCACCTTTTCCGTTACCGGCTCCCCGTCTGCATCAAGCACCGGCTTTCCCTTATCATCCAGTCTGGTCTGTTCCCTCTCAATCTTGTAGGGTGCAGGGGCAAGGATACTGATACCCTTCTCTCCCTTTTTTACATACCTGCCCATCTCTTTCCATCCGGTAAAACTCTGACAGAGGCTTGCATCCGGTCTCTGCATCATGATCAGAATGGAATTGTTTACGGAATATCGGGGAAATTTCGCCATTGTGTCCAGGAACTGTTTGTATTTGTCGCTTTGAAATACCTCCACAACGCCCTTTTCCAGCTGGTCAGTTACAGCCTTTAACTGGTCGGCCTGCTTCTCCCTGGACTCAATGAACTGAATTTTCTTCTGTATTCCCTCCGGGATCTCTCCCACGATTTCTGCTTCCGGATATGCATGGATCAGCTCCGCAATCAGCTTCTGTGCATCCCAGTTGTTTCCGATTTCAGGCACATAGGATAAAGCCTCCATGTCAAACCTTTTGCCATTAAAAATATCAATCTCGCTAAACAGCTCCGGTGCCTCTTCATTTGCCACACGCACTCCAATCGCCGGAATGCCATTCATGCGCTCCGGAGAAATGCTTCCAAATATCTCCATAGCTTCCTTAACTGTCTTAACTCCGGTATGCTCTTCCCCCATCGAATGAAATTCGCTGCATTCCGCAACAGTAAGCGTTGCAGTCATCCTTGCTTCTTTTTGTACTGTATTTTCCGCCACTCTAAATCCCTCCAATTCAATATCATTCAAATCCTTCGTCAGTTTTAACGAGGATAGCGGCATCTGCTCCTTCTGGTGAAAGGAATAGTAATCCTTTCCCGGACCGACAATGACATGATCCAGAAACCTGACCCCGATCAGGTCACTCAGCTTCTTTACCCTGTCCGTAAGGACAATGTCCTCAGCACTTGGCACCAGTCTTCCTGACGGATGGTTATGAACCAGCATTATGGAAGCTGCATTTGACAGGATCGTGCTCTTAAAGATTTCTCTCGGATGCGCGACTGACTGGTCCAGTGCTCCCATGCTTACCACGTTCATGTTGATTGGTCGCCCGTCTGACTGTAGATTTACGATTGCCACAACCTCTCTGTCATAGTCCTTCAGCATATCTGCCATGACCTTAACAGCTGCTTCCGGTCCATCCATCGGAGTATCACTTAATAGAGGTGGCATATCCACCATACGGATAGCCACCTGATTCAGTTTGTACACCCTCTCTTTTTCCGGCTCCTGTGCTATGACAGAATCATAAAATCCCTGCTTTGGATGAATTCCACTAATGTTCATCCGGGTTCCCTTCTGCAACAGGGATGGTCATGGAAAAATCCTTATCCCTTAACTTTTTCAGCCTTGTCAGCACGGATTCCTTTGTGGAAGTCCTTCTTTTCTTATTCCCGATATTCAGGACTCCCTTTGCGTATCCAAGATATCTACTCTTCCTCGCCATCGTCTTCCTCCTCAGAATGGATTTCTTCTTCCGGCTCCTCATCCAGTGCATCCAGATAGTCCTCATCGTCATCGTCCAGATAATCCATATCCGGATCCGGTGCATCCTGCTTTTTCTTTGACTTTCCGGACTTAAAGTACATAAATCCTCCAATACCGCCTAATGCCAGAATAAGGATTACTCCCATGATTCCTGTTACATTCGGGCTTTTCTTCTGGGCTTCCGGTTCCGCTTCCTCTTCCTTCGGCTCTTCCTTTACTTCCTCTACGGTTGTTTCCGGTTCTGATGGCTGTTCCTCAGATTCAGTCATACCCTGGGATGCCATATATGCTTCCACTTCCTCGTCTTCCATTAACGCCAGAAGATCCGACTCATCCACCAGATTTAAGAAATGAACAGTCTCGGTTCCCTTATCATCACGATCAATGATGATATAAAAGAAGTTGCCGGATTTCGTAGTCACCGTAATAAACTGCTTGCCGCCGGCTTCAAAAGAACCATAGTCATCTACCAGGTTCATGTTTCCATCAGGGGTAAGCGGACCATAGCTTTCCTCTTCCGGCTCCTTTTCTGCTTCCTTTCCTTCACAGTAATGGTAATCATAGATACAGACTTCACAGTCCTCATTGATGCAGTCCTCCGTGCATTTTTCCTCACAGACACACTCCACTTCCTTCCCCTGCGCGAATACAGGAAGTGGTGCAAATCCCACTAATGCAGTCATGCCAACAAGCACTCCTGATACACATTTCTTCATCATCTTAGTTATCTTCATCCTGATCATCCTCCTCATTCTCATCAAACAGATTTTCCTCATCCTCTGCCGGCTCATTCCCGGCATGATTCATGGTTACAGGCTCAGGTATTTTTACCTGACCGTTTAACAATTCCTGCAATTTCCCGCTGCCTGCCAGCTGTAAGAACTGTGCCAGCTGTTCAGGAGTTAAATTGTAGGATGCAACATCACTCACAATCTGCTGGTTCTCCTCTTCCTTGAGCTTTGCCTGCAGCTGCTTCACTTTTTTCTCCGCTTCATCTCTCTTTGCGATTGCTTTTTGCAGATCTTCGCGGAGCTTGTCTAACCTTGCGTACATTTCATTTCCTCCATTCAAAAAGCGCCCCAGAAGGAGCGCTGTAATTATTGTTACTGAATCCTGCCATAGCAGTAGGCGTGTGCCCTCCAGTACGCCGTGTCATAAGATGCATACTGAATAGGGTTTCCGCAATGAACCATAATCTTATTTACCGGATCTACCACGATTCCCACATGCGATGCACCGGATGTGTTGTAGGTTCCCTGAAAGAAAACCAGGTCACCCGGCTGCACATCGGAAGCTGCCACCCTGGCTGTCGCATTCTTCCATCCGTTGGCCGTAAGTCTTCCATAATTCCATCCGTTTCCGCAGTTGTTTATGACGTAGCTTACAAATCCGGAGCAGTCAAAGCTTGTGCTTGGGGAAGATCCTCCCCATACATAAGGATAACCAAGATACTTTTCTGCTTCATTAAGCATCCGGGCAAACTGCTGGTCTGTCAGATATTCTCCCGGTACCGCATAATTCTCATACTCCTCAGATACTCCCGGATTGGCATACACGTTATCGCCAAAGATGTCAGGCTTATTTCCTCTTGTTTCAAGAAGGATCATATACCGCTGCATCTGGTCTTCCGTAAGGTTCAAGGCATTTACTGCCGCGGAAATACCATGATTGGTCAGTGTGGTATTGAGAATGTAATAGTCATATTCCACCTCGACCTGATAGGATTCATAAACCTGATAAGGAACAGAAACCGTATAGGTATAAGACTCCAGTCTCCCGTTTACCATCCGGTACCCGGTTCTTTCTTCATCCCGATAATAAGTCACATAATGCCACCTGGTCTCCGTTCTCGTTCTGGTCTCCACCACTTCCGTCATGGTCAGCGTATACTGGTAATCAAAAATGGTCTGCAACATCGACTGAACCTGGGAAGGGGTGTAATTCTCATAAAGCACCGTAAGCAGTGCCGCCAGTTCAAACGGATTGTGGGAGATCTCCGCAAGGGAATAATTGTACTCATCATACCCCGGGTGGTCCGTTTCGATATTGTCTATGGTTTCCTGCAAATCCGTTTCCAGCCCCACATAATCAGCCTCCACCTGCAGAATGTCTGAATCCTCTGCCGTAAAGGAAGTAGTAATTGTGGTAGTGTTCACACCGCCTGCCATCATGGAACAGGATGATAATGCTCCGGAGATTACCAGAACCACGATCAGAACTACCACAGCAATCACCAGCAGCATAGGATGGTCCTGTAAGAATTCCCTAATCCACTCTGCAAGCCTTCCCATCAGGTCTTCTGCCTTGTCCGTAAATCTCCTGCCGATACTTCCGATGCCGTTTGCTGCCTCTGCAGCCTGTTTCTTTGCTGCCGCCTCCGCAAATTCTCTCTGCATCAGCTTTTTTCTTGTTGCCTTTACTGTAGCGGACATTGTGCTTTCGCCTGCCTCACCTGCTTCTTTGGCTCCCTTGGCTCCCTGTACCGCATCAAGATGTTCATTTCTGGCATGAAGTTTCTTACCATAATTACTTTTCCTGATATCCCGGGCATAACTTCTCGCCTCTGCACTTCCGGCCATGGCAATACCGATTGCCTGATCCATGGCTTCCGTTCCAACATTTTCATCCTCATTCTGGATTCCTGCTTTCCGGATAGTCTCTGCCGCAGCGGTCTCCTTGTAGATTCTCTTCCGCCCCTGCTTTTTTATCTTGCGAAGCTTCTTTTCCTCTTCCGGAGTAAGTCTGGTATCCTTTTTCCCATAACGGAGCTTCTTGCGATAGCTCTCACCAGCTGAGGTCTCATTTTTCAGCTTATCCGCATGCTTTTTCTGTGTCGTCTTATTCTCCGGCTCCACACGCTTTGTTTTGGCGGACTTCTCCACCTTCTCCCTGGTATATTTTTCTTCATTCATGCATATCTAACCTTTCCGAAGAAACAGTCGCTTACGCTGACTGCTCCTTCTTTGCTTCTGTTACCTCTGACAATCTGGTTGTCATGATACGGTAAAGTTCCGTATTTGCAGGGAAGCGATCCACAAATGGCAGGATAACATTGCCATAGAACAAAAGCCCTTCGCCTTCTCCCGAATGTGTCACATACGAAAGCTGGTGAGGGCTGATATTAAGCTGTCTGGCAAGAATCTGTCTGTCGCCTACTGCCTGATTCAGCATATAGATAAAGTCAGAGTTCTCGAAAATGTTCTCCACTTCCTTGGATGCAAGCAAATCCTTGACGTTCTGGGTGATGCCGGTTGGAATTCCTCCCCACTTTCTGAAACGCTTCCAGATTTCCACCGTATAGGCTGCTGTCTGGTCTTCTCGGAGCAGAAGGTGCATCTCATCCATGTAATATCTGGTGGATTTTCCCTGGCTCCGGTTTTCCGTTACCCTCCCCCATACCTGGTCCTGAACCACAAGCATGCCAATCTTCTTAAGCTGCTTTCCCAGATCCTTGATGTCATAACATACCAGGCGGTTTGTAAGCTCCACATTGGTTCTGTGGTTAAAGACATTTAAGGAACCGGATACATAGATTTCAAGGGCTGTTGCCACATGCTTTGCTTCCGGTTCGTCCTGGTTTAAGAGTGCCTGATACAGATCCCCAAGGATCGGCATATTCTCCGGTCCCGGATTTTCAAAATACTTCTGGTAAATCTGACGGATGCATCTGTCGATAACCGTTTTCTCAACCGGCCTGAGTCCATCCTTATTGCCTACGATCAGCTCACACAGAGACAGAATAAAGTCTGCCTTAAGGGCAATCGGGTTATCATCATCCGAATAGTTCATGTTGATATCCATGGGATTGATATACTGGTCAGAAGTCGGACTGATCTTAATAACCTGTCCTCCAAACCTTGCCACCAGAGGAGAATACTCTGACTCCGGATCGGAAATGATGATGTCATCATCCGTAACAAGGAACGCATTTGCGATTTCCCTCTTTGCACTGAAGGACTTACCGGAACCCGGTGTACCAAGAATCAAGGCATTGGGGTTCTTAAGCTTCTTTCTGTCTACCATGATCATGTTATTGGAAAGAGCATTCAGACCATAATACAAAGCCTCTTTTCCATTCTGGAACAGCTCCTGGGTAGTGAATGGAACAAAAATAGCCGTACTGGATGTGGTCATCCCCCTCTGGATCTCAATCAGATTGCTGGCCAGCGGCAGCGTACTCATAAGCCCCTGCTCCTGCTGGTAATCCAGTCTGACCAGATTGCAGTTATGCTTCTGTGCAATGGAAACTGCCTGGAATACATTGTTTTCAAGCTCCTGCTTGGTCTTTCCTGTATTCATTACAAGAAATGTCAGAAGAAACATTCTCTCATTCTGGGACTGTAGCTCCTTTAACAGTGCCTTGGCATCCTTGCCATAGGTTGCGAGGTCAGATGGAATGATATCCATATCATAACCTGCCCTGACAGCCTTTTTCTGCTCCTCGATCTTGCTTCGGTCAAGCTCCGTGATGGTATGCTTGATGGTTTTGATTGCCTCGTTCTGGTCTACCGACTTGATATGCATGGTCACAATCTGGCTGGATTCCATGGAAAGGAAATCTGCAAGCAGCCTGTCGCTGATATCCGAAGCATCGATGGATAAGAAACTCATGCATCCATACATGTCTCCCATCTGAAAGTATCTTCCGGTTGGAAAAGCAAAGCTGCTCGGTGCAATGAAATCCTTTACGGAAAGGCCGGATCCCGCCAGATACTTCCAGTCAAAATGGAATTTTGCATCATCTCCCATATGAAACTGTCTGTGCATCAGTTCCAGTCTTTCACTTCCGTTTAAGGTCTTTGCCCTTACTCCCAGTCTTTTGAAATTATTGAGAATATCCGTCTCAATATGAATGAGTCTCGGCTTTGCTATTTTCATGGATTCAGCATGAATTCCAAAGGTTAAGTATTTTGTCTTGGTAAGACCGTTATTACCTGCCTCCATCTGATGCAGAAGCACTTCCGAATACTCATCCCTGACATCATCAAAGCCATCGTTCTTATGTGCGATAGCAATGCTCTTCTCAAAATCAGAGACGTCCGTTGCCATGTTATTGAAGGATAACTGAAAGTTGATGGAACTGTCGAAAAAGTTAAGGAAAGAACACCATTCCTCAAAGATCTCCGTCTTATCCTCCTGCTGTGCCAGCTGATAGTTGATATCCTGAAACTGGATGGTCTTTGTATAATAATCAAGTCCAACCCTGCAAATACCATCCGAAAACATCCTTTCAAACGGTATGCTCTGCTGTGCCGTTCTTGGTGTGCCATCATTTTTCTGTGCTTTTTTTATGGCTTCCTTTACCGCTTTCTGCTCGTCCCTGGTCAGCCCTTCCGGCATTGTGAACTTTCTGTTTTCCTGATCTTTCTTTTTGCGAAAATCGAACAATGTTTTCTACCTCCTTTTCTGCTTTTGCCTGGCGCAAAAGCGCATCATAATAATTGTCCGTCTTATATGGACGTATCTTCGGCCTCTTAAAGATTGCCTGTATCATGTGACTCAAAATGACCTCCAACGGCTGACCGTTCTTCTCATACATGGCAAGGAAAAAGAATGGCATCATAATCACCATCATCCCCATAACTGCCGTATTGACTTTGACTACTGTTTTGAGCAAAAAGAAGGACGGTACTCCAATGAGTGCCGCCAGGCCAAAACAGATCAGCTGTCTTTTTGTCAGATTGAACATCACCTTGCTTTTTACTTTTGTCAGGTCCCTCGGGACACTGATATAAGATGCTGCCATAATCTTCCTCCTTAATGAGCGTGAAGTATGCTCTTTGCTACTGCTCCCGTCTTAAACAGGGTAAAGGCTAACAAAACGGTGAAGCCCATAACCCTCCATAACGAGCCAATGATATCTGCGTTAAATGCTACCGACTGAATCAGGACTGCGTAGATTCCCACACATACCATGATTAAAAATCCCTGAAATCCAAGTGCAAACAAGCTTCTTACATAATTCTGTCCCATCATGCTCTGCTCCCTATTTCCAAAGGTTGCAAACGGAATCGGTGCAAGGCTGACCATAAGATAGATCTCCACCATTCGTCCGTTGATGATGACAAAAATGATTGCTGCCAGTATATACATAAGGAACTGCACAACAAACGACTGTAAGAATATCCCAAGCAGTGGTCCTAAATCCATTGCTTCCAGTGTGGTCTGCATTGTCGCAAGGGTGCTTGCATCAATTGCCGTGCTTCCCTGAATAATGCCTCCGGCCCGGCTTACCACGCTCTGCGATACATCAAATACCGCCATCGTGATATCAAAGGTGTGTGTGATCAGTTCTACTGCCACAAAAGTCTTAAAGATCCACTTAAAGATAAACCATGTCTCAAAGCTTGCCAGATTGTTATAACTGATTATCAGCTGTATCAGCTCATAGCAGGCTATGAATGTCAAAAGTATTCCCGCAATCGGCATGATTACCGTTTCTGACAGGTTCCTGACCATATTGAATACCGCCGGCAGAAAACTGCTGGGAGTCTGTCCTACCTCTGTTGCAATCTGCCCCACCTGGTCATTCACAGAGGAAAATGTGTTGGTGAGATTATTCATGATACCTGATACAAGCAGTCCTTTCAGCCAGTCAGTAATCTGCTGAATTATGCTGTTCAATTATTTCCTCCTTTCCTCCGGGACAGGGGTTCCCCCTGCCCCAAAACCAGAATCTGATTTAGAACAAACCGGAAAGCAAAGGCACAAGCGTGGTACCGATAAGGGCAACACCGCCGCCGGCCATAAGCTGCTTCATTCCCTGGGACTTTGCACCGGGATTATCGTTACCATATCCTTCCATAAGATTGATTGCACCCCAGATTCCAAGACCTGCTCCAAGTGCGATTACGAGTGTCTGCAATGTTCCTACTGCGCTCTGAAAAAATGCCATAATATAAATCCTCCATATTCTTTCATGATTGATAAAGGGCCAGAGCACTCTGCCCTGACCCGTGTGTCTGCACAGACCTCCACTTTTCCGGACTACCGGATCTGCTGTCTGCTATTCAGTTTTTTCTGCGTGATCCTGCCACGCTGTCTCTTAGAAAAGACCTGAAAGTAAAGGTACAAGGGTAGTACCGATAAGAGCCACACCGCCGCCGGCCATGAGCTGCTTCATTCCCTGGGACTTTGCACCCGGGTTATCGTTACCGTATCCTTCCATAAGATTGATTGCACCCCAGATTCCAAGACCTGCTCCAAGTGCGATTACAAGTGTCTGTAATGTTCCTACTGCGCTCTGAAAAAATGCCATGTTTCAATTCCTCCAAAATATTTTTTTCGTGATATATTCATTCCTTTGCCCCGACCAGGGAGGCAGTTTACAGTTACGTGCCGGATCCCCTGCAGTGGCATCCGGCTATGCGCGCATATCGCCCGTTTCCAGGCATAATAAAAAGCCCCTATCTTCCGGCCTTTATCGCCGGATGGCAAGAGCTGATTACTCTGTTAAGTCGATGACTTCATATTCATCATCTGCTTTCAGTTTCAGTGTATGGCTTAAGAATTTCACCACATCAAAATAGTTCTTCTTGTCATAATCTGCCGTCAGCCTGTAATTCGGATGCTGCGTCAGATCATACTTGTCGGACAGAAATGGTCTTACACCACGGACCTGCACGATACATTTCGAGCCATCCATGACCGCCAGTTCATCCATTGTCATCAAATCCTTACCAAGCTTCTGGTAATTCATGCTGTAGCTTTCCTGGGAACCCTTTGACTGTCCGGTATTGTACATATCGATGGTCTCTTTTCCAAGAATTGCATTCAGGTCTTTTAAGGTTGTCTGCTCGGTACCACCAAGGAAAATCTGGGAATCCATATTGCCGATGATGGTATCTGCATTATCCTTATAAATTGCCTTCAGCTGTGACTTTGCCTGCAATACCAGGCATGCTGATATTTCCCTGCTTCGGATGGTTGCCACCAGCTTTTCCAGATTCGGGATCTGTCCGATATTGGCCGCCTCATCGATCAGGCATCTCACATGCACCGGTAATCTTCCGCCATACACATCATCTGCTTTCTCACAAAGGAGATTGAACATCTGCGTATAAATCATGGAAATCAGGAAATTGAAAGTGCCATCCGTATCCGACATAATCAGAAACAGGGCAGTCTTCTCATCTCCCAGGGTGTCCAGCTCCAGTTCATCATAAGCGGTCAGATCCCTGAGTTCCTTGATATCAAAGGGTGCCAGTCTTGCACCACAGGAAACCAGAATGGACTTGGCTGTTTTTCCGGCTGCCAGCTTATACTTGGCATACTGTCTAACAGCGAAATGGTCCGGGTTCTGCTCTGCAAGTTCCTCAAACATCAGATCCACCGGATTCTTAAACTCTTCATCATCCTCCCGGACTTCCATTGCATTGATCATTTCAAGCAGGGTAGAAAAATTCTGTTCCTCCTCCGGAGCCTCATAATGGATATACCCAATCAATGCGGTGTAAAGCAGTGTCTCCGCTTTCAGCCAGAAATCGTCTCCGCCTTTGCTCTCGCCTTTTGTGTTGGCAATCAGTGTTGTTACCAGTTTCAGAATATCCTTCTCAGAATGGAGATAGGCAAATGGATTATAATGCATTGATTTTGTAAAATTGATGGTATTGAATACCTTCATCCGGTATCCGTTCTTATAAAGTGCATTTCCCACTTCATTGATCAGACCACCCTTCGGATCAGTCACCACATATGAACTATGCATCTGTAAAAGGTTCGGCTTGATAAAAAACCTCGTCTTACCGGAACCGGAACCACCGACCACCAGAACATTCTTATTTCTGGCGTATTTCGGGATCTTCGGTCTGCTGCTCATAGTGATCCGTTCTGTCTGGGACAGAATCACATTGTTTGCAAACACCGGATCCTCAAAAGGCTCGATATCTGCATGCTTTCCCCATCTGGCAGAACCGTACTCCTCATTGTGCCGGAACTTTTTTGCATTCTTCCCTTTCAGATACACTGCTAGCCTGAGTGCTGCACCACAGGCAATACCTACCAGTAGGTCTGTTGGGTATAAACTTGGCAACGGATTGGAAAATGCCTTTGAAATCAGTCCATCCAGTACAATGCTCTGCACTTTCTCAGACGCATTGGCACCTACCGCCAGCCGCCACATTTCTCCCAGATTGGTAGCAACCAGTCCCAGAACAATATAGGGAATGTTCAGGATCAGCTGCTTTTTTAACTGTTTCATATTCATCGCACCTTCTCCTTCTTTTTCTCTGCCACTTTTCTTGGAATCGCTGCCACAATCTCCTTGAATTTCTTCAGCTTTTCAAGTACACTCGGGCGCTCCATTGACCCCTTCCTTACCTGCTTGTCTGCATAATCCTGTAAGATTTTTGTAATCACATCCATATCCTTGGCTTTGAAGAATATGGTGTATACCGGTGGATCCGCTTTCTTGTCCTTTACGACTGCGAAATCAACACCATACTTTTTGGCGATTTTCTGAAAATCCTTAAACCCTTCATCGGCAAGCGGAATGGACGAGACTCCCTGGCCCTGACGAACCAGAGTCTTGATTGACTGCTTTCCTTTTGTCGGATGGGTTTTTTCACCCACTGCTTTCCCGACCGCCTTTGTCGGCTTTCCTACCACTGTACTGAGTGCCTTCATAAACAGTTTCAGCGTGGGCTTGGATACTCTGACTGCAATACGAACGGACTTGTCCGCGGTCTCCTTGCTTACTTCTTCATGTACCAGCTTTCTCACTTCCTTCCATCAAAAAAACAGCTCAAAGGCTGTCTTTCACAAATCTATTCTTCTTTTCTGCTCTTATCCACACCAAGGACTCCCCTCATGGTGGATGATGCCACGTGAAAGCGATTTGCAATCGCAATATCCGTCAACACCGTTTCATTTACGGCGGCTCCACAAACCACAAGAATCCTGGAACGTCTCAGCATATCCTCTGACATATCCAGATAATCCTTATATTCATCCGCATTGCTTACGTCAATTACCTCCGGCAATGACAATAATGGGCAGATTGGTGTGTAGCCTGCTTCATACAGTTTCCTGCAATATCTCTTTGCAGATCTTTTGGCTTTGGTTCGGTCCGCACTCCATGCAGATGTAACATAAGCCCATGGTTTGTTATTCATAAAATCCTCCTATCCCAGCCTGTAGCTCTGGATCCGGTACTGCCCGAGTGCAAGCGTACAGATTCTGCTTCTAAGTTCAGCCATGACTGCACTGATATCACTCTCATCAAGCCCCTTTAATCCATAATCCGATTTCATCACAAGATACCCGGCAGGCACATATGCCTCTCCGTCAATGAGCAGCTTCTTTCTTGCATCATAGACAAGAATATAATCCGTCTTTCCGATCATCTCGGAAGCACTGTTCTTTCCAAAGCCATCCAGAATTCCCATTGCATCTTCCATCCCGATGAAGTTCACCTGCTGCGATGCATCCACATAGATTGCTGCCTGCTCCGGTGCCAGAATACTGACAATCTCTTCCAGATTTGCCGCTATCTTCTCCAAACGGCCCAAAATAAATTCTGTATCATTCAATTTAACCAATCCCTCCTGGTCTATATTTTTCCTGTGGCCATATCGTGATTAACTTCCGCACGATAGTAACCATCCATGGTAGCCGGCGCGTTATACAATGCAGCCAACAGATACTGCTTAATACTGCGGACTTTCGTGGTATTCTCCCGGACGCAGTCCATCACATACTCAATATGTCCCATGTCCAGTTTCATGAATCTTCCCTTTACAACATTTGCCGGCTTGTCATCTCCGGCTATCCGGATCATCTTTCTCCTTGAACACAAAATGTCCAGCATAAGCTCCAGAATGCCATCAATCATATCCGAATCATAAGGATACCTGCTCTTTAGGACTGATATTTCCAGCTGTTCCCTAAGGTAAGCTTCATATCCCATCCGCTCCTCATCCCCGGATAGGATAGGATAAGTATCACTATATTCAGTATTATTGTTATTAGTATTATTAGGCTGTAGATTATACAGGTCCTGACCTGTAACTTTTACAGTACCAGACCTGTAATCTTTACAGGCCTTGACCTGTAAATTCTGCTGGTCTAAGAAATTCTTCACATAGATCAGTGCCGGCTTTCCCAGACCCTGCTTAATACGCTCTATCAACCCAAACATTTCCAACTCTGAAAGATACTTGATTGCTGATTTTTCGGAACAGTTCATGGCTTCCCGGATGGAAGTCAGAGTGAAAACGATATATACCCGCCCTTCCTCATCAATCCAGCCATTATCCCTGGAAAGCGATACTCGGTCCAGTAACAGTCCGTACAGTACCTTTCCTTCCGTGGATATTCCCTGAAACTTTGCATCAGTAAAAAGGACCTTCGGTATCCGGTAAAAAGCAAACTGCTGGGACTGATCTTCATAAAAGTAATCAAATCCCATGGCTATCCCTTTCTTTTACCTCGCATCTCTTCCATCAGCTTTTTATAGCACGGAAAACAAAATGCTTTGTCATAGCCATAAGGACATTCCTCTTTACAGTTTTGCGGATGGCTGACCGGTGGCTTAGCCCCTGTTCTGTTTTTCTCAATATATGTTCCTGACATTGTATTACCTTGCCTTTCCATCAAAAAAGTGCCAGACCTATGGCAATCGCCATAAGCTGACACTTTATGATTGTTTTAGAGGACTTCCCCGCCCTTTGCTTTTGTTGCCTTCTCTGCCGCATCCTTTACCGGAGGCTTTGCAGCTACTTCCTTCTGCTTGTCCTTCAGATCCTTTAACACAGACCCGTGCTCCTCGGTTTTCTCATCAATCTGAGTCTCGGCTTTTTCCTGCTGTCTTGCTTCAAACTTCTCCGCAAGTTCAAAGATATGCTCCTTGGAATCATAATGGTACACATTGTCTGTAAGCTTTTCCTCAGGACTTACCTGGGTAGCATTGACTTCCCTTACCATATCTCTCAGATCGTCTGCCGCCTTGTCTCCGTTATCAGGTACCAACAAAATTTCATGAATCGATGAGGGGAGAATATAGAAGTCTCCGCCAAGCTTCTCAGCTGCCTGATCCATAAAATCCTGATAGGCAAGTACCCCGGCACCGGAGTTCTTATCCGGAACCGATGCAACATACATCATTTCCTCCTGCTCCTCAGGAAGACCAAACATCTCAAATGCTTCCGGTCCCATCATCTCTCTCATGACTTCGCTCATTCCCTGGATAACCGCCGGTCTGATCTCCGGTGCGTTCTCTAACGCATCCGCTTTCAGCTGCTCATGGGTCACTCCCATGTGATCGATCATGTCATTGGTTACCAGAATAGATGCTCTGCCGGTATCATTGCTCTCAAGCACAAAACGATATACAACCGCCATGTCCTCCATGCTTTCATGAGGAATCTTTGTAAGCAGCTCTGCATTTGTTTCCGCTGAAATCACTTCAATGGAGAGCTTTTCCTTCATTGCTTCATAATTGGTAAGCTCGGATGTATCAACGGAAGGGACATTCTCAAGTCCCTGCATGATAGCGTGTGTTGATTCCGCAAGAACACCAGCATAATCTCCGGTGTGCTCATATTCAGCAAAGGCACTCTCAATATTGAAGTTGACTCCAACATTGCTTCCTTCCTGACGCACGGTCAAGGACTCATAGTGCTGATTTGCTTTTTCTACATTGTGGAAGCTCATCTCAACATCCTCAACGCCTCTCTCGTAAAGCCTCTGCTTCAGATCCTCTGTCATTTCCTGTTTGAATGTTTCGTAATCCATTTTTTCCTCTCTTCCTTATTCCAGTATTGTTCTTTCAGATCGTCATCTGATTTCCGAACATGAAAAAAGCGCCATATCCACCACCTTTCGATGATGAGCTGACGCTTCATTTTAAGTCCGTATTCTTTTGCAAAAGAGAAACAAATGAGCTGACGCATCTGCGTTTCATGTCTCATTTGTCTATGATAATGTTATCACAGGAAAAATCACAATAAAAGTGTCAAGCCCCCTACAATACTACTACAGATTCCCTACAAAATCCCTACAAAAGCAAGATTCTCCCTTCGAAAAATGTTTCCATACCTATTTAATATAGTTTTGGAAACTAAATACAACACTCTCAGTAGCCGAAATGATTCCTTCTCCTTCTATCTTATTCAGCTTCTCTAATTTTATTGTAATCGCATCAAAATTATCATTACACCAATCAAGCTGATTGTTCAGAAAGGACTTATATGCCCGTTCATTCCCATATCAGCATTAATACCAATTGCCCTGTTCCCAAAACTTTCAGGTAACAAGATACAATCCATTTTTTACAAAAACATAAAGTTTTTCTCCTCATCTATACATAGATTGATTAGGTTTGCATAAAAGTGTGAGCCGGAACGTATTTTTCGTCCAGCTCACAGGTTACATATAATTCTATTTTCCCCAAATCTCTTCTGCAATCTCTTTTACTAACTTAAGTTTCGCCCACTGTTCTTCCTCGGTAAGCTTGTTGCCGATTTCACAGGATGCAAATCCACATTGAGGACTTAAACACAGTCTTTCAAGCGGAATATACTTTGCTGCCTCATGTATTCTTGCAATAACCTTTTCCTTATCCTCCAATACAGGTAATTTTGTAGTAATAAGTCCAAGCACGACCTTTTTATCTCCGGAAACTTTTGCCAAAGGTGCAAAGCCACCGGATCTTTCATCATCATATTCCAGAAAGAGTGCATCCACATTTTCCTTGGCAAATACATAATCGGCAACAGTATCGTAAGGACCGCTTGCGAAATAGGTTGAATGATAATTACCTCGGCAGATATGTGAAGTAATCACCATATCATCCGGTCTGCCTTCCAGAGCAAGATTGTTAACTGCAAGAAGCTTCGCTTTTACGTCCTCTAAATCAATACCAAGAGATTGATACCTCTGCTTTGCAGCATCTCCCACGATTGCGCCCCATGTGCAATCATCAAACTGGAGATTACGGCATCCTGCATCATAAAACTGCTTAATCACATCCTGATATGCCACACCAATATCCTGAATCAACTCCTCATTTGTAGCATAAAACTTTCTTGTGGTTTCATAATTTGCAGGTACGATCATCTGCTGGAAAAACTGTGCCGGAGCAGGAATGGTATATTTGGCAACTGTATTCTCATCTTCAAATTGCTTCAAAAATTTGAAATATTCCACAAAGGGATGTGCTTTTGCCTTAATCTTTCCTACAAGATAAGTGTCATCAAGTACTGCCAGTTCCGCATTGAATTTCACGCCGTTTCCGGTATTCTCATGAGCTACTCCTTCAAAGCCCCACATAAAATCAAGGTGCCAGAATGTTCTTCTGAATTCACCATCTGTTATTACATGAAAGCCCAGTTCCTTTTGCTTTGCTACCACTTTAGTAATTTCTTCATTTACAACCTTATCTAGTTCATCCTTGCTGATTTTTCCA
Source organism: Variimorphobacter saccharofermentans (assembly GCF_014174405.1). Classification (GTDB taxonomy): domain Bacteria; phylum Bacillota; class Clostridia; order Lachnospirales; family Lachnospiraceae; genus Mobilitalea; species Mobilitalea saccharofermentans. The sequence goes on along the minus strand of NZ_JACEGA010000001.1, from coordinate 540,292 downwards.
ACCTGATATGCTGCCTTTGCATCCTTAAGTGCCTGTGGTCTTAAAAAACTTCCCACAAAATCAAATCTATAAGGTGTCATTATTTTACTCATCGTCTGTCTCCTCTTCTATTATTGATTTTCTCTCTGCATTATAAATGATACCATCTCGATCGCATAATACTAAAAAAAGCATGTTGCTCATAGTTTCAAACTATGAACATCATGCTTTCACATTTTTATTCTATTGTTCGCATATGTTTTCTTGCCTTTTCCTCTATCCCGTAAATATCCTTTCCATCCTTACCACATTCATTATACCTTCCCCGTGATTCTAATGTTCTTTTTGGAAATCGTATTTTCTCTTTTCCCTGTAAATCCTTCCATATGAATCTGCCGTTTTCATATATCATGTATCCATGCCAGCTTTCTTCTTTTGGAATGGATACAGACCCCGGATTCATATAAATATAATCCGGATACTCTGTACATTTGGGTACATGGGTATGACCACAAAGCAAGATATTTCCTTTATGAAGCGGTGGCAGATTCTTCTCATGGAAATGGTGTCCATGGGTTGCATAAATCAGTCTTTCTCCATCCGCTATCACACAGTAATCTGCCATGATAGGAAATTCCAGCACCATCTGATCCACTTCCGTATCACAGTTTCCTCTCACACAAATAATATCCTGTTTGTATGCATTTAGCTGTTCAATCACTTTTTTAGGATGATACTCTCTTGGCAGGTCATTTCTCGGACCATGGTATAAAATATCTCCAAGCAGTAATAGCCGGTCTGCTTTCTCCCTCTGATATGCTTCCAGTAATTCATTACAATAGTATTCTGATCCGTGAATATCAGACGCTATCATCCATTTCATAAATTCTGTCCCCCTGTTGTGTATTTCATCAGTGCCTCCAAATAGGAATTGCCCAGTCTGCTGATAATTCCTTTTCTGTGGGTGATATACCCAATCCGCATATCACTTTCATCAGCTAAGGGAACCGCAATAATTTCACTTCCATTCAGTTTCTTATCAATCACACCACTACATACAGTATATCCGTTTAATCCAATTAAAAGATTGAACAAGGTTGCCCTGTCTCTTACACGGATATTTTTCTTTCTCTCGGATTCGGAAAATATCTCTTCCGAAAAATAGAACGAATTATGTTCTCCCTGTTCAAAGGACAAGTATGGATATATTTCCAGTTCCTGATTCGTAATTACCTTTTTTTCTGCAAGAGGATGACTTCTGCTGATAAAAACATGAGGTTTGGCAATAAACAACAAATGAAATTCCAAATCATATGATTTCAATATCTTATTAATAACCGTCTGGTTAAAATCATTTAGAAACAGAATCCCGATTTCACTTCTCAGCCTTGCCACATCCTCTATAATTTCATAGGTCTGCGTTTCCCGGAGACTGAAATCATATTCCTCCTGCCCGTATTCCTTGATCAGATCCACAAAGGCATTGACTGCAAAGGAATAGTGCTGTGTTGATACACAAAACTGTTTCTTCCCACCGCCACTCCCTTTATATTTGTCTTCGAGAATTGCTGCCTGTTCCAATACCTGTCTGGCATATCCCAAAAAGCCTTCCCCTTCTTTGGATAGGCTGATTCCCTTATTGGTTCTGTTAAAAATAACTATATTCATCTCTTTTTCTAATTCATGAATAGCATTGGTCAGACTTGGCTGAGAGATAAATAATTGGTTTGAAGCCTCTGTAATGGTTCCTGTTTCTGCCACTGTTATCACATATTTCAACTGTTGAAGGGTCATATTTTTACCTACTCTTTAATATCTGCACAATCTTATCATAATTTTCCGGCTGATGCGGAAATGTACAATCTGTACAAACTTTTACCATTCGTCCTTCTTTCTCTATAAACTTAGGATTTCCCGGACAACTCTCCTTATTATATAAAGGACAATAACAGAACAGACAGTTAAAATCCTCCAATCCCTTATGGCAGGGAAAATATTTACACTCTCTATTTTCAAAAAATCGATGCGAATTTTCCATTTATGCAGGATCCTTTCTTTTCTTATATTCCTCTGCCTTTTTTACAAACCTTTCTGCAAAAAACGGATTCGATGGATAATAAAGATGTGGAAAGCCCATCCAATAGTTTTCTCCTGCCATCACACAGGAATACTCTTTACCTGTAGTTGGCTTTTTAGCAATACAACCTTCTCCATTATTGGTACTGTCAAAATAATGGAACTCATGCCCTTTTATAAGCTGTCCCTCTGGTAAAAAGCAACTCTTTTTTTCCCGTATTTCTACATAACCGAAACGTACTAATTTTCCTTTGTAGCTGCAAGTTGCCGGAATAATTCCAACCATTGTATGACTTATCCCATTCTTATCTGTAATCGCATCATGCAAATACATGAAACCACCACACTCTGCCACAATAGGCATTCCCTTTTTAAATGCCTGATTGATTGCATTACGCATACTAACATTCCTGCTCAGCTCGTCTGCATGCAATTCCGGGTATCCACCGCCAATTAACAGGGCATCACAACGTTCCGGCAATTTTGTGTCATGCAAGGGAGAAAAATATGTTATCTTGGCACCATTTTCCTGCAGCATGAATAAATTATCTTCATAATAAAAGCAAAAGGCTTCATCCTTTGCAACTGCAATCACCGGTCTGTTACTTCCTTTATGATTAAAGCAACTATTTACGTTCACCAGCTTCTGCACAAGCAAGAGTTCTTTTGCCTGCTCTGCTATATGCCCAATTGCCTCTATATCTACAGTCTTTTCCAATTCTTCTGAAACAACTTGCAGTTGCTTTTGTATATCTGCTAACTCATTTGGCATTACAAGACCTAAATGTCTGCTTTCTATATAAATATCTTTCTGATCCGGAAAATATCCAAGTACGCTTATCCTTAATTCATCTTCTATCAGAGGTTTTATGATTTCATAATAAGATTTTGACATCCTATTTAAAACGACTCCTTGAATAAGATGTTCCTTATCATATTCCAGAAAACCAGCTATTATGGGTATCACAGAGCGTCCCATCCCTTTTGCATCAATTACTAATATAATTGGAGTTTCTGTAACTTTTGCCAGATGATAGGAACTTCCTTCTTCTTTGATCCCCCCCAGTCCATCAAAAAGCCCCATCACTCCTTCCATCACAACAACGTCTTTTTCTGTCCTGTTTTTCAGAAAAAGTTCTCTGGTCACATCTTCTCCGGTAAAAAAAGTATCCAAATTTTTGGAAAGGATGCCAATTACCTTCTCATGGAACATGGGATCTATATAGTCCGGTCCGCATTTATAAGAAACTACCTGTTCTCCTCTGTTCTTCAGTGCCTTTAGCAAAGCACAGGTAATCGTTGTCTTGCCGCTTCCGCTCCCCGGTGCAGCAATCATAATTCGGTTCAGTTTCATATCAGACCTCACTCTTTACGAAAGTCAAATGAACAGATCCACACCGGGTTTTCTGCCTGCATCAAATGATACTTTCCTGCTTCTTTTGCCCGGTTGACCTGCATTTGAACAATTTCTTCATTTTCTATCGGATACAATGTCTGTATTTCTTTTAATTCACAAATTGTTTCCATGCTGATTGCATTGATGACAACCCGCATATTCGGATTTATTTCATACAATGCCTGCAATATCTCTTTTAAATATCCTCCGCTCCCACCTACAAATGCATGTGTTGCCTTCGGCAGATTCTGCAACCCTCCCGGTGCCTTTGCCTCGATCACCGTTACATTCTCAAGCTCAAACTTCTCCATATTCTGCTGAATGAGAGACACAGCATCTTTCTTCTGTTCAATGGCATATACCTGTATATCAGGAGAAAGCCCTGCTATCTCCACAGAAATAGAGCCTGTTCCGCTCCCTATGTCGTAAACAACTGCACCTTGGCACAATTTTAATTTACAGATGCTGACTTCTCTTACTTCTTCCTTTGTCATGGGAACCTTGTCTCTGATAAATTCTCCGTCAGCGGTGCTATGGGTTAGTTTCTTTCGTATTGCATTGGGATTCTTTACAAAACAAGTATATAGCCCTTCCTCTTTCAGCGCTATGCACTCACCCGGTGTCCTTCTTATAATCTGTTGCTCTGCATAAGACATTTGATAACCTGTAATAATTTCGCAGTCATTCATCCCTGCTTTTATGAGAGATTCTCCCAGCCTGTTTACATCTTTCACACCGGACATAATCAGAAATGTCTTTTGTTCTGTTTGGATTCTGCGAGCCAGATTATGTATTTCTTTTCCATGCATACTGTAAACAGCCGCATCCTGATAGCTTTCCCCAATACAGGACGCCAGATAAGCTACCGAAGAAATTCCCGGCATAACCTGCATCTTAGCTTTTAACTGCCCTACATTTATTTCTTCCTGCAAAGCATGATATAATGATTGACACCCACTATAAAAACCACTATCTCCGGAGAACAGAACGACTACTTTCAAGCTCTCCATAGGATGTCTCATCTGAACTTCGAGCAAATACGGAATAATCTGTTTCGCCAGATAAAACGTTTTTTTCTCCATTCTTGGCTTATAGGGCTCCAGCATTCTCTCTGCCCCAAGCAAAATGTCTGCTTCCTCTATCTTCTCACAAACTTCTTTTGTCAGACAATTCCAGCTTCCCATACCAATCCCGGCAAGCGTAATTTCCATATCACTTTTTATCTGTATCTTTTGCTGACAGATTTTCTCCAATTTGCTGCATACTTCATGGAAAGAATACCCTTCATCTTCCCCCGGATGTCCAATAGCAAACACTGGTATTCCTGTTTTCTTTGCTGCCTCTAGCTTTTCAAAATAACCACCAGATGCACCACTTTGTTTGGTGACTAGGCATGAAATACCATACTGGCGAATCATAGCTTCATTCATTTCGGCTGTAAATGGACCCTGCATTGCTATGATCTGTTTTCCTTTCATCCCCTGCTCTATGCAAAGTGACAGGCTTTCAAGTCCCGGAAGGACTCTTACAAAAAGCCTGCTTTTTACATCCTCAGAAACGCAGTATTTTTTCAATTCCTTACTTCCTGTGGTAAGCAGAATATTTCCCTGAATTTCTTCTAATGCTTTTGCACACGCTTCATTCGTTTCAAAATAAAGTACATTTTCCTCCTTCTGCGAAAGGTTCATTTCTCTTTTTAACCGCAGATATGGTATATTCATTCCTTTCATTGCCGTTTTGATATTCTCAGTAACAATGTCAGCATAAGGATGCGTTGCATCTACGACTGCTTCAAATTTACCATTCTGAATAAATTCCCTTATTTGATCTTCATTCATTCTTCCACGATGAACCGTCATAAAAGGATTCTCTTTTAATACAATCTCTCCATATTCCGTTGCAACGCAGAGTGTATGAGTAATTCCGGATGATGCCAGACATTCAGACAATTTTCTTCCTTCAGTTGTTCCCGCAAATATTAGTATCTCGTTCAATCTGGTAACCTCGCTTTGTAATCAGCTTATCGTTTATAATTTCACTTCCTGCATTTCCGATAAACACTGTAGTAAACATATTGACTTCTTGATTTCTTAATTCTTTCAAGGTACAGGTTACAGCCTTAGTTCCTTCCCTTCCGATGTTCTCCACATAACCACAGGCTCGTTCCTCTTCCAGAAACGCAAGCAAAATATCACAGGCTCTCTGTAAATAGTCCTTCCTCTTATGGCTGGATGGGTTATAAATTGCTATTGCAAAATCCCCTTTTGCAGCTGCAATCAGCCTTTTTTCAATTTTCTCCCACGGTGTCAGAAGGTCACTCAGACTAATCACACAAAAATCATGATTTAGTGGTGCCCCCAGTACTGCTGCTCCACTACTAGCTGCCGTAATACCCGGAATTACTTCAATGTCTATGTCAAGATAGTTCTTCCCGATTTCATACATAAGCGATGCCATTCCATAAATGCCGGCATCGCCACTGCATATTAAGGCTACCTTTTTCCCCTTCTTTGCTTCTTCAAAAGCAAGCCTGCACCTTTCTGTTTCCTGTCGCATAGGAGTGGACATCTTTTCTTTCTCTTGAAAGCGTTCTCCAAGTAATTGTAGATAAACAGTATAGCCAATAAGCACATCTGCCTGATCCAATACAGACAGTGCCTCTCCCGTCATCATTTCTTCCTTCCCCGGTCCCATTCCGACCACATATATTTTATTCTCCATCAAAGTACACTCTCCATTCTCTTCTTGCAATGGCAATCGTCATTCCATCCTCTGCATGCTTTTCATAGATTAATTTACCTCCAAGTTCGCACATTTTCATTGCTGCCCTCTCGCAGACATTATCTACTCCAACCTGTTCCTTTACAAACTCTGACTTATGAAAATCTCCCTTTACAGATTTTAATTCCTCTGCTGTATATGTGATAAATGGAATTTTTTCCTTTCTACTCCATGCAAGAAGTCCCGGCTCATCCCGTTTTACATCAATGGATGCCATCCCGAATACTTGCATAGGAGTAATTCTGGCTCTTTGCAAATGACTCATAATAAAGTCTTCTATTTTTTCTGCTTCTTTTCCCTTTTTACATCCAATTCCAATTGCATATTCCTTTGCTCCAAGAAGCATTGTTGTATCAAATTCCCTGTTTTCAGAAGTGACCACAACATCAACCTTCTGTAAGGGCGGATATTCTACCAATTCTATTTCTCCGGGCAGCTTTCCATTTTTTTCAAAATGTCCATGCTCAATTGCCATGGTAATACGCTTCCCTGACAATACCTTTGATGATACCTTTGCGATGCCATCTTTATTCACAATAGTGAGTCCATTTTTCTTTGCAAACAAATCAATTGCAAATTGATTGTGAATATCCGTTGCTGTGGTAATAACCGGCTTAGCTCCCATTTTCTCTGCTAAAGAAACCGCAAGCTCATTGGCACCACCCACATGACCGGACAGTATCGGAATCACATATTCTCCTTTTTCATCCATTACCAGAACCGGACTGTCGTGGAGTTTATCCGTAATATGAGGCGCAATCGCTCTGACTGCAATTCCACAGGCTCCAATAAACAGTAGGGCATTTCTTTCTTCAAACTGCTCTTTTGCCCATTCTCCGATGCTTTGAGTGACAAATCGTACTGTCTGTTCTTCCTGACAACAGGCCTTATATTTGGTATATAATGTATATTCTATTCCATCCAATAGCTTCGCAATATTTTTAGAAAGAACTATTCCATTTTGAGTAAAGCTGATGATGCTTAACTTCATATTCTTCACATTTCCTTTGCCTGTCTAAATTCTGTAGAAAAATCAGCCGCATATAATCTTGATTTTTTATAGTTTTGATGCGTAATAACCTCTCCTACTAAAACAAGTGCTGTCTTTGTGATCCCGTGCTCTTTTGCTGTATCATAAAGGGTTTCAATCGTACAAATATACGCTTCCTCCTCCGGCCACGTTGCCTTATAGACAAGTGCCGTAGGTGTCTCTTTGCGATATCCGCCAGCCACTAATCTTTCACTTAACTCTTTCAGCATTCCTGTACTAAGATAAATTGCCATTGATGCCTGATGTGCGGCAAAACTTTCGATACTTTCTTTTTCCGGTACCTTCGTTCTTCCTTCCATTCTCGTAATAATCAATGACTGGGAGATTCCCGGCAGAGTATATTCCAAATTTAAGGATGCAGCGGCTCCAAAACAGGCACTTACTCCCGGACAACTTTCGTAAAAAATTCCAAGTCTGTCCAGTTCGTCCATCTGTTCTCTGACTGCTCCATAGATACTCGGCTCCCCTGTATGCAATCTTACCGTTAATTTTCCTTCTGCTTCCGCTTTCTGTATGATTGTCAGGACTTCTTCCAAAGTCATCTTTGCACTATCATGAATCTCGCAATCTTTATTTGCATATTGTAACAGTTCCGGGTTTACCAAAGAACCGGCATAGATAATTACATCTGCCTGCTCTAATAAACGCATTCCCCTTACTGTAATCAAATCTACTGCACCTGTTCCTGCTCCAACAAAGTAAACCATTTCACCGCCTCCTTACTTTTAGCCAACTCTCCAAATTCATTCGCATATAAAATACAATCAATCTGAAGTTTTCCTTTGGCACGCTTCTCTAAATAGAAACAGATACGCTCTACAATCGTCTCCATAATCGCTGATAATTTCCCACTGTCTTCCAAAATAGGAATCGCTTCTTCTGTGGTAACACAATCTAATACATGACGGATTTTTTCTATATCCACCCCCTCTTTCACAGAAAACGCTGCTAATAACTCCATTCTACAATCTGCCTCTTTAGAGTGGGTATTCATAATTCCACCGGCAACTTTTATCAGTTTCCCGATGTGTCCGGTAAGAAGCATTTTTTTAAAACCCAATTCTACCGCCATATCAATAGTATCTCCGATAAAATTACTGCATTTCACACTTCTGTCCAGATCATAACCATAGGACTTTTTCATAAAATCAAGTCCATAGTTCCCCGGCGAAACCGCCACATAATCAAATCCCTGTGCCCTTCTTTGGTTTAACTCGACCCGAATGGTATCAAGAATCGCCTGATTACTCATAGGCTCTACAATTCCGGTAGTTCCAAGGATGGAAATGCCTCCCACAATTCCAAGCCTCGGATTAAAGGTCTGCTGTGCCAGTTTTTCTCCATCAGGCACCGATATTTCCACCTGCAGGCAACCTTTATAGTCTGCCAGCTGACATACCTGCATCACTTCTTTTTCGATCATTTCTCTTGGAACATGGTTGATTGCCGCATTCCCTACAGGCTGGTCCAATCCGGGCTTTGTCACTCTGCCAACACCCTTTCCGCCATCAATCTTTATTACCGCTTCTTTTCCAGTTCCGGTATCTGTCCCGGCATCATTCTCTCCAAAGGAAACCTTGGCATAAATGAAAGCTCCCGTCGTAATATCAGGATCATCTCCGCCATCCTTTTCTACTGCACAACTGACTTCTCTTTCTTTGCGGCTGATATCCACAAGCTTTGCTGTGTATGGAATGCCCTTTGGAGTCTCTATTGTAATTTCCCTTTTCAATTTTCCTGTCAGAAGCATATATGCTGCCGCTTTTGCTGCTGCCGCTGCACAGCTTCCTGTGGTAAATCCATATCGCATAAAGGCCCTCTATCTTGTCAGTTCATACAAAAGTGCATTGCAGATAGCTGCAGCCACATTACTGCCACCTTTTCTTCCCCTGTTTATGATGTATGGTATTTCTGTTTCCATAATCAACTCTTTTGCAGCCTCTACATTTACAAAACCTACCGGAACACCAATCACAAATGCCGGATGCCAGTTACTCTCCTGCATCATCTCATATAGCCTAATCAGTGCTGTCGGTGCATTGCCCACTGTAAAAACAACAGGCTTTTTGATGTTCTTTGCCTTCTCCATACTGACAACGGCTCTTGTGACCCCTCTTTGCTTTGCCACCCTCGCCACATCCTCATCTGCCATAAAACAATGTGCCTGTCCACCCAGCTTTGCCAATGCTTTCTTGTTGATTCCTGCCAGTGCCATATTGGTATCTGTTACAATGTCTGCTCCATTTTTTAAAAGCTCTTTTGCAATAGCTACCGCATCTTTTGAATAGACAAGCGTATCTGCATAGTCAAAATCTGCGCTTGTATGTATCACTCTTTTGGTAATCATTTCCTGTTCTGACGGAAGTGAAATTCCTCGTTTCTTTAGTTCTTCCGTAATAATTTCAAAACTTCTCTTTTCAATTTCTTCCGGAAGCAAATATTCTATTTTACTTTTCCGTTCCACTTGATTTCTCCTATCGCTCTTAATAAAGCCTCGTTTTCTTTCCTGCACTTTACCGCAATTCTGTAAAATCCCTTTGATAATCCCCTGAAATTTTCACAGTCACGAATCAATATCCCTTTTTCTAACAATTTGTCATATAATGGCTGTTTACTATAAATCAGGAGAAAATTGGCTTTTCCCGGAAACACTTGACAACCCGCTTTCTTTAATCCAGCCTCTAAAAATTCTCTTTCTTTCTCGATATATGCAACTGTTTTTTCTACGAATGTCGCCTGCATGGCACATTCGTATCCTGCCGCCTGTGCAAAACCGGAAAGGTTCCACTCCGGTAATTGCCTGCCAATTTCATCTGGCAGCAACGGGTTGCTGCAAACCAGATATCCCAAACGGACTCCGGGAATCGCAAATATTTTCGTAAATGCTCTGACAAGTATCAGATTTGTATATTTATTGATTTCCTGTAGCATAGAACACTCTCTGTCACAAAACTCTATAAAGCATTCATCCAGAACCACATAGATTCCCTTATCCCTGCAATGGTCCAGCACTTTGATTAACTCTTTTCGACTCATCAAATTTCCGGTGGGATTATTGGGATTGGCAAGGAACAAAAGATCAACATCTTCTGTCAGCACGGAGAAGAAATCCTCCTGAAAGCAAAAATCATTCTCTTCCTTTGTTTCGTAATATATGATTTCTCCATCTGCAGCCCTGGCCGCATATTCGTATCCATAAAAGGACGGAATCGGAATCACTGTTTTTCTCGGTCTGATTCCATGGATAATCGCCATAAAGAGCTCAGATGCACCATTTCCAAAAAGCAAATTCTCCCTCGGCACATTGAGCATTCCACTTAATGCCTTCTTCAATTTTTCTGCCGATATGTCCGGATATTGACTGCAGTGCTCTACTGCTTCATATAAAGCCGCTTCTACTGCTTCCGGTATTCCAAGAGGATTCACATTTACAGAAAAATCCGCTTTCACATCATTTCTATAAATGTCGCCTCCATGAATTCCTTTCATTTCCATCAGACCTTTCCTGCCTGTAGCATGCATATCAATCCCATAACAAACAGACATATGATTTCACTCATCCATGCTGTCAGATACATCAAATGATTCACCCTTTTAATATCTTCGTACTCTACTGCCCGCACACTGTCTCCAATATATGGCTTCTTTACTATTTTGCCGAAATAACTGGCATCTCCGGCAAGCTGAATTCCCAGCGCCCCTGCACATACGCTTTCCGTCTGTGCAGAATTAGGACTTGCATGATTTCTGTTATCTCTTTTGTAAATATTATAGGCTCTTTTCCCCGAAAAGTACTGTCCGCCTAAAAAAGATGCCGCTATCATCATATATGCACTGATCCTGGCAGGAATATAATTTACGAAATCGTCAAGTTTCGCAGCAGCTCGTCCAAAATACAAATATTTATCATTCTTATAACCAACCATGGAATCCATTGTATTCACTGCCTTATATAAAAATCCTAAGATTGGACCTCCCAGTGCTGTATATAACATAGGTGCAATTACCCCATCTGAGGTATTTTCCGCCACTGTCTCAATTGCTGCCTTTGCAACCCCTTCTTCATTTAGGACTTCCGTATCCCTTCCAACAATCATTGAAACAGCCTTTCTTGCTTCCGGTAATGTCTGACTTTTCAGGCAATGATAGACTTTCATGCTCTCAACCTTCAGACACTTTGTTGCTAAAATCTGATATGTCATAATCGTTTCTACTACGATTCCAAGATAACAATTTATGTAATAAGCAAAGAACAAGATAAGTGTGGTCGCTGTCACTGTACCAAGTAGTACAATGATTACCATGTAAACTCCCTGCCAAAGTTCCTTTTTCTCATCTCTCTCTTTCTTTTTTCCTAAAAAACATTTTTCTACTTTTGCGATCAAACTTCCAATCAGCCGGATAGGATGTGGCATCCAATAAGGATCACCAAACATCAAATCCAGTAGAAAACCCGAAAAAAAAGCTATGATATGATATTCCATATTCCCACATCTCCTGCTATATCTTTTTCAGTTCCATGATTTCCGGCTCTGCATCCAAGTATTTCATAGTACAGATAAATCCCTTTCCATTTGGAACCTGATAATCAAAATAATCTCCTTTGCCATACTTACTTAGCAGTGCCATAATGGTACCGCCGTGCACAATTATTCCGACTGTTTTATGTCCTTCTTCCTTTATTGGTTTTAATTTCCCTATCATTCTCCGAAAGCCTTTGTCACATCGTGAAATAAACTCTTCTCTGCTTTCTCCCTCCGGAAAAGGAAGTGTACCATTACTGTCAATCCATTCCTGATACCGTTTGTCTCCCTGAAGTTCCAAATAATTCTTTCCTTCGAATACGCCAAAATCCATCTCTTTCCATTCTTCGATTTCTACAGGCTGTAACTCCGGAAATAAAATTTCTGCGGTCTGAACACACCGTTTCATAGGACTGCTAAACAAAAAATCAACGTTGGGAAATATACCCTTTTCTTTCTCTTTCAGCAAATGTGTTTTTCCCTCTACGGATAGCTCTTCATCCGTTTTTCCCAAATACCGGTGTTCCTTATTTGATTTTGTTTCCCCATGTCTAATCAACACAAGCGTTATTTGATTTTCTGCCCTATCCCACATATCACTCGCTCCACTTCCTCTGCCTTTTTGGCAAGTTCTACAAGTATTCTTCCTGTCCGCTCTCTATATTCTCTTTCAAATATTTCTATGGGTACGATGCCATTACCAACCTCATCACTAATGATGACACAGTATGGGCAATTCTCTACAAAAGCAAAAATTTCTTCCTCCGGGCATCCATCCTCGGTAATTCTTGACCTAATCCAATAATGAAGATGGTTGATAACCACAGTACCGCTTTGTCCACTCTTGTTCTTAGGTATTTCACCATCCCAAATCTGACATGGTTCCTTATCATATTTTTGAAGCACATAATCTAGTTTTCCCTGTGCATATCCGCCGATTACCAGCTTCATTTTCTACCTCCATCATATCAAAACACTGATTCCTGCCGCCACAATCATCATGCTCGCCTCACAGATAAGAACAAAATAGCCCGCCGTGTCTCCTGTAATTCCGCCAAGCTCCTTTTTTGTCCGGTAATAGTAATACAAAAATGCCAGAAAGGCAGCTGCCACCACAAGAATACCCGCATACAGCGATTGCCAGAGCATAAAACAAATACAGGCTATACCCTGCAGGTATAAGGACCACTTCACAATCGTTTTCTGCGAACTGCTTGCAAATAAATAAAGCATTCCGTCTTTCTTAGCGGCTGGAAAGGTAACAACGCTGATTCCACTTAAGCACCGTGCCAAAAAGAAACCGCCGCATACAATCTTAATCAAGTTTCTATCTGCTACTTCTGAAAATGCTCCTATATAAATGATTCCATACATAGCAAGCATTATGACAGCAAATGCTCCTATATGAGAATCCTTTAATATTTCCAATTTCTTCTCACGTGGCTTATAAGAATGAAATGCATCCATGGTATCCATGAAACCGTCTGCATGAAATCCTCCGGTAATTACAAGCGGAATTGCTGCTCCTATCAGGACATGACATATTTCTCCAACATCAAATATACTGCACAAGCAGCTCCATAAATAAACACATCCACCAATGACTGCTCCAATCCACGGAAAGAAACAGAGCATATATTTCATATCCTCTTCCTTCCACTCAAATTGCGGGACCGGAATCTTGGAATAGATAGAAAACGCAATCATAATTGACTTAAAAATATGCATCCTGTTTGTCCTTTCTATCATGCTAAACACGTTTCGGCTTAACCACTAATGGAATGCCAACAACTACTTCTACAACCTCATCTGCCATCTCTGCCAGCTTTTGGTTTATCCGTCCCATTGCCCGGATATATGCCATCGTGGTCTTGTCATACACGTTCCCATCTTCAAAAACGTTGTTGCTCACTATAACAAGGTGAGTCAATTGCCTATTCAATGCTGTTATCCCACCTACAATTTTTTTTGTTATCACTTCTTCCGTTCCCGGTGCTTCTCCCGAAAACATCTCATTGGCTGTCAGATTAGAGATACATTCCAACAATGCCGTCCTTTCTCCGGTTTCCATTTTCTCCGCTGCTTTTCCAATATCTATAGGTTGTTCAATCGTAGAAAAACCCTTACCACCTCTAAGCATCCGATGTCTTTCCACTTTCCTTTGGCCTTCTTCATCATAAATCTGCATGGTAGCGATATAGTATTTCTTCCTATCCTCTGAAATGGAAATCATATAATCTTCTGCATACGCTGATTTACCGCTACCGCTTCCCCCAATAATTAATGTCATCATCTATTTGAAACCTTTCATATTGCTCTATATTAATGTCTGAAAAAGTTGTCCTGTCCTGATATACACTAAGTGCTATATCAAGGAGGGAAAACATCATAACAGCTCCGGTTCCTTCCCCTAATGCCATATTTCCGTCAATAACGGGTTCTACATTCAATTCCTTTGCTAATCTTCTCATTGCGGGCTCTTTTCCCTTGTGGGACGGAATCAAATAATCCTTTGTCCCGGGAACAATTCTCTCTGCCAAAAGAGCGGCTACCATACTGATGACACCATCCAGCACAATTGGAACATGATACAATGCACCACCGATACACACTCCGGCAAGTCCTGCAATATCAAATCCTCCAACAGTTTCAAGTATGCGTAACGCATCTGCCTTTTTTAAGTCATTCTTGTCTATGGCTTCTGTGATAATTTTTTGCTTATGTATAAGCTTCTCATCACTGAGTCCCGCTCCTCTCCCGGTAACCTCCGCCACTTCACAATGCAGTAATGCTGCAGTTACTGCACTACTGGTAGTTGTATTTCCTATCCCCATTTCTCCTGTTGCAAGAATTTTGTAACCCTTTTCTTTACAATCAGACACCATTTCTATTCCGGTAAATATTGCTTTGATTGCTTCCTCTTCTGTCATAGCAGGTTCGTTTCTAAAATTTCTGGTTCCGGGACGTATTTTCTTATCCAATACCCCTGGTATCTTACCTTTATCATTCACACCAATGTCTACCGGAATTGTATCCACTCCGATAGTCTCTGCCATTTTTCCTACAGAAGTTTTCTTTTCTGCCATTTTTTTCACAACAGTAAGTGTCACTTCCTGTCCCGACTGGCTGATACCCTCCGCAACAATTCCATTATCAGCACACATGATAATGACTGCTTTTCTGGAAATATCAATCATTTCCGTCCGCTGGATGGCTCCAATCTGTGCTGTTAATGCTTCAAATTTTCCCAAACCGTCAAGAGGCTTTGCCACATGGTCCAAGTTGTTTAATACCTTTTTGCGAATCTCTTCATCCGGAGCTTTTACAGTCAGTTTTTCTAATTTTTCTCTCGTATATCTATTCCAAGCGGGATTCTCTAAGCATTCCATAGATTTCCTCCATATTCAGATACTCCCTAAGTGTATCTGCCAATTTGTCATATTGCTTTTCTTTGAAGCTCCGATAATCTTCAAAAGCTCCTTCTCCAATCCAAATTCCCTTCTTTTTGGCCAAGGCCTGCACTACTGCCGTAGCAATACAGCCTTTATCAAAAATTCCATGCACATAGGTTCCATACACATTTTTGTTTCTGCCGGATATAATAATCTTTTTCTCATGCAAAGCATCATTTCTAATTTCAATCTCTTTTCCACTCTCTGAAAAATCTGTTTTTCCCATATGAATTTCATATCCTGCAAATTCAAGTTCAGAAAGATTAGAGAAAATTCCATCTAATTCAGGAAGCTTACCTTCCATTTGACATCGAACCTTTTCTTCTCCCAGTTCTGTGACAACCGGAAGCAGTTCCATCCCTCTCAGAGCACCTCCCCCTTCGACTCCTGACGGATCAGCAATCTGTTCTCCAAGCATCTGATAACCACCACATATTCCAAAAACAGGAGTCTCTTCTGCAATTTTTTTTACCGCTGCCTCAAGCCCGTTCTGACGCATCCACTTTAAATCACCAATTGTATTCTTACTTCCGGGCAATATGACCATATCCGGTTGATGAAGCTCTGATACAGAAGTTACATATCGTACAGATACTTCTTTCATCTGTTCAAATATATTGAAATCTGTAAAATTAGAGATTCGCGGATAACGGATAACTGCGATGTCAATACAGCTTTCTTCCTTTTTGTCAAAGCGTTCTGTCAGACTGTCCTCGTCCTCCAGTGCCAACTCCATGTAAGGAACCACACCGGCTACTGGAACTTGTCCCTTCTCCTCCAGCATTACAATACCCGGATCAAGTATTGTCTTATCTCCCCTGAATTTATTGATAATAAGCCCCTTAACTCTTTTCTTTTCTTCCTCGGAAAGTAACATGAGTGTTCCTAAAAGTTGGGCAAACACTCCACCTCTGTCAATATCACCTACCAATAATACCGGTGCATCAACCATTTCCGCCATGCCCATGTTGACAATATCATTTTCTCTCAGATTAATTTCTGCCGGACTTCCTGCACCTTCTATCACAATAATATCTGCATACTCTTCCAGTTTTCGAAAAGCCTTCTTAATATCCGGAATCAGTTGCTTTTTATATGCGAAATAATCTCTTGCACTCATATCCCTGTGCACTTCTCCGTTCACAATAACCTGCGAGCCGGTATGATTGGTCGGTTTTAACAAAATAGGGTTCATACAGACCATAGGTTTTATGCCAGCTGCTTCAGCCTGCATGACCTGTGCCCTGCCCATCTCCAGCCCTTCTTCCGTAATGAAGGAATTAAGTGCCATATTCTGTGATTTAAACGGAGCCACCCTGTATCCGTCCTGCTTCATAATTCTGCAAAGCCCTGCCACAAGAAAACTCTTTCCTGCACCTGACATCGTTCCCTGAATCATAATGACTTTTGCCATACATTATTCCTCGTATCTTCCTAACCTTCCGATATAGGCTAGTAATTTTTCATTTCCTTCAAAACAGTCTTCATTTATATGAAAAAGACGCTTTATAAAATCGGACTCAAAAATCTCTTCAGGCGTTCCACAGCGTTCCACATACCCTTCCTTTATGCACAGTATTTTATCTGAAATAATCTTAGCAAGTTCTAACTCATGAAGCGACATAATTACGGTTAAACCTTTTTTTATCCGTAATTCCTGTACTACTGATAAGAACTCCAGCTTATATTTCACATCCAAAAAGGAGGTCGGTTCATCCAGAATAACAATCTCCGGCTCCTGACAGATTGCTCTGGCAAGCATAACCCGCTGCTTTTGTCCGTCACTGATCTTGGTGAAGTCCTGATTCCTGATTTCTGTCACATGGACTAACTCCATTGCTTCCCTAACAGCATCATGGTCTTCTTTGGATAAGATTCCAAAGTGTCCGGTATAAGGATATCTGCCTGTGGCAACCACATCTTCACAGGTCATCAACTCTGTCTTCATTTTTTCCGTAAAAACCACAGCCATTTTTTGTGAAAGTTCCAAACCGGACATATGATTCAATTCTTTTTTGTCCAGATACACTACTCCCTGAATAAGTTTCAGCTGCTTTGCAATGCTCTTTAATATCGTTGATTTACCAGCTCCGTTTGGACCGATCATGGTCAATATTTCTCCCTTATGAAGTCCAATCTCTATGTCCTGAATCAATGGCTTCCCCTGATAACCAACGCTCATCTGCTCCGTTTTAAAATAATATTCCATTATGCGGCCCTCTCTTTTCTATGCGTCGCCATCACCCATAAAACAACCGGGGCACCGAAAATTGCTGTAACCGTACTGATACTCAGTTCCGTTGGTGCAAGAATCGTTCTTGCCAGTAAATCGCAAAACAAGCAGAATACGCTTCCGCCCAGAAAACAGGCAGGTATCATCAAAAGAGGCTTTGCAGTTCCAAGTAATTTCTTCACCAAGTGAGGTGTTGCAATTCCAACGAAGGATATCGGTCCTGCAAAAGCTACAATACATGCCGATAAAATGCTTGATAAAATAACAAGGAATACTCTTAAAATACGTATATTTACTCCCATGTTCTGTGCATACACCTCACCAAGCTGATATGCCGAAAGGGGCTTTGATAACAGGAAAACTGCTATAAATGTAACAATAACAACAATTGCCATAACTTTCACATGATCCCATGTCATTCCGGAAAAACTACCCTGTGACCAGTTATGAAGATTTACAATGTCTGCATCATCCGCAAAAGTTACGACCAGCTCCGTTATTGCCGAACAAATATATCCAATCATTACACCGCTGACTACCAGCATGGACATTCCTTTTACCCTGCGTGATAACAGCAGTACAAATCCCATTGACAACATTGCACCCACAAATGCAGCAACTATCATATCTGTGGAGGTAATTCTGACTGCTCTTCCCATAAAAAAGACCATTACCAGTGCCACCACCATTTTCGCTCCTGATGAGATACCAAGAACAAACGGGCCAGCTATGGGATTATGAAAAAAAGTCTGTAAAAGATATCCTGCGAGTGAAAGTGCACCGCCAAGTATAATCACTGCCAGCGTTCTCGGCAGCCGTATATCCCACAAAATTCTCGCTATCGTTTCATTATTCTCTTGTCCTATCAATGCTCCTAAGATATCCGATAATGTAATTCTTACGCTTCCAATACAGATGTTGAGAGCCAAAAAGATCACAACTCCTATACCAAGAAAAATGAATGTCATGATATATCTGTATTTTCTGTTTTTCTGCATAGTGTTCGCATCACCCTTCTTCTTATTCCAAACGGAAAAGATAGTGCATTTTATCTTCTCCTTCCCCTGACAGCATGGCATGCACATCTTCCATTAAGTATCCAATTGACAAGGACTGTTGATACATATCGTTTGTAGTACACCAGACATTCCCTTCCTGAACTGCTTTAAAATCTGCCAAAACCTTACATTTATCAAGAAGCTCCTCCCTACTGGAAACTCCTCCGTCAATGGAACTGTTATAAATCAAGAAATCGGCATCCTTTGCACCATTATAAAACTCCTCCACCTGCATATTCATGGTAGAACGTTTCGTTTCGGCATCCCCTAAATTTTCAAAAATATACTTTCCACCTGCAAGTTCTATCATCTTTGGTACATAATCAGAAGATTGCCGCACCTGCACCAGTCCGTTTGATGTAATAAAAAAGAATGCTACTGTCTGATCTGTCTTTTCGTCTGCTGATACCTTGTCTAAAATTGCTGTCTGATTTTCAAATATCTTCTCTGCTTCCTCTTCTTTCCCGAGTAAAGCACCAAAAAATTTAATCCATTCCACTCTTCCTAATGGATGCGATTCATAACTGGAATATTCAATCATAACCGGTATTCCAAAATCTTCCAGTTTTTCAATGACTCCCGGAGAATGTGAAATCATTCTGTTTTCTATTGCAAGCGTACACCCTTCTGAAACAAGCAATTCATAATCCGGCTTGCTATATTTTCCTGCATAGATCATATCTCCATTTGCCATTGCTTCTTTTGCTTCTTCAATATACCAGTTTTCTTCCTTCTGTCCTGAAAAGGTAATGGCGTCCAAACCATCTAATTCGCGAAACATATCCATAACAGCAGATGCAACCAAATATAAATCCTTCATTGGACGCTGTAATATTACGATATCTTCTTGCATATTCTCCGGTATTTCTTTTCCTTCCGGAACAACCAGGAACCTTTGTCCATCCATTGTTGTTGTCAGCATTGTATAGCCGCCCTTATAATAGTCTACCGAAAAATTCTCAGCATATTGAAGTTCCATACTACTTTCATAAACAAGCGTACTTTCTGTTTCCTTATCCTGTAAATTGTCTGCATGATAATTATTATCATAATTGGAAGAAGGACTGCCGCAGCCGTGCAGCCCCAGCAGTCCTGTCAAAAACAGACATATTGCAATGATTGTCTTTCTTCTCATCCCATAGTACCTCTTATTCTGCCGGTTTCATCGTGTCAGAATAAAATGTGAGCGTATACTCAATTTCATGTGGTGTACTCATTGCCACAGTATCTCCAACGACATCCATCGGTTTATCAAAAAATAGAACAGGAATCTCAAATACAGAATCTCCTTCTGTATTGATTGGAAGATACTTCTCTCCATCTACAAGCATATAATCATAATTGGGACTGCTCCATTGAATCGTTGCAGTCACGTTTTCCCCTGATACTGTAACTGTTGCCGGAGATAAAACCTTTGCTTTACCGCTTCCACCCTCAAAGGCAAGATCTACTGTATAGATGCCGTCCTCCAACTGAAGGGTATTTTCAGCCTGAGCTTCTTCCTCCATTGGTTCCGGATTGGAGACTTTTACCTTATGGTCATACCATGTTCCCTTTGTACCAACGAGTGCCAGATCAAATTCTTCCTCCAGCACCGGAACCGGCACATCAAAACCATAGACCTCCTCTGTCAACCCATCACTGAAGGTAACCTTATCCTCTGTGGGAATAAGAAGCTCAGCTCCGTCTTTCTCGGCATCCTCGGCAAGTCCGGGATAAAGATTTACAATCTTTTTTGACATCAGTGAAATATGGATGGTCATTTCTCCGTTTTTAACTGTCAGTATTCCTTTTCCGTCACATGCTTCACTTACGTGAAACATGCTGCTGTCCGTATCAAAATCTGCCTTGTATATTCCATCCGGAATCACAGCCTTCTCTTCTTCCTCTGCAATTGCATTCTGTGCAGGAGGTTCTTCTGATTCCGTGTTAACAGGGGATTCTGTCGCAGGAGCATCTTCTTTTATGCTGCTTTCCTGTACATTATTTTTGTCGGTACAACCACAAATTAGAGAACAAACCAACAACAATATACTAAAAATTGTAATAAGTTTTCTTTTCATCGTTATCCTCTATTCATTTATTACGTTTTTCGTATGTGCCACATAAAGCTGCTGAATAGCATCAATAGATCCAAGACCTATAATCTGTGTATCCACACTGTCAAACTTGCCGGATGCAGTAAACATACTCTTCCACGAATCCTCATCATCCCCGGCCATATCATTGTTTGCATGATCTCCTGCAACTACCATCAGTGGACGAAGTATCACTTTCGTATATCCAGCCTGTGCTACAGCATCAATCACTGCCTCGCACGCAGTCTCTTCCGGTTCTCCTTCCACGGTTCCGATAAATACGTTGTCATAGCCAAGTTCTCCCATCTGTGTCTGCATCTGGCTGTATGATACTTTTGCAGTATGAGAGGTTCCATGTCCCATAAATACAAATGCAACACCATCTTCTTTTGCTGCATCCAGACTGTCATAGCCGGCATCCTTCACCGCTTCTGTGGTAATTGCCTCTGCAACAAATGCTTTATCTGCATTGATTACAGTTGCATCCGTTCCCACCTCTCCAAGCAGTGGCTCTGCAACCTTTACAGTTTCAAACTGATCCTGATATGCCTCTACTGCTTCCATCAGTTCGTCATACTCTGCTCCATGCATTAAATGCGTAGGCTGAATCACAAGATTCTTAACGCCATTCGTCACCGCACGATCCAAGGCCTGATCCATATTGTCAATGTACTCACCATCACGCGCCTGCACATGATTAATAATAATCTGAGCTGTAAATGCTCTTCTCACTGACCAATCCGGATAAGCTTCCTGCAAGGCATCTTCAATTCCTTTAATGTCAGCTACACGGCTATCATTAAAGGAAGTACCAAAGCTCACAACCAAAATCTCATTTTCGCCGATTTCATCCTGGTTACGCGGGTCATCCTTAGATGCATCACCGGTATCTCTTCCAAAATAATCTGGGTCTGCATTTTCACCCTCTACCAATTCTTTCTGCGCATCTGTCAAAGCGTCCCAAGCAGCCTTGGCGTCAGCACACTGCTTATCTGTCTCATCTGTTCTTTGCTGCACATAAATCGCATCAATCATTGCCGCCACCTCATCAGCTGCTTTTTGATCGGCATCTTCCTCTGTTTCAGTCTGCGTTTTCTCTTCTCCCGCTTCTACAGAACTCTCTACCATTGTTTCCTTACTGTTTCCACATCCTGTCATGCAGAGTGTTCCCATCAATGCTGCCATTAATAATGCTACTACTCTTTTTTTCATGTTTCCTCCTTCGACAGTTTCACCTGCCATTCTTTTTATCTTAAATATGTACGTCAGAAACAATATTTTGGCAACACAAATAAAAAACCCTTTTCCTAAACAGGTAAAGGGTTTGCACACAAAAGAAACATATAGGAAAATCATAGACAAACAACTCTCCCATACTTTCTTAATGTACAACCAGTTACTCGTGGTCTGAAACTATCGTTTCTGTACAGCAATCAGGCAGGTCTCCCGGCTTGAAAATCATCGCATCCGCCATCTTCCCAGGAAAGGATTTCCTTGTTTCCCAGTGATATATCGGCCTCAGCTCCCTAATTACGGTGACGAGTTCGCACAGGACTTTCACCTGTTTCCCTTTTCACCAGAGCCAATTTTATAAATTGCTCTGACACCTGACTACTTCATATTCATATCTTTTTATATTACCATAACTATACAGGTAATTCAACCTTTTTCAGAAGAAATCTACGTTATGGAAACCTCATATAAAATCCGTTGCTCTAATTCAGAAGCTGCAATACTCAACGAAATACCTCTCCGTTTCAGAAGACAAATATTTCTGGCAGGAATGTCTGGTGCCATGTTGAGGATAACCAGATTCTCCCTGTTTTCCTTTTCCAGAAAATCCATTGGTACAAAGCCAATTCCCAGATCAGATTTAATCATCGGTAAAATCTGGTCTGCTGTAGCAGCCTCCACATCCGGCGTAAAGGACATTCCCATTCTGCCGAAAACGTCTGAATAAAAGCGAAAAGAAGCTGTTTGCTCCCCAAGTCCAATCAATGGATAATTTTTTATCTGTTCTTCAGTAAGAGTAGTACCTGTAGAAAGAGAAAATGCTGTGCTACAAACCGGCACTTCACGAATGCTTCTAAGCACCTGTGAACCAAGCCCAATGGGAAGGTCAAAAGGTTCTGTTACAATTGCAAAATCTGCCAGTCCTTTTTTCAACACATCAATTGCCTGTGGCGTAGATTGGTTTAGTATTCTGATACGGATGCCGGGAAAATTCTTTCGGAATATTTTCAAAACAGGAAGCAATACACAATGGAGTGCAATTTCGCTGGCTGCTACCGTAACTATCCCTGACTGTAGGCTTTTATCCCTGGCTATTTCTTCCTCTCCACACAGAATATGTTCAAAAGCAATGGAGATATGGGCATACAGTTTTTCTCCTTCCGGAGTCAGTATAATACCATGCCGCTGCCTTACAAACAATGTGCACCCCAATTCCTCTTCCAGTTTTTTCATCATCCTGGTAATGTTAGGCTGGTTATTAAGAAGTGCTTTGGCTGCTCCGGTAAAACTCTTGTATTTTGCAACATAATAAAAGACTCTGTAATAGTCATAACTGATGTTCATTGCAGTTCCTCGCATATCAATTTCATATATCTCAATATTAAAATTAATATTTTACACATATCTTTGAACGAATTATAATACACTCGATAAGAAAAGACAATGGAGGAATCTGACAATGAATAAAGATCTGACCGTGGGAAAACCACAAACCGTACTGTGGAAATTCTGTATGCCTTTGTTTGGAAGTATAATTTTTCAGCAGCTCTATAATATAGCTGACAGTCTGGTAGCCGGAAAGTTTATAGGAGAAAATGCTTTAGCTGCCGTTGGAAACAGTTATGAAATCACCTTGATTTTTATTGCCTTTGCCTTTGGATGTAACATGGGCTGTTCCGTTGTCGTTTCCAAGCTGTTTGGAGCCAGAAATTATAAGGAAATGAAAACTGCCGTTTACACTGCCTGTATTTTCAGTGGTTTTGTTTGTGTCCTGTTAATGCTCATCGGAATAGCAGGCTCCGGCATGCTGCTTCGGTTGATTCGAACCCCGGAAGAAGTATTTGCGGATTCAAAACTGTATCTGGATATTTACGCATGGGGATTACCATTTGTCTTTTTCTACAATATTGCTACCGGTATCTTCTCTGCACTCGGAGATTCCAAAACACCATTTTACTTTCTGGCGATATCTTCTATGTCCAATATCGCAGTAGATATCTGGTTTGTAAAGGCATTCCACATTGGGGTAGCCGGCGTAGCGTTGGCAACATTTCTCTGTCAGGGAATCAGCTGCATTCTGGCAATGATTGTAGTATTCAAGAGACTTGCCAAAATCGAAGGAAAAGAAAAAGCTCCTCTATTTGATTTACAGCTTTTAAAACAGATTGTAGTGATTGCCATTCCAAGTACTTTGCAGCAAAGCTTTATTTCCATAGGTAACATTATTATCCAGAGTATTATCAACGGTTTCGGAGCCCCTGTCATGGCCGGATATTCCGCTGCTGTAAAACTGAATAATCTTGTGATTACTTCCTTTACAACACTTGGAAACGGAATTTCTAACTATACGGCACAGAATCTTGGTGCCATGAAGTTTGAACGAATAAAACAGGGCTTTGGTGTTGGCGTCAAATTAGTATGGATGCTTAGCCTCCCACTGTTCCTACTTTACTTCTTTGGCGGGAATATCGTATTAAAACTATTTATTGACAATCCAACTGAACTTGCCATGCATACAGGCATCCTCTATCTAAAAATTCTGTCGCCTTTCTATTTCGTGGTTTCTACAAAGTTAGTAGCAGATGGAATTTTGAGGGGAGCCGGTATGATGAAAAAATTTATGATAGCCACTTTTACAGATTTGATTCTGCGTGTATTGCTTGCTTTCTGTTTTTCAAGAACAGCACTCGGTGCAACCGGAATCTGGTGTGCATGGCCAATTGGATGGTGTGTTGCTACAGTACTTTCAATTATCTTTTATCGTAATGGTCCTTGGAAAGTTCAAAAAGGATAATACTAATATAAACTTATATAAAAAAAGTCAATACTTTCCATAAATTACAAAAAGGCGTACCACCATTTCTGATGATACGCCCTCACTATTTGGCTACCAGGATGGCCTTCCCCCTCATATCCGACATATACAATCTTTCCATCATCATATCTGGTATGGTTACTTTTAAGTTCATTCACTTCCAGGTTAAAATCTGCAACATACACACTTGCTACTGTTGTAACGGTATCTCCATCCTCAAGAGACGGCAAGAATATGGCAAACGGTGAATTGTAGATAGTTCCCACGATTGCCACTACCGGAATCGCTACAACTGACACTAAAAGCACCAGTCCTAACAAAATCGGCAAAACAAGTTTAGCCACATACTTGGCAACGAACATACCCTTCTGCACAAAAATATCCTTAGCGATACTGCAACACAGTTGAATATCCCATATAAAATCCGAAACACCGTAAAAAGATGCTGTAACATCATTGATACCAAGACAATTGCTATAACTCCAATGATATATACAGGCTCATTCCATTCAAACCTATATGTCAGCAGATAAAACAACAATCCCAGTAATGATGAACTCAGAATATCAATTCTGGCAATCAGGAAAAGTAGTCCTGATATAATAGTTGATATCAAACCGACACCGAGTCCCAATCCAAGGCCCACCGCTTCACTGGAAACTCCGGAGCTCATGGAACTTGGTTTATCGTAATAAAAGGATTCCTCATAATCAATATACATAGTCAATTTCCTCACTTTCTCAATTGTTCTGACTAGATTGCTCTCACAGCAAACTGTGGCATATCGTGATTCACCTCTGCTTGATAGTAGCTTTTCATTGTGGATGGTGCATTAAATAATGCCGCTAACAAATACTTTTTGATATTACGCACTTTAGAAGTAGTCTCTTTCAGACAATCTATCACATACTGAATATGGGAACTGTTCAGCTTCAAAAATTTTGACTTGACCAACTGGATCGGATACTCATTGCTTGCAATAATCACATTGCCACTCTTACAAAGAACAGTCTCCAAAATCAAATCATAAATCCCATCCAATAGTTCTCTGTCGTAAGGATACCGCTGATACAGAATATCAATCTCCATGTTTTCGCGAATAATATTTGCATAGGCATGATACTCATCCAATCCGCTACCGGTATCCTCCGATACGATTAGATCAGGATTACTATACTCAGTATCACTATTCTCAGTATTATTAGGGTTTATTTTTCCAACCTCTAAAGGTTTATTTTCCAAACCTCCAGAAGTTTGATTTTCCAACTTCAAGAAGTTTATATTTCCAACCTCTGAGCCCTTTTCTTCCTGTTCAGAAGTTTGTTTTTCCAACCTCTGAACATTCTCAGGAATCTCCTCCATAAATGATTTCACATATATAATCGCTGGTTTTCCTTGTCCCTGTCGTTTACGTTCAATCAAACAGAATTCCTCTAAGGCTTTCAATGTATCAAGAGCCTTATTCTTTTTACAGTTCAGCATTTCCATAGTATCCTCTACAGAAAAGTAAATATAGGCTCTTTGTTCCGCATCAAACCATTTATTCTTTATAGAGAGCGACATTCTATCAAGCATCAATCCATATAGCACTTTCGCATCTGTAGATAATTCTCGAAAGTAGTCATTCGTAAACAACAGCTTCGGTATTCTATAAAAGCTGAGCTTGTCTGCTTCTTGTCCATAAAAATAGGAAAACGTTATCTTCTCGCTCACCTTTGTATCCTCCAATTACCTTTGAAGTGCATTTTTTGCACTTCTACACCGAAGAGGTCACTGGTGCTATAGTAAAATTCCTGACGTATATCTGGTTTGGCAATCCCTTACCTCTTTTTCGCTTTACTATCAAGCCGACATTTTCAAGTTCTGCCAGGCAGTCAACAGCCTTATGTTTTGACACATTCATATCCGACTGAATCTCATCCAGCGAATACACGATGTAAACTCTATTTTCTTCATCCAACCATTTATTCTTATAGGACATCCCCATTCTATCCAAAAGCATTCCATAGAGAATCTTTGCCTGGACTGAGAGGGAAGCGAAAGCTTCCCCCACCACCAGCTCCTTTGGTATCCTTATAAAACTAAACTGGTCTGCCTGTGTACCATAAAAATAACTCATTCTCATACTTCTTATTTCTCCTCACTATTCTGAGCCTGTTTCCACTGTTCCAACAATCCAAATATTACCCGCTCCATTTCCGTCTTGGAGTAATATGCCGGAAAGAACTTATGGAGCTTTCTTTCGTTCAAAGTGATCTTCTTAGTTGTCGGTGTAGTAGATACGCTACCAATCAAAATATTTATCAATTGCTCCTGCGTCATATTCGCATCGTCACGATACTTGCGAAGCTCCATGATCTGTTCCTGCTTAATCATTCCGTTCTCACGAATAAATTCATAAATCCACTGCTGAACATTCTTATTCATATAAGAAAGTTCTACTGCAACTGACAATGCCAATCTCTTTTCATCTACCATATCGAGAAGCTTTGGAATAAGTTCTGTGAGACGGATATATCTATATACTTGTGTTCTAGTTAATCCCTCACTCTGGCCGACTATGTCTCCCGAATTTGACTTTGTTCCTTCAGGAAACAAAGTTGCATCTGTGCCTTTTCCTTGATGGCGAATAGCATCAAATTTCATTCTAAATGCAAACGCTTTTTCACTAGGTAATACCTCTTCTCTTTGGACGTTAGCATCAACCATCGCTATCACGGCATCATCATTCGTCATTTCCTTTACGATTGCCGGAATTCGAAACAGTCCCGCTCTCTTAGCTGCATGTAATCTTCTATGCCCGGAAATCATCTCGTATGTACCTTCATCATCCGGTCGTACAAGAACCGGTGTCAATACACCATTCGCCTTAATGCTCTCCACAAGTTCATCCATCTTCTCATCATCTATTACCTTAAATGGATGATTCTCAAAAGGATAAATTGCTCTCACATCTATGTCTATCGTTCCTTCAGTCTCCGGAACACACAATAACTCGTCAATACTTGTCAACTTGATTTTCTGTCCTGCTCTACCTGCCATGATGGATTACCTCCTTGATTAAAGCTGTGTAGGCAAATGCCGCTTTCCCCTTTGGATCATATTCGTAGATACTGCTTCCTTCTGCACTGATTTCAGCCGCTCTTACGGAAAGTGGTATTTCTACTGCAAAAACATTGATACTGGAAGAATATGCCTCGTAAACTTGCATGGATATATCCTTCGCATAGTTCGTTCTGTTATCAACCATAGTCAAGAGAATACCCTCAATTTTAAGTTCAGGGTTCAACTGACGTTTTACCCTGCCGATTGTCTTTATCAGCTGCTGTAAACCCTTCACCGGAAGATAAGCAGCCTGAACTGGAATAAGTACAGAATCTGCGGATGCAAGTGCATTGATTGTCAACATGCCAAGAGATGGCATGCAATCAATAATGATATAATCATAGCGTTCTCTGGCATAACTGATGAACTCTCTGAGGATGGTCTCTCTACTGATAACACCTATCAGCGAAATTTCCAAACCGGACAATTCGATATTGCCCGGGAGAATATCAACACCCTCTTCATGATGTAATATTCCATGCTGCACATCTACCATCTCATCATTAATGATCTTCATCATTG
This sequence comes from Variimorphobacter saccharofermentans, assembly GCF_014174405.1. Lineage (GTDB taxonomy): Bacteria > Bacillota > Clostridia > Lachnospirales > Lachnospiraceae > Mobilitalea > Mobilitalea saccharofermentans. The sequence continues at coordinate 511,990 of NZ_JACEGA010000001.1, read as the reverse complement.
CAGTTGCAAGTGAATACTCCATCTGATCCGGTTCCGGAAAACCTAAGCTGATAGTCAGCGAACCCTGTGGGTCCGCATCTATCAACAACACTTTCTTGCCTTCTCTTGCAAGGCCAATACCAAGATTTACGCATGTAACCGTCTTTCCAACGCCACCCTTCTGATTTGCTACGGCTATAACTCTGCAATTCTTCTCACTATCCATCTTAGAAATCCTCCTCTGCAAATGATTCAACAAACGCCTCTACCTTTTCCAAATTAACCAATACACAACCCTTTACTTTACGAATTGCTCCTGCATCTTTCGCAAGGGACTGAAAGCTATGTAGTCCCATAGAAAACAGTTCTGCTCCCTCGGCATATCTCACATACTTTTTCTTTTTTGACTTCACTAATTCCTCAAGATTCTCTACTTCTTTTCTTGTTCTCGGCATAACATAATCCTCCATCTCATTAAATACATCTTCATCTACGCTTATTGCACAATATTCTTCCAGATACTTCTCAAAGACAACAGTATCTACAATCGCTGTTTTTCTAAGTTTCCAAGTTGCCTTTGCTTCTTTCGCCACAGACACAAAGCCCCAAAAGGGCAGTCCATACAATCGAGAAGCTTTCTCATACGTCATGTACTTGTGGTTTCTTCCTTCCAAGTACTTATCCAAGTTTACAGGCGGAGATTTTTCCTTTGGCATATTAGCCTCCTTTCGTGTAAAGAGGATGTATTGTTGTGTACGAATGAAAAAGCTTTGTTAAACGCAAAAAAGGCACCCATATTCAGTATTTCTACTAAATACGAGTGCCTAAAAATGTTCATTTTCGAACCGGCTATACCTCAATTTGCCACGTCTCTGACAATCCATAGAGGTAAGTTGAGTTATTTAATTGAATCCATTAAACACCATTGAAATCCACAGAAATCCTTAAGAAATGTGGTATTCTCGTGGCACGATTGGATACGATTGGACTTCTATGGATTACCATAAAGTTCCATAAATCCGTACACTAATTCAAGCTCTTCATTGTCGGGAACAACAATACATCCCTAATCGCCTGAGAATTCGTTAACAGCATTACAAAACGGTCGATACCGATTCCTATTCCACCTGTCGGCGGCATACCATATTCCAATGCAGTCAGGAAATCCTCATCCATCTGATTTGCTTCCTCATCACCGGCAGCACGAAGTGCTTCCTGTGCTTCAAAACGTCCTCTTTGATCCAGAGGATCATTTAGCTCGGAGAACGCATTTGCCATCTCACGTTTTGTGATAAATAACTCGAAGCGCTCCGTATAATCAGGATTGCTCGGTTTTCTGCTGGCAAGCGGAGAGATTTCAACCGGATGATCCATAATAAAGGTTGGTTGGATCAGGTGCTCTTCTACATATTCCTCGAAGAACAGATTGATAATGTCGCCTCTCTTATGCCTGTCTTCATACTCTATGTGATGCTCTTTTGCAAGAGCCTTTGCTGCTGCCTCATCCGGTACCTGTTCAAAATCCACACCGGCATATTTTTTCACAGCTTCCACCATGGTTAATCGCTCAAATGGTTTGGATAAATCAATCTCAACATCGTCATAAGTAATGGTAGTTGTACCAAGAACCTTCTGTGCCACTGTGCGGAACAGCTCCTCTACCAAATCCATCATACCGTAATAATCAGTATAGGCCTGATATAATTCAAGAAGGGTGAATTCCGGATTATGTCTTACGGATAATCCTTCATTACGGAACACACGTCCGATTTCATATACACGCTCCAGGCCACCTACAATCAGACGCTTCAGATAAAGCTCCAGGGAAATTCTCAGATGAAGGTCCTCATCCAAAGCATTGTGATGGGTATTGAACGGTTTTGCAGCGGCTCCTCCGGCATTCGGTACCAGTACTGGAGTCTCAACCTCGATAAATTCTTTACTATCCAGATAATTCCGGATTTCTCTGATGATGTGGGAGCGCTTAATAAAGGTGTCTCTAACCTCCGGATTTACGATTAAGTCTACATATCTTTGACGATATCTTGTGTCTGTGTCTTTCAGGCCGTGGAATTTCTCAGGCAGAATCTGAAGACTCTTCGTCAAAAGCACTATCTTTGTTGCTTTTACTGAAACCTCTCCGGTATGAGTTTTGAATACTTCTCCCTCAATACCAATGATATCACCAATATCATATTTTTTGAATTCAGCATAGGGTTCCTCACCAACTTCATCCCTTTTTACATATGCTTGAATATCTCCACCGATATCTCGGATATTGCAGAAAGAAGCCTTTCCCATAACACGCTTGGACATGATACGTCCTGCTATGGACACTACCTTTCCTTCGAACTCCTCAAATTGATTCTTGATATCACTTGAATGATTGGTAACATGATACTTCATTATCTGAAAGGGATCCTTGCCGTTCTCCTGAAGCTCAGCCAATTTTGCTCTTTTTACCTTTAATAATTCATTGATATCCTGCTCTGTTTGAACTCTTTCCTCAGCCATGAATTTCACCTCTTATCGCAGTAAGCACTTCTCTACTACTCTGATTTATTCTTATTAGTTAGATCTTAATATCTGTAATATCTTATATTTCATTGTTCCAGCATGGGTTTCAACCGTAACGATATCTCCTACCTTGGAGCCGATTAACGCCATTCCCAAAGGAGATTCATTGGAAATCTTACCTCGTAAGCTGTTCGCTTCTGTAGAGCCAACCAGCTTGTATTCCAATTCCTCATCGAATTCCATGTCCAGAATTCTTACTTTACACCCGATATTTATAACATTAACATCTACTTCATCTTCTACAACCACTTCAGCATTCTTGAGGATCTTCTCGATTTCTTCGATTCTTGCCTCAATATCTCTCTGCTCATCCTTAGCAGCGTCGTATTCCGCATTCTCAGAAAGATCCCCCTGCTCTCTGGCTTCTTTGATTTTCTGCGCTACTTCTTTTCTTTTATTTACTTTCAGATCATGAAGTTCGTCTTCCAGTTGTCTTAAACCCTCATAAGTCAATATGTTTTTCTTTTCTACCATAAAACACCCTTCCTCCATATTGCTTTTTATACAACATACAATACATTCAAAGTATTATATCGTATCGTTAGTTCCTTGTCAACAATATTAATTTTCTCATAATTTAAGTATTTGTCTACTCAAAAGTTACATTATATCTTATCTTCAAACCCAATAAAATATTCTCCTGTTTTATGAATAATATCTTAAAGCTCCGGTTCGAAAATATTTTCTTAAAGTGATTAGATATCAAAAGTCATCAAACCGAAAATCTATGAATAATTAGTACATATATATTCATTCCAATGTTTATAGCAGACCTTTGACACCCTGCTCTTATTTTAAGATATCTCCTAAAATATCGCTGAAGTCGAAGGTTGCAAAATAATCCTTCGGAGTCTCTGCCCTTCGAATCAGCTGTACGGTATTGTCTTCCTTAAGTAAGAGCTCAGCTGATTTTAATTTGCCATTATAGTTATATCCCATAGCAAATCCATGTGCTCCAGTATCGTGTATTACAATCAGGTCACCGATATCAATCTTCGGCAGCATGCGGTCAATTGCAAATTTATCATTGTTCTCACAAAGAGAACCGGTTATATCATATTTGTGGTCACAGGGAGCATCCTCTTTCCCCATAACCGTTATATGATGATAGGCACCATACATAGCAGGTCTCATCAGATTGACAGCACAGGCATCCAATCCGATGTATTCTTTATATATATGCTTTTCATGAATTGCTGTTGCAACCAGGTGTCCATAGGGAGCTAACATGTAGCGTCCAAGCTCCGTAAATATTGCGATATCACCCATTCCTGCTGGAACTAGAATCTCTTCAAAGGCCTTCTTAACTCCCTCTCCGATTTCCATAATGTCATTGGCAGGTGCATCCGGTTTATATGGAACACCTACTCCGCCGGACAGGTTGATGAACTTGATATCCGCACCGGTTTTGTCGCGAAGTTCAACTGCCAGTTCAAAAAGAATTCCCGCCAGAGTGGGATAATACTCATTGGTTGTTGTATTGCTCGCAAGAAATGAATGAAGTCCGAAGGTCTTCACTCCCTTTTCCTTCAGTTTCTTAAAGCCCTCGATTAGCTGCTCCTTCGTAAAGCCGTATTTTGCATCTCCCGGATTATCCATAATTCCATTGGCTGTCTTAAACACACCACCTGGATTATAGCGACAACAGATGGTCTCTGGAATGCCTGCCATCTTCTCAAGGAAATCAATATGCGTATAATCATCCAGATTGATGATTGCATTTAATTCCCTGGCCTTTACGAACTCCTCAGGGGGAGTCGCATTGGAGGAGAACATGATATCGTCTCCCTGAAAGCCCAGCGCTTCAGATAGCATAAGCTCCGTCATTGAGGAACAGTCAACACCACAGCCTTCCTCTTTCAGAATATTAATGATAAATGGATTCGGAGTTGCTTTTACCGCAAAGTATTCTTTAAAACCTTTGTTCCAGGAAAATGCCTTCTTTAATTGTCTTGCATTTTCACGGATCCCTTTTTCATCATATATATGAAACGGGGTCGGATATTGCTTAGTAATCTCTTTTAATTGCTCAAGCGTAACAAATGGTTTCTTCATATAATCCTCCTACTATAACTATTGTGGTAGAATCAGTTCACCTTCACCGGATCGAATGCTGTCAATCAAGTCCTGCATATCCTTTATCTTATGCTGAAATGCTATTCCACTGTGAAGACTTTCTTTTCCATGGGCATCGGTTCCTGCCGTGACCGGGAAGTGATGCTGCTTTGCATAGTCCATAGCCTGTCGATCAAATTCGTCCGAACCATTTCCCACATTGATTGCTTCAACCGCATCAACTGCCTCGGGAAACAAGCGTGCTTCCTTAATATAAGGTCTTACACGGAAGGGATGTGCATGTATGATAAACCCGCCTGCTGCATGAACATGACGATATTGCTCATCAACAGTCCATGAAAGCATATCCGGGTGATTCTTCAGCCAAGCTTTATCAACACCGTAGATTAAAAATTCTGTTCCTCGGAAATTCACTTCTAGACCGAAAAATACGGAAAGACCAATCCGGTCTCCTTCCTTTTTCGCATCCTCATAGCCTTTACAGAACAGATCAATTCGTTGTTCCCAGGGAAGTTCTTTCGGAATACAGGAGTTCCCGTTAAAGAAATGATCCGTCACAACAATCCCTGAATATCCTGCTTTTTTATAAAAGTTAACATGTTCTGCCGCACTCACTCTGGCACATGCGCTGGCCTGGGTCGTGTGGAGATGCGTTTCATACCGATACTGGTTCATGAATGCACCTAGCCTTTCTATAGATACCATCTCACAATGGTTTCATAATGCCTGCCGAAATAATCCCCCTGTCGCTCAGCTTCGAGGGGGAATCAATAATTGTCCCTATTATACAATATTCTACGCATTTTTCAATCACTTTTTTAAAATTGTTTCGGGATTAAGGTATCAAAACCCATTCACTAGTGTCCTACAGCCATCCAAATAACAACTTATTGTGTCTAGAGAACATATGATTGCAATAAAACTAGAAAATCCAAAAAGGTTATGTTATAATAGGGTGAATTTGAAATTATGAAAATAGAATGTAAAAGGGGTTTGAACCATGGAACACTACAGCGGAAGTCAAATCGTTGTTTTAGAAGGCTTGGAGGCAGTAAGAAAACGTCCCGGTATGTATATCGGAAGTACCGGTCCCAGAGGCTTGCATCATCTGATATGGGAGATCTTGGACAATGGCATTGATGAACATCTGGCCGGCTATTGTACAAAAATTAATATCACCTTATTAAAGGATGGTGGAATTGAAATCTGTGACAACGGACGAGGTGTACCGGTGGATATTCATCCCACCAAGAAAATACCTACGGTACGTGTTGTCTATACGATTCTTCATGCCGGCGGCAAATTTGATAATACTGTATATAAGGTGTCCGGAGGACTTCATGGTGTTGGTGCCTCCGTTGTAAATGCTCTTTCTAAACGAATGATCGTAGAGGTAAGAAGCGATGGTAAGATCTACAGGGATGAATACATAAATGGTGGACATCCTGTCACAAAGCTGGAGAATGGACTACTGCCGGTTGTGGGCAAATGCAATAAATCCGATACCGGAACCAAAGTAACCTTCTACCCGGATGATACCATTTTTGAAACTGTTGAATTTAAATCAGAAATGATTCGGAAAAAGCTTAAGGAAATTGCCTTTTTAAATAAAAACCTAATAATTAATTTTACAGATGAGATTAATGGAATTACTAAGACCTATCAGGAAGAGTTCGGTATTAAAAGTTTTGTATCTTACCTGACCAGGGAAATGAATACGCTTCATGAGGAGCCCATCTACCTGGAGGGCAAAAGCGGAGATATTGAAGTGGAAATTGCCTTTCAGTATACCGATAGCTTCAATGAACAGATTAATGCATATTGTAACCGAATCAATGTCGTGGATGGAGGAACACTGGTTACCGGATTTAAGACCGGACTAACCCGCGTTCTGAATCAGTATGCCCGTGAATTGAACATATTAAAGGATAAGGATGAGAACTTTGACGGTAAGGATATCCGTAACGGTATTGTTGCTATAGTCTCCATCAAGCATCCTGATCCTCAGTTTGAAGGGCAGACAAAGACCAAGCTTGGTAATACCGATGCGAAAAGCGCTGTGGAGGATGTATTCACCTCGGAGTCACAGCGTTGGTTTGATAAAAATGTTGAGGTATTAAGAAGTATTTTGGATAATTCCTTAAAATCCTTTAATGCCAGACGTGCCAGTGATAAGGCAAGAGTAGCTGTTATGAAGCAGCTTAATGATGTGGATACCCGGAGCAAGCTCGCCTCCTGTACCTCGAAAAAGCCGGAGGAATGTGAAATCTACATTGTCGAGGGTGATTCGGCGGGTGGTACAGTTAAGACCGCAAGAAATCGTCGAACTCAGGCCGTACTTCCTCTTAGGGGTAAGATCCTGAATGTAGAAAAGGCCTCTCTGGAGAAAATTCTAGTGAATAACGAGATTAAATCCATGATTGCCAGCTTTGGCTGCGGTATTGGGGATGAGTTCGATATCAATAAGCTTCGTTATAATAAAATCATTATCCTAACAGATGCCGATGTGGATGGTGCACATATCAGTACTCTTCTGCTCACCTTCTTCTATCGTTTTATGCCGGAGCTTATTCTGGAAGGAAAGGTATACCGCGGACTACCGCCGCTTTACCGTGTTGAATATGAAACCAGCGTGAAAGGAAAGAAAACCAAACGCTCCGAATACCTATTTAATGATTTTGAACTAGAAAAGTTTCGTAAAATTGAAGGCAATAAAATACTGAATCTCCAACGATATAAAGGTCTTGGTGAAATGGATGCCCACCAGTTATGGGAAACCACCCTGAATCCGGAGACCCGTATACTTGCACAGATTTCCATCAGTGATACCGTAGAAGCGGACGAGATAACAACCCTGCTCATGAGCAGCAATGTTCCCCCGAGACGTGGCTTCATTATGGAGGAAGCAAAATACGCAAAGCTGGATATCTAGGATGCAGCTTGTGTTACCCATAGATGTGAAATAATCCTGTTATTACGTTAGGCATGACCGACACGTAATTGCACAACTATATAGGTGGAGGTTAGTATTAAGATGAAGAAAATTACCGATCAGATTATCCAATTGGATTATTCCGAAGAGATGAAGAATAGCTTTCGGGATTATGCCATGAGTGTTATTATAGCAAGAGCATTGCCGGATGTCCGGGATGGTCTAAAGCCTGTTCAAAGAAGAATTCTCTATTCCATGATGGAGCTTGGCCTGGACCCTGCAAAGCCCCATAGAAAAAGTGCCCGTATTGTCGGTGATACCATGGGTAAATATCACCCCCATGGCGATAGCTCCATTTATGAGGCACTGGTTCGAATGACCGAAGATTTCACCTTAAGTGTTCCTCTTGTAGACGGACATGGTAACTTCGGTTCCATTGACGGTGATGGCGCTGCTGCCATGCGTTATACTGAAGCAAGATTGTCACCGGGAGCCATGGCCCTCTTGGACCACTTGGAGAAGGGATTAATCGAGTTCGTACCGAACTTTGATGACAGCGAGAAAGAGCCCTCCGTTCTTCCCGCCATGATCCCCAACCTGTTAATCAACGGAACCACCGGTATCGCTGTCGGAATGGCAACAAACATTCCTCCCCATAATCCGGACGAGGTAATCGATGGTGTCATTGCCTATATCGATAACCCGAATATAACCGTTGCTCAGTTAATGAAACATGTCCCTGCACCGGACTTCCCGACTGGCGGAATTATCGTCAACCAGGACGATATGCGGGCATTCTATGAGACTGGTGAGGGCAAGATAAAGATACGTTCCAAGGTTACGATTGAAAACGGCGACAATGGCCGTAAGAATATCGTAATCACCGAGATTCCTTATACTGTAGCCGGTAATAAGACTAAATTAGTGGAAAGCCTTGCATCCCTGATGAAGGACAAGGTATTCGATGAAATCTTTGATATCAGGGATGAATCCTCCAAGGAAGGTATTCGAATTGTCATTGAGGTTAAGAAGGATCGCGATCTTGACAATCTTCTGAATGGTCTTTATAAGAAGACAGTTATGGAAGATACTTATTCTGCGAATTTACTGGCTGTCAAGGATCAGCAACCCATTGTGTTCAATCTGAAAACCATTATTGAGGAATTTATTAACTTCCAGGTTGAGCTGTATACCAAAGAGTATCAATACAATTTAGATAAGGCCCAGAAACGTCTGGAAATCGTCGGAGGACTGATCAAGGCAACGGACGTTATTGACCTGATTATTGAAATTCTTCGCGGCAGTACCTCTCTGAAGCAGGCAAAGGCTTGTCTTATGGAGGGTAACACCGAAGGAATTAAATTCAAATCCGACCAATCCAAAAAGGAGGCTGCAAAGCTTGATTTCACCGAGCGACAGGCAGATGCCATCCTTTCCATGCAGCTAAGCAAATTAATCGGTCTAGAAATCCTGAAACTTCATGATGAGAATACCTCACTGCAGGCTTCCATTGAAGAGTATAAGAAAATTCTCGGTGATACGAAGGAATTATTTAAGGTAATCAAAGCTCGTTTACGAGAGTATAAGAAGAGATTCCATACACCAAGAAGAACCGAATTGGCAAATCTTACGGTTACCGAATATGTGGAAGAGGTTAAGATTGAGGATATCTATATTCTCATTGATCGTTTTGGCTATATCAAATCCGTTGATACCACCAGCTATACCAGAGTATCCGAGGACAACCTGAAGGAATTCGTAACCATTATTCAGATGAAGAATACCGACCGGCTCTGTGTCTTCACTGCAGAAGGCAATATGTATCAGGTAAAAGCAGAGGCCATACCAAAGTGTAAGATGAAGGATAAGGGTACCTTAATTCATACTCTATGTAAGCTGGACAAAGAAAATGTAATCCTCTATACCTCCTTTGAGCAACTATTCGAGTCACAGTTATTATTTACCACCAGGAAGGGCTTTATCAAACAGGTATCCGGCGTAGAATTCGAGACAAATCGATCCCAGATTAATGCCACCAAGCTGGAGGACGGGGATGAAATTATTGCCATCAACCTGCTCACCGCCGGGGATATATTAGCCGGTAACCATAAAGTAATTATCCTGACGGAGAAGGGCCTATCCTTAGGTTTCCCTCTATCCGAAGTCAGTGAACTGAAGAAAACCAGTCGTGGTGTCAAAGCAATCACGCTAGAGAAAAATGATACCGTATGCTATGCAACAGCCCTGAGTCCAACGGAAGAGACCTTTGAATATAATGGAAAGACTTTCAATGCAAAGAAGGTACGTAACAGAAGGCGCGGAGACAAGGGTCAGAAGGCAACGCTTAGTTAAGTCACCATAGTAAGATAAGAAACGTATTAATCGATAAATAGTTATAAAAAACAATCAGATATATCTTGTTAGGAATTCTTCCAATAAAGATATACCTGATTGTTTTTATGTGATTATTCTTAGTGATTACTCTTAGTGATCTTCTGATCCCTGGCCGTAGTATGCATTGGCTCCATGTTTTCTAAAATAATGCTTATCTAACAGGTACTGGGATACCCTGTTCACATCCGGATTAATCATCATTGTTTTATAAGCCATCTCTGCCACCTTGTCCAATACTACCGTATTATATACGGAGCCGGCAGGTGTCTTTCCCCATGCGAAGGGGCCATGGTTTTTCACAAGAATTCCGGGGATTGCCATCGGATCATTATCCCCTATGGTCTCTACAATAACATTGCCTGTGTTCAATTCATAGGCTTCGTTAATTTCCTTCTCTGTTAATTCACGGGTACATGGAATATCTCCATAGAAATAATCCGCATGGGTGGTTCCATATGCAGTGATCGGCATTCCGGCCTGTGCGAAGGCTACCGCCCAGGTAGAATGGGTATGCACTACTCCTCCAATCTGCGGATACTTTTTATAAAGGACCAAATGAGTCGCTGTATCGGAGGATGGCTTATAATGTCCTTCTACGACATTGCCATCAAAATCCACAACAACCATATCCTCCGGCTTCATGGTATCATAATCCACTCCACTTGGCTTAATTACTACCAGATTTTTCTCTCTATCGATTCCACTTACATTACCCCAAGTATAGATTACCATCCCTTTTGCCTGGAGCTCCATATTTGCTTCATATACTTCCTTTTTCAACTTTTCCAGCATCGTTATCTGCCTCCGTATCATTCATCAATTACAAGTTGTACGTAACTTTACATACACTGTATCAAATTTGTATATACCTCTTCTTTACTATAATAGAAACCCAGAGAAAATGCAATATATATCTTACCCAACTACGATACTTTTGTTGCATTACTTGAAGAGAAACAGGCACTATCTTTTGTCAGCGGAAAGATAGTGCCTGTTTCAGGGTAGTAAAGCGTCAACTATATTATTTTCCTACCGAGTAAATCGGAGGTTCGTTTAATACTCTCTTTGGTCTTAGAAAAATCATAATTTAAGAAGGAAGTCTGTCCATTCTCCTCCAACGGTTTCACCTTAACCTCCGTTTTGCTTAATAGCTCCTCAAGGTGGTCAGAGAATACAACGATCTCTTCAATATATCTTGATAGCAATTCCTTCACCATGCGCGTATCATTATTTAGTAATGATGTCTCTAGTTCATATGTAGACTCTGCCAGTTCTGTTGCTCCTACATTACTCAACATCTTACGCAAGGTCTGGATAATGGTCCGTAAGCCCTCATACTCCTCTGATAATACCATGGATTGAAGTAACGGAAGCTTTGATTTGATACTTTTCAGAATAGACAGAAGCGCACGCGTATAGTTTTCCATATTGCCAAGAAAATAGCGAATGCCGAAAGAAAAATCAATCTCCGGAACAAGCGCAAACATCTCCTGCGTAATTTCCCCCTTCATAATCGCACCAAACCTTTCCATTAAAGTACCAGATATTGTAATATTTTTATAATAATAACATGATATTGTATATTTGTAAATAGTATTATCGAATTATTTTAATAATATAGTTATAATTAACTCTAAGTCAGTCATCCTGCTCCTAATTTATAGTCGTTCCCATATGACAATATTCGATGAAATATGATATCTTAGAAAGAAAACAATATTTAGGCTAGCATATTTATGAAATTTGTTGTATTATGTATCTACATTTTTAGTAAATGATCGTTAAATACTGAAACAAATGAATATTAGGAGGTCAACAAGTGGAAAAAGAAATGGTTATTGTACTTGACTTCGGAGGCCAATATAATCAGTTGATTGCCAGAAGAGTCAGAGAATGTAATGTTTATTGTGAGGTTCTTCCCTATACTACCAGCCTGGACCGTATTAGAGAAATCGCTCCAAAGGGTATTATATTCACAGGAGGTCCTGCGAGCGTGTATGCGCCTGATGCACCGAGCATCGACCCCGGTATCTTCTCCCTTGGAATACCCGTTCTCGGTATTTGCTATGGCTGCCAGCTTATGACTTATTTATTGGGTGGAACAGTATCAAAAGCTCCGGTAAGAGAATATGGCAGAACAGAGATTACGGTATCCGACTCCTCCAATTTATTTAAAGAGGTTACCACCAATACCATCTGTTGGATGAGCCATACGGATTATATTGAAAAGCCTGCTGCCGGCTTCACAGTCGTAGCCAGTTCTGATTCCTGCCCTATCGCAGCAATCGAAAATACCGAAAGAAACCTGTATGGCGTACAATTCCATCCGGAAGTTGTTCATACTCCGGAAGGTACAAAGATGCTTCATAACTTCTTATATCGGGTATGTAATTGCAACGGCGATTGGGTTATGTCCTCCTTTGCAGAAGAGGCAGTAGCCAATCTGAAGGCGAAAATCGGTGACAAAAAGGTTCTATGTGCACTCTCCGGTGGTGTGGACTCCTCCGTCGCTGCTGTTATGATCAGCAAAGCAGTGGGTAAGCAGCTCACCTGTATCTTTGTGGATCATGGCTTACTTCGTAAGAACGAAGGGGATGAAGTGGAAGAAATCTTCACAAAGCAATTTGATGTGAACTTTGTTCGTGTAAATGCACAGCAACGCTTTTATGATAAATTAGCCGGTGTATGTGAACCGGAACAGAAAAGAAAAATTATTGGTGAAGAATTTATTCGTGTCTTTGAAGAGGAAGCCAAGAAGATTGGTACCGTTGATTTCCTCGTTCAGGGAACCATATACCCTGACGTTATCGAAAGTGGTCTGGGTAAATCAGCCGTTATCAAAAGCCACCATAACGTAGGCGGTCTTCCTGATTATGTTGACTTCAAGGAAATTATCGAACCCCTTCGTAACCTATTTAAGGATGAGGTTCGTAAGGTTGGTCTGGAGCTCGGTATACCAGAGAAGCTGGTATTCAGACAGCCTTTCCCCGGTCCCGGCCTTGCGATCCGTATTATCGGAGATGTTACTCCTGAGAAGATTGCCATCCTTCAGGATGCAGACTATATCTATCGTGAGGAAATCGCAAAAGCAGGCTTAGACCGAAGCATCGGTCAGTACTTTGCTGTACTTACTAATCTTCGTTCCGTTGGTGTTATGGGTGACGAAAGAACCTATGATTATACCATAGCCTTAAGAGCCGTAACGACCACCGATTTCATGACTGCAGAATTTGCAGAGCTTCCCTGGGAACTGCTTGGTAGGATCTCCAATCGAATTGTAAACGAAGTAAAACATGTAAATAGAATTTGCTACGACATTACAGGTAAGCCCCCGGCAACGATTGAGTGGGAATAGATAAATGAAGACCACAAGCCCGCATAAATGGGTTTGTGGTCTTTTTTATTTTGGATTATTTCTCACATTTAACTATTTTACATATGTTGTAAATATAATTATTCCTATTTTCTTTTATTTTATTGCAAATAACCCATTCGGTATAATATCCTGTCTTAGAAAAATTGTATTTTCTCCAACACTTGCATACTTTAAATATCCCTTTTCACTCATCATATTGCAATATTTTTCTTCATCTCCTTGCGTCTCACACATAATGATCTCTACCGGATATTTCTTCGTATCCAATACTTTCAATATCTCATAATCCATTCCTTCAATATCAATATCAATTATAGCAGGGTATGTTTCAAAATACTCTTCTATAATTGTATTAATTCCTATTATTGGTATTTGTAACTTTACACAAGCCAATCCAGATTTTTCCCTAATTTCTCCGATTTTTTTCTCAAATGTTCCGTAGCCAAGATGGTCAGGAAATGAATAGTATTGTAACATTCCATTTGAACTTCCTGCTCCACATTCTAGTAATAAATCATTCTTACGATATATATTAATTAATTCTCGAAAAATAGGATTAGGTTCTACAAGAACACCTGTCCATCCAAATTCATTCAATAAATATGTGTTATTTCTCATGATTGGATGACAAACACCGATATCAAGATATTTCTTTTTATTAAAACCCAGTCTATTAACCAGCTCTAATAAAATCATGTCATCAGCATGCTTTCCATTCCAAAACGGAACCTTTCTGTCACCCGCTTCTTCAATTATTAGTAAATTATAAATGATTGTATCTGCATTGATTCCTAATTCGCTGATTTTATTTAAAATATCGTATTCATAAATAGTGTAAATAACAATCAGCACTTTATCATTCTTATCAGTACTTATCTTATCTGGTCCACAAATCGTTAAATCATCAAATTTCATCCCTACTTGCTTTTCTGTTCCATCAACCAACAGATCAAGTGGATAGTATTCTTTCCTATAATTCATCTGAAACAGTGATCCTGTCCCCCATGCAACGACGTAGTTATATTTCTTCTTTATTTCATTCCACTTTGTTTTTTTTGTATATTGCATAATTTTTCTCCTTAGATATCGCTCGTGTAGAAAATCAGTAAGTCACCTATAAATGATGCCACAAGCTTAGTTTTCTTTATAAGTACTTTTTATGTTTTCAAAACTTTCTTTGTAATAGCTTGAAAATCAGATTATGATTATGCTTTTCAATAATCAATAAAATCTAAACATAAATTTCTACAATCTATTATCTGCCATTTTATAAGCAGTCACTAGTCTATTGCAATTGCCTGTAATGAGCACCTTGATCAGTTACTTATCACATTCAGAACCTAAACCAGGTGAATATGATTGGTGTTTCTAATGGAGGTTATTTAATTCAGTATTATGCAATTATGAGGCCGGAACGAGTAAAGAAGATGCTGGCACTAGCCTCCAGTGTCCCCGTGAGTACAGGTTCCAGTCCTATGAAAACCATTATTAAAGTATTTTGTCCGGAAGCACTGTTGCCCACCAAGAAGAATATTGTGAAACTCTTAATAAAGCTTACTGGCAAAAACTATGCTGTGTTCACCCAAAATCCCTTAATCCTGGATCATTATACATACCTATTACGCGGCTTTAACAGAATGGCTATGGGCTATCATAAGGTCACTGGCTTTACTGATGAGCAGGTTCTAAGTCTCAAGGAGAAATGTATGTATCTAGTTGGAGAAGCGGATCCTTTTGCTAAACTTGGTGGCAAAGCTCTGCTCGAACAATATGGAATGAATGCAAAATTCATATCCGACGTGGGTCATGGCATCAATCACGAGATATCGGATGATATCAATACGATGGTTATCGAGTATTTTCTTTCCAAAATTATTGACAAACGATAATTTTACATATATTATTATTGTAAAACAATAATTTTGAGGTGAAGATATGAAAAAAATATTAGTGGCCTTATTGATAGAAGGTATCGCAGCCATCGCTCTATCCCTTTTCATGAAATATTATATTGGGATGGAAGAAGCTATTCTTCTACTCTACATACCTTTTGACCTTATCGGAAAGGGGCTTCGTTGTCTGTCCCTGCAGTCTTCTATTGGCAATATCATAGCACTGATCATATATGCTCTATTATGCCTTACGCCTATCTTCTGGCTTGTCTTCCGGAAGCTACGCAAGCAACTGAACTATTCAGATATTCTTCTTCCGATTATCAGTATATATAGCTTTTATATGCTTTTTCTGTTTGTTAATCCTAATCTGATGTATCGTCACGTACCCGAGTTATTTATGGATGAATCAGCTCTGTCCATAGTCAGGCTTTCCCTGGCAATTATCTTCTTTACTCTTGTCATAGGGTATTTGATCATTAGAATGCTCACCACTCTCTCACAGGAGAAGGAAGAAAATAGAATGATCTTTCTATGTAGGCGTTTACAAGTTCTTCTCTATATCATTTCGATCCTGTATACCTTTCTACTAGGATATTTTTCGACTTTTGAGCTATTCTCACAAATTGACCAGAGATCATTTACAACAGGCACACAGATGAACCAGGTCTACGTATTGCTGTCCTTCGTATTGAAAACGGTTCCGGTTCTATTCACGATTGTCACCTTAGTATCCGGAATTGTACTGCTGACCACCATATCTACAAAGCACAAACAGGAGGAAGAAGTTGAAGCGGCAAAACGCATGGGTATGTTTAGTAGACGTACCGCATTCCTTACGGTAGGATGTAACATAGCTCTTAACTTATTCCAGCTTGTATTCTCCAGCCAACTAAACGATACTTCCATCGTATTGAATGTCTCACTGGCTCCATTAGTAATCTCGATTTCCGCTATGATACTATCAGGATTTTTCAAGGAAACAAAGGAACTATATGAAGAGAATGAAATGATCATTTAGCATATAGCAGATGAAAACAGAATGGAGGTAATTATGGCTATCACTGTACACTTAGACGAGAAACTGAAGGAACGTCATATGACATCAAAGGAGCTATGTAAGCTGATTAATATTACCGAAGCAAATTTATCCGCGCTCAGAAGCGGCAAGGCAAAGGGTGTACGCTTCAATACGTTGAATAAAATATGTTACTATTTACAATGTGATGTTGGAGATATTCTCTCCAGCGATGGGAATTTGGAGGATGATATCGATGAAGAGTAGAAATACAAGGCGCTGTGCCCTATTCTTAATAATTCTAATGCTGATTTCTACAACTGTCGGATGTCAGCTGGCAATAGATGGAGACAGTACAAAGAAATCTGGTGACATACTGGCAGGAGTATTTGTTACCATAGGCTGGCCTGAACAACCAGTGACTGAAATCAAATTAGATCGTGATGATTACAAAATAGATTCAAGTGGAAACATTTCTATTATCAATGATAATCCATTTCAAGCAAATGGAATATATGAGGGTGTTCTCTCCGATGAAGGCAATTCTGTAATCTTTGAAGGTCTTGATGGATATTTTATGGGATTTATTGATGAAAAAGATGAACAAGGTAATACTGTCAGTACCGGTTTATGCGCAAATGGACTTCATGACGTAAAGCACAGTGTGAATGTTACTGACGACGGTGAAATAAACGGCGGTGAGGCAACTCTGTATGTATCACCGTACATCAATGAAATCATTTATGTTAACCCCGTATATCTTAGGGAAGACGGTTCTTATTATACCATAATCGGAAATAGCACAGGCCTTATGGCTTCTAACGATAATGCCGGGAACTCCTTTTCACAATCCATAGACAGCACCATCAAGAGAACAGTGAATGGAAAAACAAATTCAATTACTTATAAATATCAGATCCATGTTGTGGTGAATGATGTGGTTGACAAAATTCTAATAAAAGAAATAAATTCTTATGATGAAGTTCTACTTACAACCCCCTACACCATAGAAAGCCCGGATACCTTCGTACTCAACGAAAACACAGACTATGTCATCGTTGAAGAGTATTTTCATAATCCAACGAAAGGAGCTTATACCAGGAGAACTGCATATAGCTTTGATTCGGATAAAGTCAAGGATGACTATATCACCCATATGTGTAATTTTGCTGAGGAGAATGGAGTTCTGGGAGCAAAGATGATTGAATTCCAGCGACCTGAATAATGTGATAATATGAATATACTTCAAGGAGTATGATTGATAATAAACAAAGAGATGTATAGCACAATAAAGGGTCTGTATATCGTAAGGTGATCTTCCATTACGATATACAGACCCTTATATTCATGTCAATAGTAAGTTCGCAAAGCGTACTTTCTATCGTATTACTTAGCATGATATCATTGTTTCTTGTCCAATTATTCTATGAAACCGTGAATTCTCTATAGGTTGATGCAGGAATGATCTGCTTCGTCGTGGCATCTGTGTAGCTCTTTACACGAACCAGAATTCGATCACCTTTTGATGTCTTACTTACTGTAACTGGCTTACCGGGCTTAATTGAGGTCCACTTTAATGCTCTGACATCAATGGTACCGGTGGATGCCTTAACCACCGTATACTCATATACGATCTTCGGCGTATTATCTGTAATGTTAATGGAGGAACCGGTTACCGCAATGGTTGAAGCAGGACATACAGGTTGAGGTGCTACTTCAATTACTTTGATTGCAGAAGGGATCTTCTTATCTGTTCCAGCTTTACGAAACTCGATGGTACCTCCTGGAATTGGTGTATTATTATTAGCTCCACTACCGAATAATACGGCTAAATCAAGAGTTTTGGTCTTATTATCCAAGGGTGCAAAGTCAATCCATGCTGTATTGTCTCCAACACGGTATTGTGTCTCACCCTTCTTCAGACCGGTGATCTGAAACTTACTTCCATCCAGCTTAACGCTAGGTGCAGTCGGTTTCTTAGGAACACGTATAGAGACTACCTTACTTGCCCGTGTATTCACCGTTGCAGGAATTCTAAAATATAGGGTGGCTCCTTTTATTTCATACATTGAAGTATATAATTTCGTACTGATAGGCTTCCACGCTCCATTAGTACCCTTTTTATACTCCATTGCACCATTAACTGTGATTACTCCTGCCATCTCACCATTTCCCTGCTTCTCAACAGTATAAGCAACCTTCACATCCTTATTTTCTGCCTGTAGCTTTACTTCCAAAGGATTGGTATCCTTATTTCCTTTAAAGAATACACTAACTTCCTTGGTCTTAAGCATGGGTACGATATCAACAACACCTGTACTGTCGATTAAGTCCCATGTCTTTTGGTTATCCGTACTCATAAATAGCTTTGTACTACCGCCGGAACCAGCAGAAACTGTAGCTGTTTCCTCAATGTAATTTATATCAACTCTCACCTGAGACCCGGTAGCTGCTAAAATAGCCTTAGCAGGCCCCAGAATAATAAATAATGCGCTAAATACAATAGCTAAAGTAATAATTCTTTTTACCAGAAGACTTTTTCTAATACTTTTATTCATTTGTGTTTCGTCAAAAGTAGATACCCTCATTTATTTCCCTTTCCTTTCTGTGTACAGTATACGTGTAGTTACAACATATTACTTCCTTAATTTCTATATTAATCTATATGCTGCCATTTTTCAAGCATTTACATAATATTGCTTAATAATGCAATAATCCGTTATATGTTCTGTTATGATTCCTGCAAACCTATGATTTTCTAAGGTTTTTCAAGCATTGAATCCGTATATCTCCTTCAAATGTAGAACTATTTTACTAGTAATATTACCCATATATTCCTTCGATTTACTAATCCTTACATTATCACTAATTCTTTATATCATAGTTCTCCCGGTAATATCCCATATATAAAGCAACTGTCCGACTTCACATAATGTGTAATCAGACAGTCATCATGTACCCTACTTTATTACTTTCTCAATCTCTTTCCTTGTAGCATCTGGATATCTCTTAGCCAGATGGTCCATTATTCTGGCTTTGCATTCATCTGTACCATACTTATAGGCAGACCGAACATAATCCTCTCCAAATAGCTTTTCACTTATGGAATAATAAGCAACTGGCCATCCATATTCCACATTCTTTTTATTGGTTCTTTTCTTAAAACAGCGAATGGTAATATATGTCTGCATTTGCAGGCTTGTCAGCGCTCCTTCATATCCTTTTTCTCCACCGACACCAAAACCTGCCATTACACGGAGCTCATTGGAGGGTAGCATATCATATATGGACAGCACATCCATAATCCGCTTTGTACGGTGACTGGCCAGTCCATCCTCATACCGGCTGTCAAAGTCATATCCGTCCCTGCGATAGGATGCAAAATATGGATACCACTCCTTCGAGATATATCCTGCCCGATTCCCAAATAATTTGCCATATGCAAGATTTCCTTCTGCAGCAATTACCTCACGCCATTCCCAAGGATCCTCACCTGGTACTCCGGCCCACCAGGAATCTGAGGCAGTCATCTCTTCTACAGAGAAGCCTTTTACTGAGTTTTTAAAAAGTGGTAAAAATCCGACTTCATTTACATAATCTACAAGCTCCTGGCTTGTCTTAATTCTTCTTGAATCCGATCTGCTTAAGCCTTCCATTATCCATTTACCATCGATTGTTATCACACTATCCCTCCTTTGTAACAGATAAATTACGGGTGTATCTTACCCGCTGCTTTGCTGGTGGTTCCCAGAATAACCAAAATGTAGATGGATGATTAATCATCCATCCCACGTCCATCACAGTATTTTACAATTCATCTAAGGTCTTATTATAAGCCGGAAGAAATTCTTTCATAAAGATATCTACCTCTTCTAACTTCATATCCACCAGTATCGCTCTGATCGATTGCTCTGCGCTGACAAATTCAGTATTACCGGCCTTTCTTTCCTGTATACACTTAATTAATGCAGAAAGCTTATCCGCTGCCTTTACTAATTTCCACAATAAGAGCTCATCCTCCTTAGGAAAGAAAACGGATTGGTAGCTCTCCCTCATATCCTCTGGTAACATGGAAAGAAGACGGTTAGCGGCTGTCTTTTCGATTTCCTTAAATGCACCCTGGATGTTCTCATTAAAATATTTGATGGGCGTAGGCATATCCCCAGTAATAATCTCTGTGGCATCATGATAGATCCCAATTAATGCCGCCTTTTCTGCATTGAGCTGATTCCCCAGTCTCTCATTACTGATTACCGCCAATGCATGTGCGATAATACTAACCTCCAGAGAATGTTCACTGATGTTCTCAGATAGAGAATTCCTCATAAGCGCCCATCGCTCAATCAACTTCATTCTTGAAATCATGGCAAAAAAGCTATATTCCATATGTACCTTCCTTTTCTATACTAGTGAAAGCAAAACCCCCCGTAATGATCACAGCCCATAACGGAGGGTTATACTTAATCCGCACATTTCTCATGAGATATGCTTCACAATCAAATTCATCTCAATATTTACTTTTTCTCTATATACTTTTTCACATAGGCTCCGGTATAGGATTTCTTATTCTTAGCCACTTCCTCAGGAGTTCCTTGTGCGATTACAGTACCTCCCTTATCTCCGCCTTCCGGTCCGATGTCGATGATATAGTCTGCTGTCTTAATAACATCCAGATTATGTTCAATAACTACTACCGTATTGCCGGTCTCGGTGAAACGCTTTAATATATCAATTAACTTATGAACGTCCGCAAAATGTAATCCAGTGGTAGGCTCGTCCAGGATATATATGGTCTTACCGGTACTTCGTTTGCTAAGCTCCGTAGCAAGCTTGATTCTTTGTGCTTCACCACCGGATAAAGAAGTAGAGGGATGACCTAATCGTAGATAGGATAGACCAACATCATTCAGTGTCTCAATCTTTCTCTTGATCGAAGGGACATTCTCAAAGAAATGAACTGCTTCTTCTACTGTCATATCCAATACTTCATAGATGTTCTTGCCCTTATAATGAACCTCCAGGGTCTCTCTATTATATCGCTTTCCTCCGCAGACCTCGCATGGTACATAGATATCGGGAAGGAAGTTCATCTCAATCTTCAGAATACCGTCTCCGTTGCAGGCTTCACAACGTCCACCCTTAATATTGAAGCTGAAACGGCCCTTGGTATAGCCTCGCATTTTCGCCTCCTGGGTAGAAGCAAACAAATCTCGAATTTGATCAAATACCCCGGTATAGGTAGCCGGATTGGATCTCGGAGTTCTTCCGATGGGAGATTGATCAATGTTAATTACCTTATCGAGCTGTTCTATACCTTTCATATCCGCATGCTTGCCGGGTATCGTACGGGCACGGTTCAGATCCCTGGCCAGTCTCTTATATAAAATCTCAGTCACCAGTGAGCTCTTTCCCGATCCTGATACTCCCGTAATACAGGTCATTATTCCTAACGGTATATCCACATTAATATTCTTTAAGTTATTCTCTGCGGCTCCGATTATGGATAAATATCCGGTGGGCTTTCTTCTCTTCTTCGGTACTGGAATCTGAATTCTTCCACTCAGATAGGCACCCGTAATGGATTCCTCAACTTTCATGATTTCTTCTGCCGTACCACATGCGATAACTTCTCCACCATGCTCTCCGGCACCGGGCCCGATATCGATGATATAATCCGCAGCGAACATCGTGTCCTCATCATGCTCAACAACAATTAATGAATTTCCCAGATCTCTGAGATTATTCAACGTCTTTAACAGCTTATCATTATCTCTTTGATGAAGACCGATACTTGGCTCATCTAAGATATACGCCACACCCACCAGTCCGGAGCCAATCTGTGTCGCAAGACGAATTCTTTGCGCTTCACCGCCGGATAAGGTACCCGTTGCTCTTGCTAAAGTAAGATAATCGAGACCTACATCAATCAAGAAGCTGATTCTCGATTTGATTTCTTTTAATACCAATTCACCGATTTTCTGTTGCATTGTGGTTAATTGTAATTCATTCATGAAGGTGGCAAGCTCACGTATGGAATACTCTGTTACCTCTGCGATATTCTTATCTCCCACGGTAACAGCCAGTGCTTCCTTCTTCAGACGCTTACCGTTACATACCTTACAGGGTGTTGTCCTCATAAAGGTCTCATACTCCTGTTTTACACCATCCGAGGATGTTTCACGGTAACGTCGTTCCACATTACGTATTAAGCCTTCAAATGCAACATCATATACACCGACACCCCGCTGTCCCCGATAGTGTACCTTCACCGACTTTCCATTGGTTCCGTACATAAACATATGGCGGATATCCTCCGGCAGCTTCTCATATGGGGTGTTCAGATCAAACTTATATTCCTTTGCCAGTGCTTCCAATATGCATCTGGAATAACTTCCTTTATCCACAACCGATTGCCAGCCGGGTGCGGCGATTGCACCATCAATCAGACTCTTACTTGAATCGCAAATCAGTAGCTCCTCATCAAATTCCATCTTATTACCAAGACCGTGACACTCCGGACATGCTCCAAAGGGATTATTAAAGGAGAAGCTTCTTGGTTCCACCTCGTCTATGCTGATTCCACAGTCTGCACATGCGAAATTCTGGCTGAAGATCATCTGCTCTCCATCAATGACATCCACATATAAAAGTCCTTCTGCCAGCTTTAATACGTTCTCGATGGAATCGGATAGACGTTTCTCAATGCCTTCCTTTACAACAAGACGGTCAACAATAATCTCAATATTATGCTTATTATTCTTCTCTAACTTTATCTCTTCCGATAATTCATAAAGATTACCGTCCACACGAACTCTGACATAACCGCTTCGCTTCGCCTGTTCGAATAGCTTAACATGCTCTCCCTTACGGCCACGAACCACCGGAGCCAGAAGCTGTATCTTGGTTCCCTGCGGTAGCGCCATTATTTCATCCACCATCTGATCGATGGTTTGCTTCTTAATCTCTTTACCACACTGAGGACAATGTGGGATACCAATTCTAGCATATAGCAGACGGAAGTAATCATAAATCTCTGTTACGGTACCAACGGTAGAACGCGGATTACGATTGGTAGATTTCTGATCGATGGATATGGCAGGCGGAAGTCCTTCAATACTCTCTACCTGTGGCTTTTCCATCTGACCAAGAAACTGTCTGGCATAGGACGACAGCGATTCCATATATCTACGCTGTCCTTCTGCATAAATAGTGTCAAATGCAAGGGATGACTTTCCTGAACCACTCAGCCCCGTCAATACAACAAATTGATCTCTGGGAATATCTACACTAAGATTCTTAAGGTTGTTCTCCTTTGCACCTCTTATTTTAATGTATTTCTTTTTATCTGACATAGTTCCACCTGTTCTATTCTTTCATTTATTAGTATATAAGCAGCTTACTTAGCAAGCTATGATGTGATACAGCCAGCCTTGCCGACAGTATTCCATTCTTACTTGGTCTCTTCAAGATGCTTTTTCAGTTCAAGCAGCTTATCCCTTAATTCAGCAGCCAGCTCAAAGTTAAGTTCTGCAGCAGCAGTATGCATTTGCTTGGATATCTTCTTGGCCATCTCCTCCAGTTCCTGTCTGGACATGGACTCCATATCTTTCTCCATATCCACCAGTTCCTTCTCCGTTTTCTTAGAGATGCTGATCAGGTCTCGAACCTTCTTCTTAATCGTTGTCGGCGTAATACCATGCTTTTCATTATATTCCTTTTGTATTGCTCTTCTACGGTTTGTCTCAGAGATGGCGATCTCCATGGATTCCGTAATATGATCCGCATACATAACAACGTGTCCCTCTGCATTACGGGCGGCACGACCAATTGTCTGAATTAATGAGGTTGCCGAACGAAGGAACCCTTCCTTATCTGCATCCAGAATAGCAACCAATCCCACCTCGGGGATATCAAGACCTTCTCTCAGAAGGTTAATACCTACCAGTACATCAAATACATCCATTCTCATATCACGGATAATCTCTGATCGTTCCAAGGTGTCTATATCAGAGTGCAGATACTTCACTCGAATACCGACTTCGCGAAGATAGTCTGTCAAATCCTCTGCCATACGCTTGGTTAAGGTCGTTACCAATACCTTATTCTTCTTATCCAATTCTTTATGGATTTCACCCAACAGATCATCAATCTGTCCTTCCACTGGTCTAACAGACACTTCCGGATCCAGTAAGCCGGTAGGACGGATTACCTGTTCTGTTCGAAGAAGTTCATGCTCTCTCTCATATATGGAAGGAGTTGCCGATACGAACAATATCTGACTAATCTTACTCTCAAATTCTTGAAAATTCAGTGGTCTGTTATCCAGTGCTGATGGAAGTCGGAAACCATAATCCACCAAGGTCTGCTTTCTTGAACGGTCACCTGCATACATTCCCCGAATCTGAGGCAGCGTAATATGGGACTCATCCACGATAATCAAGAAATCATCCGGAAAGTAGTCCATCAAAGTATGGGGTGGGCATCCTGGCTCCAGACCGGTCAGATGCCTTGAATAATTCTCGATACCGGAACAAAATCCAGTCTCTCGCATCATCTCAATATCAAAGTTCGTTCTCTCCGATATTCTCTGTGCTTCAAGGAGCTTATCCTCACTTTTAAAATAACGTACCTGTTCGATCATCTCTTCTTCGATATTACGGATTGCTTCTTCCAGCTTCTCGGGAGAAACAACATAATGGGAAGCCGGGAATATGGCTATATGTTGCAGGCTGCACTTAATCTCTCCGGTTAGTACATCAATCGAAAGGATTCGTTCTACTTCATCACCGAAGAACTCTACTCTGATAGCAACATCATCGGAATATGCCGGGAAGATCTCCACCACATCCCCACGAACACGGAACGTTCCTCGCTTAAAATCCATGTCGTTACGGTCATATTGTATCTCAATCAGCTTTCTTAATACCTCATCCCGGTCCTTCACCATTCCCGGTCTTAAGGATATCACCATATTCCTATAGTCAATTGGGCTACCTAACCCATAGATACAGGATACACTGGCTACGATAATCACATCATTACGCTCTGCCAAGGAGGCCGTGGCGGAATGTCGTAGCTTATCAATCTCATCATTGATGGAGGAATCCTTCTCTATATAGGTGTCCGTTGACGGAACATAGGCTTCTGGTTGATAATAATCATAATAGCTTACAAAATACTCTACGGCATTCTCCGGAAAAAATTCCTTAAATTCACCGTAAAGCTGGGCAGCCAACGTTTTATTATGTGCAATAATAAGTGTCGGCTTCTGAAGTGCCTGTATAACATTGGCCATTGTAAAGGTCTTACCGGAACCGGTAACACCAAGCAGTGTCTGGCACTGATTGCCGCTGCGGAAACCATCGACAAGTGCTTTGATCGCTTCCGGCTGATCACCGGTAGGTGCAAATTCTGATACCAGTTTAAATTCCATACAATCAATTACCTCCCTGCCATACGCATAAACGAAGTTATGCATATTATCTTTATTATCAATATTATCTTTATTATCAATATTATCTTTATTTCCCTCATTATCTATATTATCTAATCTAATTATATTAACTATATCTTTACCAATATTGGTAAATCTAAGCAGACTCTTTACATGTCGCAAGTTATTATAACATAGGCATGTTGTAAAATCAATACAATTTTCGAATGTTTGTTCTGTTTTTTATACAGTCCAAGCCAAGCAAGAATAGGCTTTTTCTGTAATATAGTTACAGGGACTAGATTTACCATAGGTAATTCATAGTCCCTGCTAATACATTTATCCAGCATCCGTTAATAATCCTAACAATTACATCAATATATCATATGATTATAAATTCATCGTAGCACAATGGAACCATCAGTCTGTGTGTCGCTCAAACTGACTGTGATAAAGCTGTGCGTAAAATCCATTCATTCTTAATAGCTCCTCATGATTTCCCTGTTCGATGATCTTACCCTTATTCATGACCAGTATCATATCGGCTTCCTTAATCGTAGACAGTCGGTGCGCTACGATAAAACTGGTGCGCCCCTCCATCAGTTTCGTAAATGCCCTCTGAATATATACCTCGGTTCTGGTATCGATGTTACTCGTTGCTTCATCCAGTATCAGCATCGGAGGTTTACGCAGCATAACCCTTGCAATACTCAGCAGCTGCCTCTGTCCTTGGGAAATATTACTTCCCTCATCGGTTAGTACCGTATCATATCCCTGGGGCATACGTTTAATAAAGCCATGGGCGTGTACGGCTTTTGCAGCAGCTATAATTTCTTCTTCGGTAGCATCCTCTTTTCCATAAGCAATATTATCTCTTACTGTACCTTGGAAAAGCCAGGTATCCTGAAGCACCATACCGAACATATTGCGTAAGGTTTCTCTCTTCATCTGACGAATATCGGTTCCACTTAGTATAATCTCTCCACTATCCGTATCATAAAAACGCATAAGGAGATTAATAATGGTGGTCTTCCCGCTTCCGGTAGGACCTACAATTGCTACTCTCTGCCCGGGTTTTACCTTCAGATTAAAGTTCTCGATCAGGGGAGCCTCCGAATTATAGGAAAAGCTTACATTCTGTATGGTTACGCTTCCGTCACAGGCTAGTACTGACAGCAGGCCTTCGTCCGAGCTTTCCGGCTCTGCATCGATAAGGGCAAATACTCGCTGTGCTGATGCCAGAGCAGACTGTAATTCTGTAATGACACCGGAGATCTCATTGAAGGGCTTGGTGTATTGATTGGCATAAGCCAGAAAGCTGGACAACTGTCCTACCGAGATCATTCCCCGTATTGCTGTAAATGCTCCTAATACTCCAACAGTAGCATATACGATTCCATTCACAAATCTGGTACAAGGATTCGTTAGTGCGGAATAGAACTGTGCTAACACTCCGCATTGATGTAACCGCTCATTAATCTCTTCAAAACACTCCTGTGATTTTTCTTCATAGGATAGCAGTTTTACAAGCTTTTGATTTCCCACCATCTCTTCAATCAACCCGCTCAGCTCGCCGCGGATCTTAGATTGCTCTGCGAACTTGCTGTAGATGTGCTTAGAGATAAAGGATGCCACAAATAGGGATAAGGGCGTCAGTAGGATAACAGCAAGACCGACTGTAACATTCATCATCAGCATGAAAATAATGGTCCCGAATATCGTTACCAACCCGGTGAATAATTGGGCGAAGCCTTGTAATAGGCCATCCGATACCGTATCAATATCATTTACCATACTATTCATAATATTTCCGTGAGAGTTCTGATCAATATACCTCAAAGGAACCTTGTTCAGTTGGTGAAAGGCTCTTGTTCTCAAATCTTTAATGGTACGAAACGTAATTTTATTCGTATGATACGTCATCAGCCACTGAAAAACTGCGCTTCCAACGATTGCTAATGCAAGCTCAGCCAGCACCGGTATGATTTTAGAGAATGCCACATTTCCTTCTCCTACGATGTAATCCACTGCCCGCCCTATGAGGATTGGGGTTAATAAAGAAAGGGTTACACTAATTAATGCACATAACAGTGATAATATCAGTGAGAGACGGTATGGTTTGGTATAGGCTAATAATCGAAAAAGAACTGCCTTGTTATTATTCTTCTGCTTCATGCTTCCGTCACCTCCTCCATACCTGGTTGGGAGTGACAGATTTCACGATATACCTCACAGCTTTTTATTAGCTGATTATGAGTTCCAATTCCGGCAATCTTTCCGTCATCCATGACTATAATTTTATCTGCATGCCGGATACTTCCTGCTCTCTGGGAGACCATAATGATGGTCATACCACCGCATTCCGTGTATAGAGCCTTACGAAGTTTCGCCTCCGTGCTATAATCCAGCGCGCTTGCGCTATCATCCAGAATCAATATCTTGGGATTACGGATAAGTGCTCTTGCTATGGTTAATCTCTGCCGCTGCCCACCGGAGAGGTTCTTTCCCCCCTGAGAAATCTCACTATCATAGCCTTTCGAAAGGGTCTCTACGAATTCTTCTGACTGGGAAATTCGTATTGCTCTCCTGATCTCCTCATCGGTGGCATCTTCCTTAGCCATACGCAGATTGTCCCGAATACTTCCTGAGAATAACACTGTCTTCTGCGGTGCAATGCCAAATTGCCTGCGTAACGTATCATAGGAATATTCCTTGATATCCAATCCATTTATAAGAAGCTCACCCTTTGTCGCATCATAAAGCCTTGGTAATAGATTAACCAGGGTGGACTTACCTGAGCCGGTACCACCGATAATTCCGATGGTTTCTCCGGGCATCACATCAAATGTTATATTCTCAAGTGCATACTCCTCAGAATCCGGATATGCAAAGTATATCTCTCTAAGAGAAATAATTGGCTTCTGGCTTATACCATCCCCCTTTTCCTGTTCCAGATCCTCTATCGTAACTTTACCCTCCTGCATATGAGGTTTTGTATCAAATACCTGATTAATTCGGGTAGCAGAGGCTCCTGCCTTCGTAAAGATCACTACCAGATTGGCTACCACCACCAATGCCAGTGATATCTGAGTCATGTAATTAACAAAGGCTATGACTTCACCCTGTGTCAGGTGGCCGGTATCCACTTGTATTCCTCCAAACCAGATTATGGCTATGATAGCCATATTCATTATAGTAAAGGTGGCCGGATTTAAAATAGCCGACAGCTTTCCCACTCGAATGGCAATCTGAGCAGCCTCTTCATTCGTATCTTCAAAGCGCTTTTCCTCCTTATCCTGGGTAGAAAAAGCACGGATTACTCTTGCTCCGGTTAAATTCTCCCTGGTAATCATGGATATCCTATCGAGTACCTTTTGTCTTACCTTATAAAAGGGGACGGATTTCTTCATAACCCAATACAGAATAAAGGAAACCAGGGGGGCGACCACAAGAAAAACAATGGACAGCTTAAGATCCAGCAGCATTGCCATAATAATCGCACCAACTACCAGAAAAGGGGCTCTTACCACAAGCCGGATCAGCATTGCCACTGCCAGCTGCATCTGATTCACATCGTTAGTAATAACGGTAATAAGAAAATTCGTACCAAAGCCATCAAGTTCGCCATGGGACAGGGAATTAATATGGGAAAATAAATCATTTCTAACCATTGTTCCAAACCCCTGAGATGCCTTCGATGCACTGTATTGACAGATTAATGCAAAAATCAGCCCTGATGTGCCAAGTAAAAGCAGGATACCTCCTCGTTGCAGTACATATACCCGGTCTCCTCCACGGATACCAGTATCAATAATTGATGCCATAACCAGTGGTACAATTAATTCGAAGATCGCTTCCAGTAATTTAAAGAACGGTCCAAGTATTACTTCTTTCTTATAATGCTTTAAATATCTTGCCAATCGTAACATAGTGCTCCTTTTCCGTACTCTACTCATGTAGTATGTATAATTAATTCCTCAGTATAATGATTTTACATTTATTTCCATAATATAAATAATAATCATTTGTCCTTCTATTATTAATGAGATAAGCTTATTTCCCCTCCAGGGAATTGCGGCAGATTTGTTCGAATACTGTAGCAAACCGGGCATTATCTTCGGCTGTACGCTTCTTTGTATGTCCCCCGATTCTCTCTCCCGCCTTCCTACATTTCTTCGCTATATCTCTCTCCATAAGCATAATATCAATATTATCATCGGTATATATCTTTCCACCCGGATGTATGGCTTTGGCTCCTTTTGCTAACGCCATGGCAGCTACTCCATAATCCTGTGTCACCACAATATCTCCACAGGAGGTTCGGTTAATCAGTGCAAAATCCACAGCATCCGGCGCTTTACTCACAAGCACTACCTCACTGTATTCCGATGACAGTATATGACTGGTATCCGCCAGCATAATCACAGGTAATCCCCATTTGCTTGCAATCTCTTCAATGATATCCTTAACCGGACAAGCATCGGCATCCACTAATACCTTCATATTATCTCCATTCTGTTGACAGCATGTAAAAATCTTGATTTACACACTATTCACTCCTAGTATTGGGTTACCTTCATCTTAACACAAATCCATAGCCTCAACAATGGATTATCGTATGATAGATTTCGGTATAAACCAACTTACCATTAACACGCTCGGATTTCATCAGGCTGATCTTACCTACCTCCATTTTCAACGAAGGGATATCCTTGGCAAACTCTTTCTCATGAAAATCATTTTTTACCCGGACTCTTCTACCTAAGGTCAAATGGGGTTTGTACTCTCTATCATCAATGTCATAAAAGCCTGCTTCCTTCAGTTCCTTTACCAGTGCCTTCTGCAGCTTCCACAACACCTCCTGCTTCTCGATCCCCATCCAGTAAATATCACCTTCATTTCGTCGAAACTTCCCAAGACCATTTATCGTAATCAGAAATGGTTCTGCTGCAATTTTTGATACTGCACCATTCATTGCCTGTTTCACTTCCTCAATGCGATTCGTCTCACCGATAAAGACAACCGTCAGATGCAGATTCTCTCTATTCGTAAAGGTACCTCCGTTACAATACTGCCGTAGTCTTTCTTCCACCTCATATACTGCCGTCTTAATAGACTCCGTAAATGTAACCGCTACAAATAATCTCATAACAGCTCCTCCTATTGCTCTTTTTCTTATTATACATAATCCGATCATGATTATGTAGTATGGAAAGAATGAATAGGAAATCTTTTTGAAATTATACATGCCATGAGATAATAAAGTCCATTGTAAAATGAGCAATTTCCCGATATAATTAATATAAGGAGAGGGTTTATATGAACACGAAAAAAAAGCAGATCTTGAGCCGTGTCGGCGGTTTAATTCTACTGACTGTGCTCGTAATTCTCATTTATTACAACAATTCTAAATCAGATAAGGACACCTATAGCAGCTCCGAACGAACCGGTATTGTTGAGGTGCACTTTATTGATGTCGGGCAAGGAGATGCCATATTAATTGAAGCAGATAATCATGCAATGTTGGTCGACGCCGGAGAAAACTATGCAGAAAGGGTTGTTATTGATTACCTGGAGGCAAATCATATTTCACGTCTTGATTATGTAATCGGAACCCATCCCCATAGCGATCATATCGGAGGACTTGACGGTGTTCTAAATCGTTATCCTACAGACCGACTCTTTCTCCCGTCCGTAACTCATACCACAAAAACCTTTGAGAATTTATTAGATGCCATCGAAGATAATCAGCTTAATATTACCAAGCCGGATATGGGGCAAGCCTATTCCTTTGGTCCTGCAACCTTTACCTTCGTTGCACCGAATTCTGATGAGTATGAGGAAATGAATGATTATAGTATTGGGATTAAGCTTACTTACGGAAGTACTTCCTTCCTGCTATTAGGTGATGCAGGAAAAGCATCGGAGCAGGAAATGTTGAAAAATCATTATGACTTGTCAGCAGATGTTCTAAAGTTATCCCACCATGGTTCTTCTGACAGTAATAGCGAGCCCTTCCTGGATGCTGTAGATCCCACATATGCTGTTATTTCTTTGGGAAAAGATAATGATTATGGTCATCCACATGCAGAGACCATGAAGGAGATGATGGAACGCGAGATCAAGGTATACCGAACAGACCAGCAAGGTACCATCATTTTTGCATCGGATGGTAAGAATATTTCTGTTAATAAAGAAAACTATCTTATTACAGAGGAGGACATTAAATAACTACCATTATGAGTTAAGCTGTCCTTACCTGAATATGATGTAGTAAGCAACAGAGTTAATTACCATGAAAGAAGGAGGACTATGACTAAATATATCATAGACCGTTTTGAAGGAAATTATGCCATCTGCGAGCAAGAGGATCAAAAGATTATATCCATTCCAAAATATAAGCTGCCTCTTCACTGTAAGGAAGGCAGTGTCCTTATTCAGGATATCAACGGAATGTATCAGATTGCACCGGAAGAGAGAGAAAAGCGAAAACGCAACCTTAAAGAGAAGATGAACCGTCTATTTGAATAAATGACGAAATACCGGAGGATTTATGCACGAAATTCAAACACTGTATTCGGAGGATCAATCCGAATGTTATCGTTTGTTGAAAGAACAGCTAACAGCTTTAATTGAGAATGAACCCTACCCTATCCCTAACTTAGCGAATGCCTCGGCTTTACTCAATCTGGCATTGAACAATATAAACTGGGTAGGCTTCTATTTACTTCATGAGGATGAACTTTTACTGGGCCCGTTCCAAGGTAAGCCTGCCTGTATCCATATCCCCATTGGCAGGGGTGTCTGTGGTACCGCTGTAAAAGAAGCTCGGACTTTGGTGGTACCGGATGTTCATGCCTTTCCCAGTCACATCGCCTGTGATAATGCTTCCCGTTCTGAAATCGTAATTCCCCTCCATGCTGAGGGCCGTATTGTTGGCGTCCTGGATATTGACAGTCCAGAACCGGACCGTTTTAATGACATAGACAAAAATGAACTGGAAGCTTTGGTTCAAATATTGGAACAAGGATGTAACTGGAGCCTGCTTTAGCTCCAGTTTTCTTGCGTTTCTACCCGTATCTTTTCCATGACTTCCTCTATACCAAGTCCTTCTCCGTCAATGATAATATGAGCATATTGTTCATATAACGGACAACGCTCCTGATAAAGGGAGAGAAGCGTCTGTCCTTCCCGGAAAACAACTCCTCTTTGCTTGATATTACCGAGCCGGTTATTAATGGTTTCAAAGCTTAATTTGATATATACCACTGTTCCAATTTCTCTCAAATGCTCCATTGCTTCCTTTCCGTAGATTACACTTCCACCTGTAGCAATTACGCTATGTTGAGCACTGATCTCGCTGTTCACCTTATTTTCAATGGCAATAAGTCCATTAAGGCCATCCCGTTCGATAATGTCTTTCAGCAGACATCCTTCCCGTTCCTGAATTAATAAATCTGAATCAATGAAGTTATATCCGATTACCTTGGCAAGTATGACTCCTATGGTACTTTTACCAGCACCCGGCATTCCAATCAATACAATATTTTTCATCTTATATTCCCTTTCTGTCTCCTCATTTGTTGCTCACTAAGCGTTAATCGTTATCTGTATTCTTCTGACTTCTCCGCTTCCTAATCAGAATTATCCGACTTCTCTTCTTCCGACGCCATTTTCTCCAAGTTGGTCCAGAATGTATCAAGCAGCTTATCCTTCTTTTTCGCCTCTTTGCTTTTTTTATTGGTTAACCGTATCAGTTCCTGCACATCCTCATCCTGGCGTCTGGCGTAATAATACTCTTCCAGTTCCTCACTATATGGGTCCGAATAGATCTTTAATTCTCCCTTTGAATCGGTAATGACATAGAAATTATCCGTGGCCGGTGCAGCTGTTGAGATGTTCACATATTTAATTTCGTGATACACATATACAATGTAGCTATTCTCTTCATACCCTTTCTTCGTATAGCATTTGATATTCTGGTACTCCTCTACAAAATGCACATCCGCTTTCATCTGCTCCAGTGTAGGTGCTGTATCCGGGTTGCTTAATATCTTTTTCATCTTTTCTTTATCACAACTTACCTTCGCCTGGTAGTATTTCTGTATAAGTTCTTCTATCTCCGGATAGCCTCCCTCCTTCAGTTCATAGACCGGATGGGTTATGGCCGGTGTAACGGTTGGTTCTGCAATCCCTGCCTCTGAAGTATTCATAATGGTGCTCTGATTCTCTGCATTGGTATTCTCAGTAGTATTATTATC
The DNA here is from genome assembly GCF_014174405.1 of Variimorphobacter saccharofermentans. Classification (GTDB taxonomy): domain Bacteria; phylum Bacillota; class Clostridia; order Lachnospirales; family Lachnospiraceae; genus Mobilitalea; species Mobilitalea saccharofermentans. The sequence goes on along the minus strand of NZ_JACEGA010000001.1, from coordinate 478,052 downwards.
TACTACAACGATGTCTTTATCAATAGATGTTTCTAAACTTTCACTCTTTTTTTTGCTGATAAGGTCCGGATACAGTAACAACAGGAAAATTCCTATACCAAAGGTACTCATGATACATAATAATATGGCTTTTCTATACTTAATTCTCATACTTTATCACCTCAATCATTTTGCTACTCCATAATGATTCAGTTATAGTTTAACAAATATTTACATTTGTGGCAAACCCTTTATGTTTCTCTTATGTAACATTATTAATACTTTTGTCCCAATATATACGAAAAATAGAGTTAATAAGCAACGATTCCCTTGATAATATATCATAAGAGGTCATGCTTATTAACTCTACTATTGTAATGGTATTTACTTATATTAATATTATTTAGCAATACTGGGTAGTGCTTCGAGCAGCTGATCAAAATAATAATTATAGTATTCCTTTGCAAGTAGCTTTCTGGTAGAAGCGGAATTACCAAGATAGCTTGTTCCATAACCAATCTCTACTGTAATGGCAGCGAAGTTCTTATTTGCTTCCTTCACCTGAACTGTCTTTTTATCCAAATCCTTCACCTGAAGTAAAGGATATTCTTTTTTACCATCCGTAAATACTGAGAACCCGTAGGCCGGTGAGAATTTCGCTCCTACAGCCAGCGATACAGCATAATCCGTCAGACTGCTACCCTCTCCCCGTATCCCATATAACGAGCTTTCGTATACTCTGCCATATTTTCTTTTACTACTTCCTTTATTGATTACATTCAGTACGCCGGTACGAAGAACCTGACATCGCTGCTCCTGCTTTTTGGTCTGCCAGGTCTTGCCGGCATATATAATGGAGCCCTGCTGATGCATATCCAGATAAAAATCTGCCTGCTCCGCAATTGTATAATGATATATCCATTTCATCATGGCCTTTGTTTCGCTGTTAGAACCTGCATAATCTCCGACGTAATTAGCATATGCCGGTTTTTTTGAAATACTGGATATCATCTTCTTTCCATTGGCCACCTGTCCCCATTGTAAGCCCGGAAAATTCCTATTGCCATCGGTGCCATTCGTATAAGCCTTCCAAAGCTGCTTTCCTTGTGTAGTCCATTTGCTTGGAGACTTAATCAATGCTTCCCTTCCGTCTACATTAATAATCGGAACAGCAACAAATTTATTATTTTTTAGAAGCTCCATTGTTTTCTCATCTGTCTGAGCCTTCTGCACAAGATCAACAAATTGCTTTACAATATAAGTTCCCCCTGCAAATTCTCTTGCATGAACCTGACCAGTCAGCATAAATACTTTTTTCTTACTTGTGGACTCCATATCGATTTCAATTGAATAGAGATCCCTACCCTCTGTGGATTTACCAATTTTATAGAGAAATACACCTTCATATCTGGAAAGCTTCTTTAATATATTCACGTATGTATCATAGTCCATCGTTTTAGTAATATCTACGTTGATTGTTACAGGTTCTTTATTATATTCGGTCATATCAACCCAATGATATCCCGTAGCACTTTTATATTCCGCCAGTGGCATTCCGGTACCGTATAGAGTCCCATACTTTTTGACCTTTTTATTTAGAGCCTTTACTGACTCCTTCTTGTTCGTAATTCCGGTTACACTCTTTCCTATATAATCGTACTCTGCCATAAGTGGAAGTGTTCTGGAACGATAGGGAACCGGAGTCGGTGATGGCGTAATGCTTGGTGTCGTATCGTCTGAAGGTGTCGGTGTTACTGTTCCATCCGGTGGTAGCGTAGGCTCCGGAGCTCCTGCAGGAGTCGGTGTCACTGCTTCGTCCGGCGATAATGTGGGCTCCAAGGCTGCTGTAGGTGTTGGTTCCACCTCTTTGTCCGGTGTTAGTGTGGGTTCCGGAGATACTGTTGGAGATAGTGTTACCGTTTCGTTCGTTGGCTGGATTGCTTCCGAAATAACCGTCTCGAAAGAAGCCCCATTATCAGGCTGAATCGATGCTGCTGAAGCCTTTGTTACATTACTAAAGAATACACTTACCATTGTTAATAGTAACGTAAGGTATAAGACATTCTTTCTTTCTTTTCCACCATTCCTGCTACTCATATGCATGCCCCTTTTCATGTCAAATTATTAGTCCCTTTTCGCTATCATCAGGTCGAACTGTGTCAACAAAATAATTAAACCATGCCTAGTATCATATGTCAAAGTTAATTTCAGGTAATCTGTAGCAGAATATGAAAAAAAGGGATATTTCATAATGTGTCAGCGGGGATAATGACTTACCATAATACACTGATGGAAGAATATGTTGCTGTATTTTGTATGAATTAGGCGAAAATTCATATTCGCCTGAGACATATAAAATCAGTAAAATTTACTTTCGTCTGTGTGTGAGGTAAGTCATTATCCCCGCGAATGTATTATGAAACATCCCTTTCGAAAAAGTTAAGTATACTCATTAGTTAGAAAAGCCTCTCGGATGGTTTTTATGCCAATTCCATGCAGAAGTAATGATTTCCTCCAGATCTGCATGCTCCGGCTTCCAGCCTAGTATCTTCTTTGCCTTATCACTGGAAGCAATCAATTGTGCAGGATCTCCAGCCCGTCTAGGAGATATCACTGCCGGGATCGGATGACCGGTTACTTTTCTAGCAGTTTCTATCACTTCATTTACAGTGAACCCGATTCCATTTCCCAGATTGAAGATATTGCTGTCTCCTCCCTTTACCAGATACTCCACTGCCAGGATATGAGCCTGAGCCAGATCCGTTACATGGATATAGTCTCGGATACAGGTACCATCCTTTGTATCATAATCGTCGCCAAATATACTGATGGCTTCTCTTTGACTATTTGGAACCTGAAGAATCAGTGGAATAAGATGGGATTCCGGATTGTGTGCTTCTCCGATCACACCACTCTTATGCGCACCACATGCATTGAAATACCGTAAGGAAACATACCTTAATCCATGGGCTTTCTCCGTCCAATGAAACATTCTTTCCATGGACAGCTTTGTCTCACCATAGGTATTGGTAGGCATGGTGCGGTCCGTCTCCATTATCGGTATTCTCTCAGGCTCCCCATAGGTTGCTGCTGTAGAGGAGAATACAATTTTATCGATTTTATGTGCTACCATAGATTCTAGTAACACTTTAGTTCCGCAAAGATTATTATCATAATATTTTAAGGGATTAACCATGCTTTCGCCCACTAGGGAGTTCGCTGCAAAATGGATTACTGCATCAATCTTCTCCTTATCAAATACGCTATCGATAAATTCTCTGTTCCTAATATCCCCTTGGTAAAAGCGTGCCTTGGGATGCACCGCCTGAATATACCCTGTTTCAAGGTTATCAACGATTACCACATCCTCATTCCGATCAATCAACTCATATGCCGTATGGGATCCGATATAACCGGCTCCTCCCAGGATTAATATTGTCATATTCATTCTCCTTACTTTTCTGTTATAACAGCTTTTATACGTCCTATATTATAGTATGGAAGGACCATCCCCTACTTCAACCACATAGAAGGAGGCCTCGTATCCAATCATCTCTTTATACACTTTCCCTACTTCTTCGATGAAGCTATCAACGTACTCTCCCTTTACAATACTTACCGCACAGCCTCCAAATCCAGCTCCGGTCATTCTTGCTCCGATTACACCCTCTTGCTGTAGGGCTGCTTCTACTAATGTATCCAATTCTATCCCTGTGACCTCGTAATCATATTTGAGGGATACATGGGAAGCATTCATTAACTGGCCAAAGAGGGTTATGTCGTTATTCTTCAACGCTTTCACTGCCTTAATTGTTCTTTGATTCTCAAAAACCGCATGCTTAGCGCGTTTCCTATGAATGGGATCACTGATTTTACTCTTGTAAATCAAGAAATCTTCTTCTGATAATTCACCCAATGCCTTAATGGGAAGTACCTTCTGAAGCTCCGCTAGAGCAGCTTCACATTGACTTCTTCTCTCATTATACTTGGAATCACCTAAACCACGCTTTTTGTTGGTATTCATTATTACAATCTTGGCATCACCCAGTTCAAGAGGAGCATACTCATAGGATAAATCTGCTGTATCTAAAAAGATCGCATGATTTTTCTTACCCATAGCCACAGCGAATTGATCCATAATGCCACAATTCACACCAACAAATTTATTTTCCGCATATTGGCCAATCAAGGCGAGTTCAATAAGGCTAACATCAAGCTGGAATAAGTCCTTCAGAATAAATCCTGTCAGCACCTCCAAAGAGGCTGAGGAGGAGAGTCCGGAGGCATTGGGAATTGTACCATAATACAATACATCCATACCATAATCAATCCGATATCCCTTCTCGGTCATTGCCCATAGTACACCTTTCGGGTAATTAGTCCAGTCATCCTCCGGTTTATAAACCAATTGATCAATGGAGGATTCGATAATGCCCAAAGCTTCAAAATTCATGGAATAAAAACGGAGCTTACGATCATTTCTTCTTCTTGCTACCGCATAGGTTCCAATTGTTAATGCACAAGGAAACACATGACCTCCATTATAATCCGTATGCTCTCCGATCAGATTCACTCTTCCCGGTGCAAAGTACACTTGAAAGGTACCTTCCTCACCAAATTGCTTAATGAACTGTTCAACGATCTCCTTCTTCATGAATACACGCCTCCTTTACCCATCCTTTTATTGTCACTCACACATTAATTCTACTAAATTTGTTTTATAATATTTTTTTTGTTCCTTTTCTTAATAATACTCCTCTTTACCGATTCTGTAAAGAGGAAAATGTGTTCAATTAAGCTTTAATTCAATTAAATCACGCTGAAGAACGACTAATAAAATACTTTCATGACGATGCTCTGCGCATAATCTCCAAAGCCTTCTCCAAACAGGTTCAATCCGCCCTTATGTAATGCATCCTCCTTGATTCCTATTCGGACAGATATATATTCCTTATCAAATAAATGAAAACTCTCCAGATCTACATCGCTGGTCTTCTCATCGTCAATAAAGGTCCCTGTCTTCGTTAGCTTCCAGGTCTTTAATATTCCGTACTGCGTATTCTTATCCGGCCACCAATCCGGATTCAGCTTACCACGTCTTCCGCCATAATCACTTTGACAGGTCCAGGTTCCGGCTTCTTGCTGATTGACCCAGAGAGTGATATCGGAAGGATAATCCATATTGAATTCATGATCCTCAGAGCATAATTCCATAGATATCTCCAAGGAAATAATCTCTTTATCGGCGAAGGTATAGGTAGGAAAACGATACTCAATATATCCATCCCCCAGCCAAATCAGCTGTGCTTCAATTCGCTCCGGCAGATAAAAGCAGCGTGGTTCATCCTCAGCTCCAATCGGTCCCTTTGCGCTGACAATTCCACAGGTAGGCTGTACTTTATAATCCACATAACTACCGATGGGCATTTTGATGATTTCTACCTTCTGTTCCAGATTACGTGTTGTATTTAGTTCAACATAGATATGATCCAGAACAATATGACACAGCTTCATAGAACCACGAATTCCGGGGTGTAAAGTAGTTCTTATCAGTCCTGCTTCCTCAAGTACTTTCACATGAGCCGCTGAGGAGGAGGCAGGTATGGATAGAATTTCTGCTATTTCATTAACATTCAAATCTTTATGCCGCAACTGTCGTAGTATATCTATTCTTGTCTCCGATGATAATGCCTTCGATATCAGCGCTAAGCGCTCCGTATCATCCAAATTCATTTTTATAGTCTGTATCATTCCATATCCCCCGTTTTCCTAAGTCAAAGTGTCCCTAAATAAATTAATTATATTACAGTATCTACCAAATTGAATATCTGATAAAATCAAAACGAATTTTTAGCATTGGTTATATTGTTATTTGCTTTGAAATATATTTTCATTTTAACCATAAATATACATTTATGCAAGAACATAAACCTAGTTAATATAAGACTCAAATTCGGAGGAGAATTTCATGGTACCGTCCTTCATTACCCATAACGCTTCCGTATTAGGAAGGCTTTCAATTAACGCATACCCATCCTCATAGGACATGTTAAAGATGCAGGTAGATAATGCATCTGCCAATCCAGAATCCTCTGTAACAACAGATACCGCAGTAAAATACTGAGCAGGCATTAGGGTCTTCGGATCAATGATATGATGGTACCTTTCTCCTTTAACCATATAATAGCGTTCATAATCACCGCTGGAGACAAGTGATAAATTCTCGAGACTTAATATCATTAGATAGGGTTCTTCACTGTCCGTATCCGGGTTCTGAATTCCCACATTCCAGGCTTTCTCCTTTTCTACACGGCTTCCGATTGCCCGTACATTACCTCCGACACTTAACAAACCATTATGATATCCTTTTTCAATCAGTATCTGAACCACTCTCTCCGTTGCATATCCCTTTGCAATCGCTCCAACATCAAGTCTCATCTCAGGATCTTCCAAATATACCGTGGAATCAGTCTCATTAATAATCACCTTATTTATATCGGTATGGTTTGCTCTCTCCTCCAATAGTTCCATTGGAGGAAGCTTAGCATTCTCCGGATCATCGATTCCTTCGGTACGATAATTGTGCCAGACCTCCAATACAGCGCCAAAGGCAATATTGACTCTCCCTCTGGTCAAGGTATAAGCTTCCTTTGAAAACAGAAGCAGATCAATAATGCGCTGATCCACCTTAACCGGTGCAATTCCCGCGTTATCATTGATTGTCTTGATATTATTGATGCCCTCGTAATCATTATATATATCATAAAGTTCATGATACTCTTTTAGATTATCATAAACCGTTTGTGCAAATTCAGAAAATTCTTTCTTCGTATCCGTGTATCCTATAATCGTGGTTACGGTATCGAACAATTCTAAAAACTGTGCCTGATAGCGTGTCTTCTTTTTCAGACTACAGCCAGTAGTAGGAAACATCATAATTATTACCATAATTATTATTATCACTCTTTTTATCAAAATTTTATATCTTTTCACATGGCACCTCATCCATAAATAATTACTATGATTATAGCTGTTTTCTGTTATATTCACAAGGTCCTGTTTTCTACGAGTACATGTCACATCGTGCTTTAAATTACAGAGCCAGATACAAACCAGCACAAATACCTCGTTTAGGATCTCTTCCCCATTCATATCGTAATTTATATATTAATATTAAGTACTAACAAAAAATATAGGTACTATCAAATAAAACAGGAGTGTTGAAGTTATGCAACTTACAACACTCCTAATATTTCTTACCTTTTTACTGCTTATTTTGCTGCGTTTGCAACAGCTTTATCCACATTTGCAATAAATGGAGCAACATGTACGGTTACAGAGGAAGCCAAGTCAGCGTCCTTAGCTGTTCCATCTTCATTTACTGCAATGCCCTTAACCTCATCAAGCTTTTTACCGGTTACATAATCAGCAAATGCATTAGCCTGCTCATACCACTCTTTGCCAATACCGGAAGCCTTCTTCATACCATAAGCTTCTTTAAGCTCCTGCTTGGTCTGATATGTTGTAGCTAAATCAGTAGTGATAACACCTTCTGTATTGAAGTTAACATTTCCCTGAGATGCATCAATCACACAGCTTGTAATTTTATTGTTTTTGTCAACAGTAACTACTGCATAATTTGAGTAAGCCTGTGCTAATCCGTCACCTTCTGCGCTTGCATCAGTTGATTTGGACATATCAGTTGTAATAGCAAGACCAAGCTTATCTCCTTTTTGTGCACCTAATTCCTGAGAAGCTGCTACTGCCTTTTCAACTCCTTCAACGAATTCATTAATATGTACCGTTACAGATGCGGCTAAATCAGCATCCTTAGCGGTTCCATCTTCGTTTACCGCAATGCCTTTTACTTCATCCACTGTTTTGCCTACTACATAATCAGCAAATGCATTGGCTTGTTCAAACCACTCTTTGCTGATACCAGAAGCTTTTTTCATGCCATAAGCATCACCAAGCTCTTGTTTTGACTGGAATACTGTAGCAATGTCTGTTGTTAATTTACCTTCTGTTGAAAAATTCATCTTAGTTTGTGCAACATCGATTTTACAGTCTAAAATCTTACCATCCTTGCCAACTAATACGGCTACTACTGTTGAATCTACCTCTGCTAAGCCATCTCCTTCAGCAGATGCATCCTTGGATTTTGCTATAGAAGTGATTACTGATAAACCTGTCTTTGCAGGTTCTGCTGACTTGCCGCAACCGGTAAGTGTGGATACTACCAAGCCTGCTGCAAGTAATAATGCGAATGCTTTTTTCATAAAAATCTTCCTCCATTATAAACTTTCGTTAGTGTCATTTATATTAATCCCTGCCAGAATCGGTAGGGATGAATATCCTCATAAAAATCAACCGGTTCCATTGTATTGTGTTATGCGATCAGAGCACTGATAAATACCACTAATACATTGGTTCCCATAATAATCACATAATTCTTAATGGCTACCATAAAGGTAGTTTCTTTTTCCTGCTTCTTAAAGAATTTATTGATATTCTTCTGCACCGGTATGATGGATGCAATAGCAAGAAGACAAATCGGATGCAGTATTCCTGTAATCACCATTGCAATATCTGCAACATAAGTCATGTAATACAACCCGGCAAACAAATATAATGCCTTTTCTCCTATGTAATAGGGTAATGTATGACGCCTCACTGCAATATCCTTTTCAAGGTCACAGGTATTATTTGCCAGCATTATGTTAGCGGTGGTACAAAAAGGAATGATAGCAAATAGGAATACAGATAAAATCGGTCTTATTTGTAATTCAAGAGATATTGTCTCTAAATTAACATTCAGTGATAAAAAAGTCCCCTCCGGCATATTGATATATAATATTATGAAGGGTATTAATAATCCATAAAAGGCACCGGATAACACCTCACCTAAGGGCATTCTTGATATCGGAACCGGTCCATAAGTATAGAACACACCACACAAAAAGCATAGTCCTCCGACAAGCAGGATAACAAGGTCTGTCAGATATGCCAGATATAATCCCAGTGCCGCACTGATTGCAAATAAAATATATATAATGATTAGTGCATAGCTCCTTTTAAACTGAAGAGTCTGATGGTTGTTCTTGGTATCAATGTAGTTATTAATTGCAGTTGTGGTTAAATCAAATAAGAACATGGCTGCAAAGAATAACATGGTCAGTCCCCAGTTAATCGTCTGCTTTTTACTGACCAGCAATGCAATGGTCAATAGGAAGGCAAACGTACTGGTTATCTTTGTCTTAATCTCTACATAGCTTAAAAATCTTGAAATCATTCATTTCCCATCCTATTTCTGTTATTGTACTTAATCGTTCCAGTATAACCGTAAGAACATTAGGATAATCGGGTCGCTTTATTCAGAACCAATGTCAGTCTTTCCTTCTTGCTTTCTGACAAATCCAGTTCATTGATTATCTTCAGTGATTTGTTATAGTATTTCTTAACTACCATTCGGGTAAACTGAAGCCCTTCGGTTTTTCTTACTGCATCATTAATCTCCGCTCTGGTCAAACCTTGATTAGAGGCTTTCTCTTTCAGACTTTTTTCTTCCGCCAATGCATGAATTAAGGGGAGTGTAATTACACCCTGCTCATAATCGGATTGTACTGGTTTATTTGCTACTTCAACAGTTTTCTCAAAATCCATACAATCATCGGTTAGCTGAAATATCATTCCGATATAAAAGCCTAACTGTTTATAACGTTTTATCTCCTTTTCAGAAGCGCCGGAAAATATTGCTCCTGCATAGAAAGAGGCTTCAAACAGTGCCGCTGTCTTTCCTGAAATAATTTTCAAATAACGATAGATTGTCAGATTAATATTGAAGTTATTGATGTGCTGTTCTAATTCACCAAGGCAAAGTCTTCCAACATAATCCGGCATCTCCAAATCCAAATAGTCCTTTTTATTTGGTATATTCGCCATCATTCGAAGAGCGATACTCAGTAAGTAATCGCCACAGATTACAGCTGTACGTTTTCCATATTTCTTCTGCAGGGTAACATCACCGCGTCGTAAGTCAGCGTTATCGATAATATCATCATGGACAAGAGACGCCAGATGTAGAATTTCTATGGCTACAGCAGCGGTAACAGCATTCGGATGAACAAGTCCCTCCTGATTCTCTGCACAGATTAATACGGATAATGCACGAATAAACTTTCCTCGTGAGTTTAATAGATGCTTTGTATACTCACGGATGATGCGTGGGGAGCCCGATAAGGCTTTATCGAACTCCATATTCACTTGATTCATCGCGGCTTCATACTCTATCAATTTGAAATTTTCAACATCATTCTTATAATCTTTAATCATTGTATATATACAACTTTCTAACGATTGGTAATTTTCTCCATAGTTTCTTCAAGCCAGGCATAGCATAATAATCCAATCCTAAGGTTCTACCTGCACCGATTAATACTGCGATACCCGCAAATACCATCCAGAAGGTTCCAAGATACAAACCAGTTGTGCATACAAACATGAATTGTAACACCAGTGAAAATGCAGCTGCGGGTGTTGTAAATAAACCTCCCATAAGTGCCAGACCGATAAGGATTTCCGCAATAACGATGAAAATCTGCATCGCCATCTGTACCCAATCATAAGGTAAGATAACATTCTCAACAAACCAGTTCATAAGCGGGACATCAAGCTTAAATGCAAAATCAGCTAAGCTGGAAGCCTCAAGACTCTTACCGCTTACAAATATCACTTTTAATAAACCAAAGATGTTAAAGTTCAATAATACTGTACCCGCTGCTTCCGCTACAGAACCAGCTGCTGAGCCGGCCGCATCTGCTGCCGGAGTCGCTGAGGATGCTGCATCTGCAGTTAACACAATAAGATTGGACGCTTTTGTGGATACCATGTTAACCGTTCTAACTATTGTATCTACTGCAGCTGTTGTTGCTGAGGAAGTCGCGTCAGGGGCTGCACCACCTGCGCTCGGGTTTAAGATGCTTTCATACCAGGCATTTGCTCCACCAAAGAAGCCTTCCAGCTTCGGATCACTTAACCAGCCCTCTACAACCTTTTTCACACCTTCAAATACCCAGACTGCTCCGAGCCAGACTCTAAGAGGAACTAGTAAAAAGCTAGGTGTTCTGTTAGAAAAATGACCGCCTACAAAGCTTCTGCAATTTCTAATAGTGAAGAACTCATGCTTCGCATAGCTAAATACCTTATTCCAACCCAGTACCTGAATAAAATATATAATATTAATAAAATGCTTTGCAAACATAGCAAGGAAGGATGGCATACTGAAGAAACGGCCGGGTAAGCCAACATGACATACCGCATAACGTCCACCAATACTAACCATAACACCATGGAATTTAGGCTTATACTCTTCCAGCTTTCCTTTTCCGGTAACATCTACTACGATATTATGTGCGGCTGTATCTGCACTTTGCTCACAGTTTTCTACCATCTGCGGAACGGGGCGTTCTTCACCCTCCGCTATAAAGTACATATTATCTCCGGTTACATATACGTTATCATTACTCGTTGAACGTAAATAGGAATCCACCTGAATACGACCACGGGTTGTATCCAGAGTTTTACCAGCTTCCTGAGTTACATCTGCACTCTGAATTCCGGCTGCCCAGATAACGGTTCCACAACTAGTGTGTGTAACCTTTTCGCCCTGTTTGAATTCAATGAAATCTTCGCCAACAGCTGAAACCATTGCATTCAATATGAGCTGTACGCCCATTTTCTCAAGGCGCTTGGTAACCTTATTAGACAGCTTCTCTGTTAAATTCGGAATCGGCCTGCTTAATCCGTCTATATTATACAAAGTAACGTCACTACGCTTAATCTCAAACTTGTCACACAGAATAGGAACGTATTCGGCCAACTCACCAATCATCTCCACACCGGTAAATCCAGCACCTACTACGAAGAAGGTAAGCAGTCTTTTTCTCTCCTCTTCCCTGGTCTCAACTGCTGCTTTTCTAAAGCTGTTATGAATGTGATCCTTTAGAATTACGGCATCCTCATAGGACCAAAGCTTGAAGGTATATTCTTCCGCTCCAGGAACGCCATAAAATGTTGGCTTGGAACCCGCAGATAATACTAAATAATCATATGGATAGGTCTCGTTTTCTCCGATTACCTTCTTACTGCTAAAATCAATAGAGGTAACCGTATCCAGCTTAACATCCACCTTACGTCCGGCAAATACCTTTTTTAAGCTGATCTTAATACTATCCTCATCAACACGATTTGCAGCCACTTCATGAAGCTCAGTAAGCATAGTATGAAATGGATTCTTATCAATAATCGTAACATTGACATCCTGCTTTAGTTTTTTGAATTTTTTTGCTAACTTTTTGGCTGTCAGAATACCGGAATAGCCGGCACCGACGATAACAACTCTCTTCTCCATATCTGCTCCTCACTAATTTAGTACTAATTTATTCTGTACTTTTACAAAACCTGATCTTTTTCGTTAAGTTTATAACAATGTATAACGCAAGTTATTAGTGTTGCTTATGTTATAATTAAGCCCTTATAATAATTATAGCACGAGTATCCCTATTTGAAAACTCGATATTAAAAATCAGTAAAAATACATACTGTTTTATCAAGTTTCTGCAATTTTATAATTTATTTTTTACAAAAATTATGTCAAATACTTCAAGTCCAGGAAATTATTATTCGTAATTTCTGTAATATAAAAAGAGAAAGATATTTAATGTCCTGCTTATAGTATACCAAATATTTTAAATAATATTGTAGCCACGGCTACAAATAAATAGAATTTTATGTAATTTTATAATTTAATGGCTATTATTGTAAAATCATTGAGAAGCAAAAGTTGCAACAGGTATAAAACAGAAAAGGAAAAGCATAATTATAAAATAAAAATAAATTATAATATGATACTTGACAGAGTAAATATTGCGTGTTATATTACATATAGAACATAGATAACAAGCATATCAAATATGACGACTAATCCCTCTTCTATATATGTTTGTTATACTATTGGAACCAATTGTATATTAGTTTAAGGAGGAATGAATATGTTATTACCAAGTATTTTTGATGACAAATTTGTTGACCGTTTCTTTGATGATATGTTCTCCTTCCCTGCAATGTTCCGCATGCCCGCTTCCAGCTGGATGGAAACCAACATCAAGGATATGGGAAATGAATATGAGCTGGAGATTGGACTTCCGGGCTATGATAAGAAAGACATCCATGCACATCTGGAAAATGGCTATTTAACCATCAGTGCTGAAAAGCAGGATGTAAAAGAAGACAAGGAAAAAGGTAAATACATCCGCAGAGAACGATACTTCGGAAGCTGCAAGCGAAGCTTCTATGTAGGCAATAATCTGAAAGAAGAAGACTTCCACGCATCCTTTGAAAACGGAATCTTAAAGCTAACCTTCCCGAAGGAAGACAGTCCAGCAAAAATCGAACAAAAAAAATATATTGAGATTGAATAATACAATCACCAACAACCATAAATCTATTCCTAAATAAGTAGTAACTGCAGAGAGTGGTTGTTGCATAATACATCTGCTGGAATTATAACTTACCTCACACACAGGCAGAAGTACAAGTTATAACTTCTGTATGGATAGGACGAACATAAAAGTTCGTCCTATCCATACAGAATTCAACAACATTGTTCTTCTGAAAGTGCATTATAGTAAATTATAATCCCTGCAGATAGATGCAACAGCCCCTCTCTCTTTAATTATCTTTGAATATACATGTACTAATATTCATTAGCACTGTTTATATCAGACTTTTGGCACCGTAATCCTTCTTAATAAATATTTCGTGTATTCTCCCTATACTGCTTAGGTGTAATATGGTACTGCTGGCGAAAATGTGCCGTAAAGTTGGAATGGGAATTAAAAGCCAGATTTGCAGCGATATCCTGTAGGGAAAGGTCAGAATAAGCCAACATCTGTTTCGCCGTTTCCAGCTTTTCATGAAGTATATACTGAGATAGCGTAGTTCCGGTTTCCTTACGAAACAATGCTGATAAATACTGGGGTGTCAAATTACAACGTTCGGCCAGCTCAGTTAGCGTAATCCGGTAATGTAGATGGTTGGATATGTATTTCATACAACGTAGAACAGGATAGGAATACACTCTCTGCATCTTAGCCTGTTGAACACGCTTTGCAAAATCATATATTGCAACAATAAATAGTTCTTTCACTTCATTGATTTTCTTGCATAGATCAGCCTTTTGTGTGTAGACATCACTTAAATTATACGCTTCCATCTCAGGCATTCCTCCTTGGATTGCACTTCGGGTCGCTAATGTAATGCCAGCAACAAATGCATATTGGGATTGACGTAGCGGATCCTTTGACATGCATCCCATATGAAGCTTCTTCGTCGAAATCGTCTCAAAGAATCCTGTCAGTTCATCCGGATTACCGTTCCTGATGCAATCATAGAAAGCAGCTTCCATCTGATACATTATGGTAGTGTCAGGCATTTCTCTCTGATCGAACATTGCCTTTCGAAATGCCATAACAATATCCTTTGGTATATCTCCAGCTTTACTTAAATCAATCGGATTTGTATATAACTGAACCTTCATCTGATCCTCCCTTGCATATGGCAAATTTTCTATATTTTATAGCAATATAATCATTATACCATACAAATTATACAAACAATATTAATATTGGAACATAAATATTAAAAATATGATAGCCATTACATTGTATTTTGCTATGATAGTATTAACTTATTGTCAATGAAAAGGAGGGGTAATATGAATTATAAAAGCAAAGCAAAGGAATTAGTGAGTCAAATGACTCTGGAGGAAAAGGCCAGCCTATGCAGTGGTAAGGATTTCTGGAATTTAAAAGGCATTGAACGTCTTGGGTTAAAACCTGTAATGGTTACAGATGGACCTCATGGTTTACGTAAGCAAGCTGCCTCTTCGGACCATCTCGGTCTAAACGATAGTGTACCAGCAACCTGTTTCCCCGCTGCCTCAGCAACGGCCTGTAGTTTTGACCGCGATTTATTAAAGGAAATGGGTAAAGCAATGGGCGAAGAATGTATTGCCGAGGAGGTAGCTACGATTCTTGGTCCGGGTGCCAATATTAAGCGTAGTCCTCTTTGCGGTCGTAATTTCGAGTACTTCAGTGAAGATCCTTATCTTACTGGAGAAATGGCGGCTGCACTGATTGAGGGTATACAGAGTAAGAATGTGGGTACCTCGCTAAAGCATTTTGCTGTTAATAACCAGGAGGCCTCCCGCATGACGGTTGACTCCGTCGTTGACGAGCGAGCTTTTCGTGAAATCTACCTAACAGGCTTTGAGATAGCTGTTAAAAAGGCGAAGCCTTGGACTGTAATGTGTAGTTATAATAAGATTAATGGCACCTATGCCAGCGACAACTCCTACCTGCTCACGGATATATTACGAAAGGAATGGGGCTTTGACGGGCTGGTGGTAAGCGATTGGGGTGCTGTTAATGACAGAGTAGAGGGTGTTAAGGCAGGAATGGATCTGGAAATGCCTGCTACCGGCACGGATAATGATGAGGCCGTTGTAGCTGCCGTTAAAAACGGGCTTCTCAAGGAAGAGCTCTTGGATCAAAATGCCATTAGAGTAACCGAACTTATTCTTCGTACTCAGGATAACAAGCCGGTACCTTACCGTCCCGAGGATCATGACGAGCTGGCGCGCAAGGTTGCTGAAAACTCGGCTGTATTATTGAAAAATGAGAATGATATTCTTCCGTTAACCAAGAAACAGAAGATTGCAGTTATTGGGACCATGGCAAAAGATCCTAGATACCAGGGTTCCGGCAGTAGTAAGATCCATCCGACTTCTTTGGATAATGCCTTTGAAGCTTTGAAGGCAGCAGGTGCTGATATTCAATATGCTCCTGGATATCCTTCGGATAGCAGACAGGTTGACCAAGGACTTATTGATGAGGCCTGTCGTCTGGCCGCTTCCAGTGATGTTGCTGTTATTTTTTCAGGTCTTCCGGATGAGTATGAAAGCGAGGGCTTTGATCGTACCTCTCTTGACATTCCCGACAGCCATAATCAATTAATTCATGCTGTAGTAAAAGCAAATAAAAATACCATTGTAGTATTGCAATGCGGTTCTCCAATTAATATGCCCTGGAAGGATGAGGTGAAGGGTATCCTTCTTATGTATTTAGCTGGTCAGGCTGGCGGACGTGCTACCGCAAATTTATTACTGGGAGAAGTTAATCCCTCTGGTAAGCTTCCTGAATCCTACCCGTATACTCTGGAGGATAATCCTAGTGCTATGTATTTCCCCGGTAATCCAAAATCCGTTCAATACAGGGAAAGCATCTTTGTAGGATACCGTTACTATGACACTGCGAAAAAAGAGGTAGTCTATCCCTTTGGATATGGTTTATCCTATACCACATTTGAATACAGTAATATGAAGCTTGAGGAATTAGGCCCCATGAGCTGGAAGGTATCCATAGATGTTAAGAATACCGGCAGCATGGCAGGTGCAGAAATTGTCCAGCTATACATACATTGTAAGAAATCTGCCATCCTTCGAGCAGAAAAAGAGCTCAAGGGCTTCCAGAAGCTTTTCCTGGAGCCGGGTGAGCAAAAGACAGCTGAGTTTATACTGGAACATAGAAGCTTTGCATATTATAACCCAAAAGCTTCCGATTGGTGCGTGGAAGGTGGTAAATATGAGATCATGGCTGCTGCCTCCAGCGCGGATATCCGTTTGTCACAGGAACTTATGATTGAAGGTGACGGTAAGGAGCAGTTACTGGTAGAGGATTATAAGGAACTACCCCAATATCGGACTCTGTCAAAACCTTTCAGGGTGGATACCTCTCAATTCGAGAAGTTATTAGGACATAATATACCGACCTATCCTAATGGAAGACCATATACCGCCAGTTCACCAATGGAGGATATCAAGGATACCTTTATCGGTAAGATAATGGTTAAACAGCTGCAAAAAGGTATGCAGGATTTAGCCGGTCAGGATGGCTTCGATCCAAGCATGCTTCGAATGATGCAGGCAATGCTCATGGAAGCTCCCATCCGTTCTCTCAAGATGTTTTCCCAAGGTGCCTTTAACAATAATAAGGTGGAAGGTGTCGTGGCAATGGCGAATCGAAAATTCTTTAAGGGTATTCGGTATATGCTGAAGAAATAAAGGCAATCTGAGTACATTATAGAAGAGATATCAAGACATTGATATCAAAGAACTTCTACAATAAATTATAGTATCACGAAGAATAGAAAAAGGACTGTTTCAGAAGTACTGGCGTAACATCAGCCTGAAGCAGCCCTTTCTCTATATATCCTCTTTTTTATTTTATTCTGTATCTATTTATCCAATTTTTTTCTGATTTCTATCTGTCAAAATCAGTTTTTTATCATTTATATACAATTATTCCATCTCATAGCTTTCTTCTGCAATGGGATAGGCTTTCTTGAATTCCTTTGTGTTATATTCCTTATTTCGAGTGTGATTGATAAAGTCTTCTTCATTTTTCAAGAAATAATCATACCGAAGCACTTGTGTCCCATTACTGGTGATGGGATCATCCCAGGTCAGATCAATATTGTACCACTTACCGTCCACCTTAACGATATTCCAGGCATGGGGCCCACCGTCTGCCGTACCAACGATTATTCGGCAGTCGATTCCAGTATCTAAAAACATTCTATATGCCGCCAGGGCATAACCTTCACATACGGAAGACTTATTCACCAGCGCATGATAGGCCGTGTGCTTCTGATAGCTCTGATCATAGCTAACGCGGTTTATGATATAGTCGTGAATCGCCTTAACCTTTTCATAATCAGTGGCGTCCGCCAAATCAAGCTCCTCCAATGCACTTGCAATCGCTGCATCCAGCTTCTCCTCCTGCTTTAGGGTTGTTCGATAATCAGCAGAAAAGATCAGAGTCGCTTTCTTTTTCTGACTGGTCCATTTCCAACGACCACTCCAGCTATACAAGGATAATTTAAGATAATCAAAATCCTTGGAGGTTGTCTTATCATCAATTGCTACTACCGTTTCAAACAGATTCGTATTTACTCCGATTTCCTCCATAACTGAGTGATTCATTTCAATCGTAAACTCTTTTTTATGGGATAATAAATTCTTTCTTATAATCTTGTATACTGCTTCCTTACTGGTATAGGTCTTCGCTACTGCTTCTACCGGCCAGGACAAGCAAACAATAATCAATATCCACAAAATATATTTTTTTCTCATGCGCTACTCCTAAGCTTTACTACAGATATCAATTAATATATCCATCTTCTCTCTGTCACTTCCCAGTCGTATTTCTTATGACCGGATCCTGTTCGGCCGATTCTCGTGATAAAGAAAATACATGGCAGGTAATAATATCATAGTTATTGCAGACACTACAATACATACTATGAAATACCAGATATTATACATCTGCCCGCTCTGCATATGTCTAAAATTAAGTACTGTATAAGCAAATATTGGAATATAGATTACGAATAATCCCAATAAGAGCTTTCCATAATTCTTAACTCCTGACTTCAATCCCAGCTTTAATCCCTGTGTTACTCCTGCATTGTCAATAATGATAGCCGGATACCACATGATAATAAAAGGCACCGCAGCAATCACTATGACCGCCATGATTCCTAACGTGATGAGGCTGGCTCCCAGATTACCGTTCATTATTGCCATCATGGTAAATGGAATGGTTATCAAAGCTACGACTATGGAGAATCCAATAGCCATGGCTACAAGCAATAATGCTGCTAGTAATATTCTTACGAAATACTTCTTAATACTGGGGAAAAAAGAAACGAAAGAGGTCTTGCCTGTAAACATTGCCTCAACCAGCATGCCAACGTATCCGGTCATAAAAACCAAACCTCCGGCTCCCATAAGCAATATAGCCAGCATCATTCTGGTCATTGCCATAATGTATTCCCGAAAATCAAAGGAATAGGGATTCGAAAACTGATTGATGTTCGTGGGATACAGAAACAATACAATGAATAGTGTAAATAGTGTATAACCTGCATAAAGTAAAATCAGAACCGGGTTATTTTTTAATAGTTGAATGGATTTTTTAATCATAGCTTCTCCTTCCATATGTATTTGTCATAATAAAATATCGCCATCCGCGTTATATTTCTTTAAGCATTTTATGTAGTTAGCTACCAAATTGTAGCTTTTCATATCCTCCTGGTCCAAGCCTTGAAATGCTACCAGCTCTTCCCATAATTCGGTACTGCCTTTCACCGTCATATAAGCCGTTTCCAACTCAATTCCCACCATGATTGGCATATCCTTCCATTCCCTCTTCTGATGTTCATACAGATAGGCAGCCTCTCCTTGATTGGGAATCCGGTATACAATAACATTCAGCTTTCTCCCCATGGGGCATTTTTTAGCATATATCCTGTTTGCTTTAATTGTATCAACGATAGCCTGTTTCATTTCTTCGGATTCGACTTCTTCTATAGGATACTTCATATTTAGGTAAAAGATCAAATCCTTTGCTGTCTTTTTATTTGGTATCAGCTCCGGTCGATATTTCTTATAAATCTCTTTCCACTCCCGAATCTGCTCAATTGTAGGCGGTATTTCGTACACTGGTAACACCTCCTTGCTTCCTATTTATTAATTCAGCCTATTACCTATTATAACAGATATCCTGAGTATAATGGAACTATTTTAAATAAATTGTAAATTATTCCGTGTTGAAATCTATGTAACAATATATCAATTTACAAATGAAATAATAAACTATAGTATAACAACATCATGCGGGAGTGCTACATGTGTATCATAATACATTAAAAAACTCATCATCTCATAATTGTGAAATAACAGAAATGACGACGGATCGTTATCTGAACCCCAATGATATCAGTCTGCCTCCAGGGTATAAAATCGAAGTATTTATTCAGGGATTAGATGCTCCCAGCTGCATAGCATTCGACCAATCCGGGAATCTGTATATCGGAGAATCCGGGTATATCACGAAAGAACCATCCATATTAAAGTATAATGGTCAGTTTTCGCGTATCACCGATGGTTTTTACCCTCCCTTAACCGGAATCTGTATTCACAACGAGGATATTTTTGTATCACATCATTGTACTGTTACTGTAATTAAAAAGGATGGTACAAGGAAGAATATTATATCAGGGTTACCTAGTCAGGGAGATCATTGGAATAGTAATGTAACCATAGGAATGGATAACAAGCTATACTTTGGTCAGGGAACAGCTACGAATTCCGGTGTTGTAGGCAACGACAATCACTGGGTTTCTGATTGTCCCTACCTATGTGATTTCCCCGGTTCCTATGTCATGCTAAATGGTCAGAATTATAAAACAGAAAACATATTTTCTCAAGTTCATGAATATGTGGAGACTGGAGCTTTCTCTCCCTATGGTATTCCGAATATACCTTACGAGACCAGAAAGGGAATACTAAAAGCCAGTGGAAGTATACTCAGAGCAAATCTTGATGGCTCCGGGTTAGAACTTGTTGCCTGGGGATTACGTTTCCCCACTTATGTAAAATTTGATCATTCCAATAATTTATATGCTGCCAATCAAGGATATGAGGTGAGAGGCAGTCGTCCCATAGCTAACGCTCCGGATGAGTTCCAGCTTATTAAGCAAGGAGTATGGTATGGTTTTCCTGACTACGCTGGTGGTGAACCAGTTACGTTGGATCGCTTTCGACCGGATGGCAAGCATCAACCACAATTCTTACTGGTCAACCATCCAAACACACCACCTCATCCCTATGCCATCTTCCCTCCCCATTCATATATTACGGGGTTTGACTTTAACTATAATGAAGATTTTGGTCCCATCGGTGATGTATATATTGCAGAGTTTGGCATGGGAGGACGCCTGCCGAACCAGGATGTATCTCCTTATTCCGGAAGGGGACATAAAGTATCTAAAATTGATATGGATACACGCGGAATAACCACCTTTGCCATGAACAAAGCGGGTTTTTCCTCCTCCATTACCCGCGGAGGCGGACTAAGCAGGCCTGTGGACATAGCCTTTTCACCGGAAGGCGATATGTATGTAGTTGATATGGGAATCAACTCTATATCGAACTACAGCTATTATTATCCTAATACCGGTGTGGTCTGGAAAATATCAAGAATATGACAAATCGCAAAAAAGAAGGGGTAGTTGATAAGCTATACAAGGCCCCTTCTTCATTTTGGTTCATTAATCAATCATATATGGCAATCTGATAAGATTCTGGGTTAAGGCTTAAGATAAGCGACAATGCCTTCGTAAATTCCTTTCGCTAATTTATCCTGGTATTTATCATTTCCTAAGTTATAATCTTCTTTTTTATTGGTCATATACCCCATTTCAACAATGGTAACCGGTACCTCGCACCAGTTGATACCACTCATTGTGTCCGTCTCAATCACACCGGCGTTTTTCGCTCCTGTACGTTTGCATACTGTCTCAAGTACACAGTCAGAGAGCCTTCTACTGTCTTTATATATCTCACTACAATACGGATTTTTCTTTGTCGGACACATCGTAAGAATACCATTCACCTTAGTATTATCAGAGCCATTACAATGAATACGCACAAATACGTCTGCTTTATTCTCATTCGCGATAGCTGCACGTTCCGCGTTGGATATATTCACATCATGGGTTTCCCGTGTCATAATTACATTATAACCCTTCTCAACCAAAATGTCTTTAAGCTTAAGGGATACCTCTAAATTCACTTCATATTCCGGCTTTTTCGAATATTTCCCCTGGGTACCGGAAGATACCTTCGGCTTCTTCTCCTTCGCTCCTGGTCCGATTGGTTCTTTGGCAGAATTCTGCTTAGCCTGATGTCCCGGATCAATGACTATGGTAAACTTTGAATTCTCAATCCGCTCCTTCTCCTTCGGATCCACAGTAGGAGTGGGTTTTTTAGTCGGTTTCGGCTTTTTGGTTGGTGTAGGCTTTACAGTAGGTGTTGGTTTTACAGTAGGTGTCGGCAACGGAGTTATTGTTGGCTTTGGCACCATTGTGGAAGCGAGAGTTACCACCTGGGTTGGATCTGCATTTTCATCTGGTGTGATAATCCTTTTATCGCATGATGTAAAAATCAAGAGTGCTACAATACATAACAAAAATATATAAATTCTCTTCATGTTGTCTACCCCTTCTGTTCTGGTTTCAGTGCATCTTTATCTACCATTATAACCCATGACTTAAGGAAGTCAAAAGATTTATCTGATTTTCTTAATAGTTTATCTGATTTTCTTAATAGTAATTATTTCCTCTTGTAATTGACATATTATTACATTTTTATTATACTAGGTCATATTATGAAAATCGAGAGGTTGATATTTATGGAAAATAGTTATTCAATAACACTAAAAAAACTGACAGGGAAAACTACTGCTTATCTTAAGCTGATTCCCTTCCTCTTTTTGTTGGTTGTCACCGCATTATTAGGCGCTAACCGTTACATAAAAGATAAAAAATTCATAGAACTGCCCCCGGAATCATGGCACGTTCTTTATTCTTGCTGTTAGCGTTAATTGCTATACCATTGTTGATATAAGGGTTAACCGCCTTAGGTACATTTGGTGAAGTATCTATTATCGTTACATTCCATTCCGGATGAGCGTTATTTGCTTCTGTACCATAATATTTACAGCTACCTTTATTCCAGATCATAGATGCAGCTGTTCCATTTAATAAACCATCCTGTCTCTCTTCTGTAGTTGCTAGAGAGTCCTGTGACCAGTATCCCTTGTCATAGCATTCCTTTGCTAATTTGCAATAATTCGTAAAACCTTCCCAATCAAGTGCGTAGGAAATCGTAAGATCATTAGGATCTAATGTATTATAAACAAAAAGCTCACTAGGTGTTCCGGCAACTGTATCCACCTTCTGATCCAGTAAATAGGAATACAGTAATCCACCAGCCTGAGTACCCAACGGAGTCAAACCGGATTCACCCTCTGCTACCTTGCCATAGAACTCTAATAACTGATCAAAGCTGGTAATATCGCTATAACCGTATTTCGTCATCAAATCACCACGAACAGCAACAACGTTGGCACCAAATTCATTCTGGTAATTCGGTACCATATAGATTTTGTCCTTAATCTTAGCCTGACTCCATGCTAATTCAGGAACCACGTTCCAGATATCAGGAGCATAGGTTTTGATGAAATCCTCTGTCAGCTCATAGAAACCGCCCATTGCTACCGTTGCTTCATAGTGGCCCCATGATGAAGCGGTAAAAATCAGATCAAAATCTTCTCCACCCGCAAAAAGCAAAGAATATTTTGTATCATGTTCACTCCATGAGAGGAATTCTACTTCCAGTGTTGCATTCAGCTTTTCTTGTAAAATCTTATTGATTTCCGCATAAACCTTATCAAAATCTGCAGTTCTGTCACCCAATAGGTACATTTTTAATGTTACCGGTACGGAAATATCTATTCCGTTAAAGGTCTTCTCGCTCTCATCCTTCGCAGAATCCTTTGTGTCCGATTCTTCCTTAGCTCCTGATTCTGTTGCATTGGAAGAATTACTGGTTTCCTGATCCTCCGTTTTCTTACCGCCACACCCTGCAAACATGGTTACAACCATGGCAAGCACTATGACGATTGATAAAATCTTCTTTTTCATAAAATACCCTTCCTTTCTCTTTCCTTCTGCCACAGGCACAAATTCATGTGTGAAGATATTATTTCTTCCCACCTTCCTCCTCTGCTGTTAATATTTTCCTATATAAATCCGGATGGATTTATTTCTAACCCTTCACAGCTCCAATGGTAATTCCCTGTACAAAATATCTCTGTACAATGGGATATAAAAGAACAATCGGACCTGTAACAACAACCGTCAAAGCCATTTTCAAGGACTGTGTAGGCATGGACATCGCCGTTAACGCTCCGCTGCTCCCGCCTCCAAGTGACTCAATAATTCGTTTATATGCCTCAATGTTATTTACCTGTTTGTATAAGAAGTACTGTAGAGGATGCATTGTCTCATTAGATATATAAAGCATTGCGCTATACCAGTCATTCCAGTAAGCCAAAGCGATAAATAATCCTACTGTTGCCATGGCCGGCTTAATCATTGGTACCACTACACGGTACATAGTTTTGAATTCCCCGCAACCGTCAATCTTAGCAGCATCAATTAAGGAATCCGGAACACTCATTATGTAACTTTTCATAATTAAAAGATTATAGACACTGAATAATAAAGGAAGCAATAAAGCCAGATAGTTATTCTTAAGATGAAGTATTCTGGTCATCAGGATATAATACGGAACTAATCCTCCATTAAAGAGTGTTGTAAAATAGAAGAAGAAGGAAAACTTATTACGCCATTCAAATTCTTTTCTGGACAATACATAGGCTGTCATTGTCTGTATGAATAAGCCCAGTATGGTTCCGACGATTGTAAGCACTATGGTTACACCATAGGCTCTAATAACTACCATGGGTTCTTTGAATATCGTCTCATACGCTGCCATCGTAAAATCCTGAGGAACAACATGAAATCCATTCATTCTGATTGCTTCTTCTGAAGAAAAGGAAGCCGAAACTACCATAATAAATGGTATTACACAGAACAGAGCTACACTGCCGTTAACAAAGTAGGATAACAACGATAACAGCTTGGCATCGATTCCTCTTTTTATTTTTCTGGTTTTTGTCATACTCTCCACGTTCTCGCCTCCCTAGAATAAGCTGTAGTCTTTGCTGTAGTTACTTACCAGTTTGTTGGCAAGCAGGATTGTTATGAAGCAAAGAACAGACTGGAAAAGTCCTGCTGCAGAAGCCATACCAAAATCATTGTTACTGATCAAAGCACGGAAGGTAAAAGTATCAATCACATCGGTATAATTGTATAACAAACCGTTATCTCCTACTAAATTGTAGAACATATCAAAGTTACCACGGAAAATACCTCCGACTGCTAAAAGCAACAGGATCACAACTGTCGGCATCATAAGCGGGATGGTAATCTTAAAGATACGTTGGAATACATTGGCTCCATCGATAGAAGCTGCTTCATAAATGGAGGTATCTATACCCATAATTGCAGCAAGGTACATTACAGAACCATATCCCACACCCTTCCAGGCGCCAAACAGGGTTAATATTACCGGCCATATGGCTCCCGTTGTGTAGAAATTAATCTTAGTTCCGCCAATTTTTTCAATGATTCCATTGATAAAGCCATAATCAAAGCTCAGTATATTAAAAGCAATAACCGATACAATTACCCATGAAATAAAATAAGGTAAAAACATAAGTGATTGAGATATTTTTCGAAAATACTTATTCTTCATCTCTGTTAAGAGTATCGCCACTGTCATTTGTAGCACTGTATTAAAAGCAATAAATAAAAGATTATATAATGCTGTGTTTCGCGTTACTAATGAGGCTTGACCGGACTTAAAAAAGAATTCAAAATTCTTAAATCCATTCCAGGGACTGTTAAAAATACCTGATGCATAGGTATATTTTTTAAAAGCAAGAATTATGCCGGCCATAGGGATATATGCGAAAATCAATGTATATATCACTGCAGGCGATAACATCAGCAAAAAGACCCGGTATTTCTTCAGTTTATACAAAAATCCATGTTTCTTCACACTACATACCTCCTGATTGAATAGCTGTTATTATTTCGTAGAGCGCCTCAGGTGTATTTCATAATCCAAGACTGTTTTTGACCTATTGGTATCTCCTTCAATGAGCCCGATTAACCGTTTTCCTGCGATTGTACCAAGCTCTTCTGCGTTAAATCCAATGGCAGTGATGGGTGGATTATTCGTCTGCATATAAATGCTGTCATAAAAGGATGCTACCTTGATATCCCCCGGAACGGTATATCCTTCTTCACGAAGAATTGATAATACTTTTCCGCAGATTACATCATCGGTGCAAACAATACATTCCACTTTTCGCTTCAGAATATTGCGAACCGCCTGCTCCACAAAAACGGAACTGCTGCAGTCCGAAAACACAAGATCCGGTTCAAGCGTAATACCATTATTTTTCAGTGCATTATAATAACCTTCGCATCGATGACGGTTAACCATATGTTTTCTGTCTCCCGCTATCAGAGCAATGCCTTTGACATCATCCGCAATTAACAGCGATATCAGTTTTTCACAGGCTTCCACATTATTATTATCAATCTGTACTATAGTGTCGTCGTCACTGGATCCAATCAGTACATAAGGTATGCCGGTCTTTTTTAAATACGAAATAGCAATATCATTCGTAAAGTTTCTTGTAAGAATAACTCCGTCGACTTTTCTGTGCTCAACCAGTCGCTTTAGCAGATTAATATCCGTCTCCTTGACAGTGGTTACCACAACGTCATAATCCAAGGCTGCTGCAACTTCACATACTCCTAATAAACATATCTGGAAGAACGGTGTATTAATAAAATCTGTATCAGCTGGAAAAGCCACTCCGATATTATATGTCCTCGAATCAGCCAGCCCCTTCGCTATGGAGTTGGGTTTAAAATTATGCTTTTCAATGCACTCCATAACCCTTTGAACGGTTTCCTTCCCAATTCTTCCTTTGCCTGAAATTGCTCTTGATACAGTGGACTTAGATACTCCTAACTCCTCAGCAATATCAGCTATTGTAAGTTTACCTGTAGATAATATGCTGCTATTTTCTTCATTCATTTGTTTCATATCGGTGCTCCTTTATCAGCCCATTATGGTCAATCGGTTGTCCTAAATCAATTATATCATGTAATATTATTATTTCAATTGTCTATTTTTTATATAGTATTTATCGTTAAATTGTGCCTTTTGCATAAAATATAGCGCAACTTAAGTTGCGCTTCAAAAAAAAATACCACATTCTACTTTACTGCTTCATATAAAGATGCTTTCAGTATATAAACATAAAAAAATGACCATTATGAATGGTCATTCTTCTTAACAACTGGGCTACAAGGATTCGAACCTTGAGATGCTGGAGTCAGAGTCCAGTGCCTTACCGTTTGGCGATAGCCCAATATAACCTTCATTCTGTAATTCTTCTCAGAATGATGTGTTTGTCCGTGACTCTTGCCGTGTCACGAATGATATTATAACCTATCGCTCTCTAATTTTCAAGAACAAATTTTATTTTTTTCAATCTTTTTTACATCCTTTTTCTTCCTTAAGCAGCTCCAATGCGTTCCGATATGATATACATTCCATCTCCTCTTCCGTGAAGTTGAGTTTTTTCAGGTGCATGAGTGTATCATACTGGCTTCCCCATGGCGAATCTGTTGCAAATAAGGTTCGGTCAGCACCATGGTTCTTCACTATCCGCTCAAACTGCTCATCTGCAATCATACCAAGAGAATAGCTGATATCGATCCAGACATTCTTCCCCACAATATATTCTTCTACCTCGTCCCATAAGTCAAATCCTCCGGTATGAGCAAGTACAAGCTTCGCATTAGGGCAATCGATCTGACTTAGCATATTGGCTGCTCTCTGTGGGGTACAATGAACCGGATCTGGTAATCCAATATCTACTCCGGCATGAATTACGACAATCAATCCAAGCTTGCAAGCATATTGGATAATTCGCACCATCCCCGGATCATCCACATAGGTTTTCTGATAATCAGGATGGAGCTTAATCCCTGGCAGTCTCAATTCTTTAATCATCGAAAGCTTCTCTTGGTAATCCTCTGATTCAGGATGAATTCCCCCGAAGGAAATTATTCCTTCCTGACCATTAATTTCTGCCGCATAGTTATTCACAGATTCAAATTGAGCGGGCTTCGTTACAACCGGTAAGACAACCGACATTGTAATGTGATTCTCCTTCATAGAACGTTTTAACCCATTCAATGTTCCGTCTGTAAAAGCCTTGATACCTCCGACCTCCTCCAGCTTTTGTATGGTTCGTTCCGCAATTTGATCAGGGAAAATATGTGTATGAAAATCTATTACCATAATACTCTCCGTTCTTTCTATAATCTAACCCCTAAAAAACGATATAAATTCAGGTATTATTCCTCAGCAATAAAGCTATTCTCTATGGTTATGATACATTGATATCTAGTATCATTTTTCCTTATTTCCTCAATAATACGGGATAGGAGCCTCTGCTCCTCGTCCTTGCTATAGGAATGGGGGACTACCAAATCAAAGATCAGATTGATCTGGTGTTCTCCGTTAACCACTCTGAAATCATGAAGAGTTGCCTTTTTCTCAAGTGCCTGAATAATGGACGTTACCATTTCCTTCTTTTCCATAACTGCTGCATCATTTACCTCTATAGGATCCATATGAATTACAAGAAAGATATCCAATTTTTCCAACACATCTCTCTCAATCTGGTCGATGGTCTCATGTGCAATTTCAAAATTAAGATTATTAGGCACCTCCGCATGGATGGTTGCCATATGATGTGTGGGACCATAATTATGAATAATCAGATCGTGTGAACCCACTATCCCCTCATAGCTTTCCACCATATTCGTAATTCTCTGATACATCTCCCGTTCCACTGCCTGACCAAGGAGTGGCTCCAATGTCTCCTTGGCAATGCGAAAGCCTGCAAGCATTACAAAAATAGATACGATAAGACCGACATACCCATCTATCTTTAATCCGGTTATTCCTGCAATGATGGCAGAAATGATGGTTGCCGTGGTCACCGTAACATCTCCAAGGGAATCAGCTGCTGTGGCAAGCATAACAGATGATTTAATCCGTTTACCCAGCTTGCGGTTAAAGAACATAAGCCATATCTTTATTACAACCGACACACATAGAATTACTACAGATACTATATTAAATTTAATATCTTCCGGATGAAGAACCTTAGAAAACGAGCTCTGAAACAAACTAAAACCTACCTGCAGAATCAGAAAGGAAACTGCAAGTGCAGCGATATACTCAAATCTGCCATGTCCAAAAGGATGCTCCTTGTCCGCAGGTCTTTCAGCAAGCTTCACACCAATAAAGCTAATGATTGAGGAAGCAGCATCGGACAAGTTATTGAATGCATCTGCCATTACGGAGATACTATTCATAATCAATCCCACTGTTATCTTGATCCCAAATAAAATTAGATTGCAGATAATCCCAACAATACTGGCCAAAATACCATAAGATGTACGCACAGTGGAATTCTCCACATCTTTGTGGTTTTTTACAAATGTTTTAACGAGTAATTCTGTCAATATATAACCTCCGCTTCACTTTCTGCAATATGTCCCATTGAACAAATTGGCAAACTTTAGAATATTATAATTGTATCACTGAATAATGAAAAATCAAGTAAATACATAACAATTTACTTGTCTAATTATCTTATATAATGCATAATACATAGTATGGAGTTTTTTATAGAAAAGATGGAGAAGCATTATGAAGAATTTTGTAAAAAATAGAAAGAAGAAGTTAATATCAAGTAATCGTTCCTTATTACTATTAAATATCTTGTTCTATATCGCCTTTATTCTGTTTCTTCTGCCTCTTTTCAATCAAGGATTAGCACGTGTAATGCACTTGTCCGGTCTAAGTTATTTAACCACGCAGAATATTGCTTCCTTTTTGCTAGCTCCTCATACCCTATTGTTTCTTCTGATTACCATCATTGTCATAATCCTGTTTTTCTATATAAAATTAACGCTAATCATTCATTATTGTCATATTGATGATAGACTGAACAGGTCCAATGTATTCCTTATTATTGTATCCGGAATCTATAATGCGATTAAGCAATTAGTGAAGGGTAATTTCGGATTATTACTTTTTACCGGACCTTTTTATATCCTCAATTTGTTTTCCGTACTAATCTGTGTCGTTTTCCAAACGAGTTTTGAATTATCCGGAGGCAGGAATGATGAACTCTTTATTCAGGGGCTGATTACTGCATTTCTATTATTAATCAGCCTAATTGCCTATCGAGGCATCTTTACTGCTCATTATTGCATTAACGAGAATCTATCTTTTTCAGAAGCATTTGAACGTTCGAAAGCATTGTTAAAGGGGCGCAATACCAAAACCATTCTTCGTCTTCTTCTGGTAGATCTCATTCTGGCTGTATGCTACTTTATCGTATATTATGCAGTATTGATAATCACGGCTGTTATTATTTATCTTTTCTGGGATAAGTCAATCGTGATTTCTCTCTTTCTCTCAACATATCAAAAGCTTGGTGTATATTCTACGCTGGTATATGGAATGATCGCATTTATCATCAATATCAATGTGATATCAACAATGTACCATAACTACCGGGCAGAACAGAAGAACATGGAAGCCTTGTCGGGCAATACCATTGTGCTTCCACAAAAGTATGAACAGGTAAAAAAGCATCCGTATCTTGTTACCTTTCTTCTCATTATTACCTTCTCCTTCGGACTTATTAACTTCTTTTTAAGTCTCAGAGATGATACCCTTTTTATCATGGAAGAAGCATTTACTCCCATCGAAATTTCTTCCCATCGTGGGAATTCTCATGTAGCCCCGGAGAACACAATTCCGGCACTTGAGAATGCAATTGTCGCTCTCTCGGATAGCGCAGAGATTGATGTTCAGTTGACGAAGGATGGCGTTCCGGTTCTATTCCACGATAAAACCCTATGGAGAATTGCAGGAATAAACAAGTACATATCCGATATGACCTATGAAGAACTATCTCAGTTGGATGTGGGTGTATGGTTTAGTCCCCAATTTGCAGATACGAGAATACCCACTCTGGAAGAGGCGATGGAATACTGTAAAGGCAAGATTAACCTGAATATCGAGATTAAAGTACATAACAACTCGCACGAATTAACACAGAAGCTTGTAGAACTAATTCATAAATATGATTATGAATATCAGTGCGTTGTTTCCTCCTCGGATTATAATGCTCTGGTAATGATCAAAAGATTAAATGATAAAATTAAGACAGGGTATATCCTGTCCGGTGCATATGGGAACTTCTATAATCGGGAGAATATCGACTTTTTCAGCATCCGATCCGGATTTGTTACTAAAAATGTAGTAGATGGTGCTCATGAAGCCGGAAAAGAGGTTCATGTATGGACGGTAAACGCTCCGGTAGAGATAGAACGAATGAAATCCATCGGTGTGGACTGTATCATCACAGACAACCCAACTCTGGCTAAGGAAATCATTTATCGGGACGATACCAATGCTACCATAATTGCATTTATGCGACAAATGCTTCGTAAACGCAGTCTATACCGCCTTGTCAACTTTCTGAATCAATAAAGCTCAGGGCTGTTGCTATAACAGCAGGAATTATGACTTACCTCACACACAGACGGAAGTACAGATTGCAAAATTCGATATGCATCAGACGAACTTAAAAGTTCGCCTTATCCATACAAATTTTACAATCTGTTCTTCCGACAGTGTATTATGGTAAGTCATATCCCTGCTGATACAAGTTGCAACAGTCCCTGAGCTAATTTAATTCTCTATAATGCAAGGCGGTAGATCTGCTCTACGTCCTTGCCTGTGAGTTTTACAAAGTTACCCATAGTACCGGTTTCACCCAGTCCAAGCTTTTCAACCATTAATGGAATATCCTCTTCCTTCGCTCCCAGCTCTCTGAAATTGATTGGCATACCAATGGAAGATAAAAATTGCTTTAGACGTTCTATTCCTTCCAGAGCCGTCTCTTCCGGATTCATGAAATTCATTTGACATCCCCAGACTCTTACCGCCAACTGTGCAAACCGATTTACGTCATGTTTCATCACATAGGTCATCCATGCCGGGAAAATAACTGCCAGTCCTGCTCCATGG
The DNA here is from genome assembly GCF_014174405.1 of Variimorphobacter saccharofermentans. GTDB lineage: Bacteria > Bacillota > Clostridia > Lachnospirales > Lachnospiraceae > Mobilitalea > Mobilitalea saccharofermentans. The sequence continues at coordinate 446,275 of NZ_JACEGA010000001.1, read as the reverse complement.
GCTACATCGTATAATGCGGATAATTCATGCTCTATGCCATGACTTGACCAGTCCTGATCTCTTCCGACACCAACCAGATTATTATGTGCAACCATTCCGGCCCACATTATATTGGCTCTTGCCTCATAATTATTGGGATCGGCTATTACCCTAGGCACTTCCTTAATCATGGTTAGAAGAACGGCTTCACATAGACGGTCGGTAATCTCGACCTCCTTCGTATTGGTAAAATATCGTTCAAATACATGTGCCATAATATCAGTAGCTCCGGCAGCTGTCTGATATGCGGGTAAGGTCTGTGTAAGTTCCGGATTTAGGATGGAGAATACCGGTCTTAAAGCTTCCCCTCCGGCTCCTCTTTTTAGCATACCCTCTTCCTTCGTGATAACGGAATCACCGGAGCCTTCACTTCCGGCGGCCGCAATGGTAAGCACTGTTCCAACCTTCAAAGCATCTGTAACTGGTTTCCCTTCATAGAAATCCCAAAAATCTCCCTCATATCTTGCACCTGCAGCAATTGCCTTCGCGGAGTCGATAGCACTACCTCCTCCTACTGCAAGAATAAAGTCTACTCCTTCCTTACGGCAAAGCTCGATTCCCTGATATACAAGACCACTTCTTGGGTTCGGTTGTACCCCGCCAAGTTCTATAAATGGGACGCTTTCCTGCTGTAGTGAGTTCTTAACACGATCAAGTAATCCGGAGCGTACAACTGAGCCTCCACCATAATGGATTAATACCTTGCTTCCCCCAAAACGCTTCACATAATGCCCTGCTTCCTTCTCAGTATCTTTCCCGAACACAAAGTAGGTAGGGCTATAGAAAGTAAAATTATTCATAATACCATGCTCCTTTCATATATAACAACTGGTTCTCACCTATTTCTATCATACTGAATTGCTTGTACTTTTTCCATGTGTTTTATTATATCTTTGTATTCAATAATAATAATACTGTTACACTAAGGCGTATTATATGCTTCTTTATCGTTTCTATTCAGAAAAAAACTCCTTATCAGTCCATACATAAGCAATTTACGTTGACTGATAAGGAGCATATTCCTTGATAACCTATCCCCATATTGTTACTGCAACTATAATGATTATACAGAATAATGAGAATAATATGGTACCGGCATTTAGGATATAGACTGATTTTTGAATCGGATAAGAAGACTTATGAAATACAATCTGTTTCCTGTTTAAAACAAACAGTAATATGCCTACTATGATTGCGGTGAATACCCATATTGGCATTAATATAATGGCGATGTAATTCTGATCTGATACCAATGGCAGAAAGCTGGTTCCCATAGCATTTATCATCATATGTAGTACGATGGTATACTTAATGGTATTCGTTTTAAGCACCACATAGGCGAAGATGATACCCAATACTGAAGCATAGACAAACTGAGCTAAATTCATATGATACAATCCAAATGCTATTCCGGATAACAGCATTGCCGGTATATCACCAAATCTACGAAGCTTCTCCAACAAAAGCTTTCTGAATATAATCTCTTCTACAATAGGTGCAATTAGTGCCACATAAAGAAAGGTTATGGCAAAATTATTATTTGACATGGCATCCAATGCAGGATTGGCAATATCATCGCCCTTTAACAGGGATATTAAGAAGTTAATTATCGTTCCAAAGAGATTTGATAAATACATCGCTCCTGCACAGACGAGAAAAATCCCCAGAAAATGAGATATCTTTAATTTCACTTTTTCTCCTTTCGGAGAATCAGGGATTTTCCTGACCAAGAGGTAGAAAACAGGAAGACCAATTCCGATTATTGTTACAGACGTCAGTAACCATATATACCAGTTCGTCTCTGGGACTTCAGGCAGGAATCTGGTTAAAATGGTATTGATCACAACCTGGAACAGCTGGGATACAAAGCCCATAGCAAACAACGCAAGTCCAACCCGTGTAATCACCTTCTTGGGATCAATACCTTGTTCCATATCATATTCATAATTTTGATCCGAACTCTGATCATAGAGTTCGGTATCTATCATTTCTATGTTATTCTGATCCAAAATCATTCCCCCTTATCAATATTATCCTCATCTATTCCTTCTCAAGTCCATATTTCAATAGTGCAATCGCATCCTCCCACCTACCGGTTGAAGTAGAATCCATGACAGCACATACTACTTTTTTGCCATCACATTCTGCTGCGGCAACAATACATCGACCGGCAATCGTACTAGTTCCGGTCTTTAGTCCCACTGCATGGGAATAAAACTGACCACTGTACTGCTTGATTAGCTTATTGGTATTCGTCCAGGTAACATCCTCTCCACTGACAAATATATTTCTGGAGCTACTTTGACAGCTGATCTCCGTAATGGTATCATTCTGCGCGGCTGCTATCCCAATCAGTCCCATATCATAGGCCGTTGTATACTGACCAATGGCATCATAACCGTCGGGTGTCTTAAAGCAGGAATTCTTTACTCCAAGTGCTGCCGCCTTCTTGTTCATCAGCCTTACAAACTCAATGACCGCCTCCTCCTTTGTAGCCTCCATGTTATCAAGTGACTTTCGTCCTACATAAGTAGCAACGGCATACGCCGCATCATTTCCAGAGGGTAGTAGCATGGCTGCCATTAAATCACGAATGGTGAGTATCTCCCCCTCCTTCAGATAGGCACGTGTTGAATCAGATGCGATCATTGTAATCTCATCACCAATGGTAACCTGTTCCTCCTCATCACACCAGTCAAGAGCGACGAGCGAGGTCAAAAGCTTTATAGTGCTTGCCGGAAATACTGCTTCAACAGGGTTCTTATGATACAATACTTCCTTTGTGTCTGCATCGAACAGAATTGCTGCCTTTGCATCTATGCTAATGTCCGGATTGCTAATATCGAGGGTTTGTTCCAGCTCGCTATCAATTATTAGCTCCGGAATATAGGACATATAATCTACATCCTTAGCATTATATATTAATTGAGGCTCTGATACGTTGTCAGCAGTAGCGCTTAGGACGTCTCCCTTCGTTGAATCTGCGGATAAAGCTTCCTCTCCCTCATTTGTTAACCAAGACTCCTGAGTAACACTATCAATCGCAGGATTCAGCGCCATATCATTAACTGAATTATCCAATTGCTGGCTTTCTTGTGCAAGAATATTGTCTGCCGCTTTCGCGAGTATTTCTTTATAGGCATCATTTTCATCTTCTATTAGCTGTTGGGCCTGATCGTCCACTGTCACATCATCAGTCGAATCATTTATATTATCTTCCTTAGTAGATCCTTCCTCCAATGCGTAGCTTTTATCCTTTGTGGTCTCGCTACTGCTATGACGGACCATATAATCTGCTCCGATATAAAGCCCGATCATAATGATACAGGTAAAAAAAAGCAACCCAAGCAAGCTCTTTTTATTCATGTTGTTCTCCTTGTAAAATCTTATTTCGTATACTACTAAGCTTTATAATACAGCAAACTGGGGTGTCATGACAACACCCCAATCCCTATTTTATCTTAATTGTAATATTTGTATACAAAGAATGCAACCGTATTATGACCATTTATGACAATCAATTGTCAATTTCAATAGTAACATCCCCTATACCTCCATCAATTTCAATGGAATTAAGGGCTCCCTTGTTCTTTTTATACTCCGCAGAGATCTTACTTCCGTTCAGACGTATGGTACCTATACCGGAATCAATATCCAGATAGTAATCTTTTTCATCACCGAATAGCTTTAAATTCACATTACCTATACCACAATCAATCTTTGAGTCACCGAATAATACTCCTTCGATCTCAAGATTGCCCATACCATTATCCAAATCGGCATTCTTCAGAACCGCATTCACAAACTTAACATTCCCTAAACCACCATCAATCTTGGCACGACTGGCTGATATATTATAACCATTGATATTCCCTGCTCCTGCTGAAATATACAGGTAATCTGTCTGCAGGTTTTCCAAGGTTACATCCCCTGCCCCGGTATCTATTTTAACCTCATCAGCCATAAAATCATTGGGTAGATATAAGGTTATCTTGGAATTCGGACTACCAAAACCGCTAAAATGGAAACCAAAGAAATGGATGCCACCTTCATCCTCAGATATTACTAATTCTCCATTCTTAGTTACCTTTGCAGTAAAATCATCGGATACGTCTGTTGCTTCCACTCTAATTGAATCTCCGGTCTTAATCCTTAACGTTCCGGATATATTCTGGATATCCAAGCTAGTAACGTCGGTAAAGGTTTCATCAAAATCCACATTCACATTATTGTCGCGGTTCCTGTTCTCAGGAGTAAACCTCCATCTTCCAAAAGACGCAATAGAAAAAACCAGATTGGCTATGGAGGATATAATGGCTACCGCCAGGATTATTGCAAATGCTGTTGCACAATATTTAATTACTCTTTGAAAGCTATTCATTTGATATCAATCCCTCCAAACATACATGTAGAGTTTAGATATACCGTCGGTGCATTAGGGTCCATGGATTGATCATATTTATTGCTGATCCCGCCAAAAATCGGAACATTATTCGTCTTTACCTTTAAGCCACCTGGCAGATAGATATCAATTCCGCCAAAAATAGCTGATGCATTGATCTCTATATCCCCAGTAATAATCGCATCACGTAGATCTAATACTACAGCTCCAAAAATCGCATTCAAATTCGTTCCTACAAATTGATCAGTTACATGAACTTTATTGCTGCTAAAGATTGCGCTGTATTCTGTCTTGCCGGCTCCCGTAAAATTCTGCTGTGTTGTATTCCCATCCGATTGAAAGGACTGATTAAAATGGGAAGGCCCCTTACGGAATGCTCCCTGAAACATAATTCTAAGACCTATAAGTATCAAAATACCTGGAATAATTAATCTCCATATACTAAAGTTAAAATTAATATGATAGGACAGGAACCATACCACACCTATAATAAAACCACAGGTGGATCCGAAGCCAAAGCCACTTTGGATCATACTGATAAAGCATGGTATAATGATTAGAAAGGTCCACCATCCATCAAAGAATAATTGGAAATCCCAAATATTCAGAACATCTCCTGCTATTCCTATACCGATTGCTATCAGAAATAACCCCCACAATGAATTAGATATTTTATTTCTCATACTTCCTCCTTTTACCTTTCGGTACCATCATTCACCCTATATTACATTTAAATGGTATAATATGTTTTAATCATACTTCATGTTGTTAAAAAGTGCAATATTTATCCAATATCTCTAATTAAATTCTAACCTTATTAATTGTTACTATTTTCACCTCATAAAACTGGATAAACATGATAGGGAGGGGATGTTGCATAATGTATCATTGGGGGCAATTACTTACCATAATACACTGTCGGAAGAACTTATTGTAAAATTTGTATGGATGAGGCGAACTTTTAAGTTCGTCTGATACATACAAATTTTGCAATCTGTACTTCCGTCTGTGTGTGAGGTAAGTAATTGCCCCCAATGATACATTATGCTACATCCCCGTATACTTAGATAACCGAACGCAACACATCAAAAACATTGAAGACATCAAGAATTCCATATCCCCAGTCTCTGTTCGGATAGATCAGGTTATCACTTCTTCTGGCTCCTCGGATAATAAAGTTCTTAATCTCCACCGTATCGACTCCCGAGTAATTTCCTCTTACAATTCCCCATTCTAACAGCATGGCAGCCACCCCGGCGGTATGTGCTGCCGCCGCTCCCGTGCCAGTCATACGTGCAAATCCTTTATTCAGGGTTGGAGCCTTAATATTTACACCCGGCGCAGCAAACTCCGGCTTAATAATTCCTGTTCTGGAATACCCTCTGCTTGCATTGGGATATAAGTTATTGTTTGCAGTATTATAAGCTGTTACTGTCATTGGTGTCATGGCATTCCCCGGTGAGGTTATGGTTGTATAAGGATTTGATTGTATAAAATAAGTATCCTGTAATACAAAATCTCTTATAGGCAGCCATGCATTTACAGAACCTTCAAACTCTCCTCTGGAATAAACCTGAAATCTCCAGACTCCAGGAGTCGGATTAGCAAACCGTAGATAAATCACCTGATCTCCAACGATGGGCTCTACCATTATGTAATCCAGATATATTTGCGTTCGTTCAAATATAAACGAAATCGTTCGATTGACACGTATACTTTCTTCAATTCTTGGTACATACTCCCCTGAGGGTGATAGAATATCTACTGAGTAGGTATTGGGCGCAGCACCCCATACTTCCATGATAAAACCCGTCTCCCCCTCCGCTACATTCAACTCCATCGTGGCATAGCCTATGCTCGGATTAATCGTGCTGAAAAAGTGTCTTCTACCATTTCCTTCATTTCCTGCAGCGACAGTAACTACAACCCCACTGTAATCTGCAACCGCAGAAGTCATGGCACCGAGAGGACTTCTTCCTGTATGAGCCCCCAGACTGGATCCCATACCTATACATATGGATAACGGCCTCTGGAGCCTTCTCGCTGTTGTTACGATATATTGAATTCCCCACATGAGATCATTTTCTTGATACGCAGGAACATCTGGAGGAATTAAGTTTGCATCTCGAATTAACTGTTTCATCTGTTTTAGTTTTACAACTATTAGGTCCGCATCTGGGACCACTCCGCTGAAATCATTTTCCTCGTCCTCATTTCCAACAGCGATTCCTGCCAGCATCGTGCCGTGTCCATTTTCATCTGTACTAGGCACTACTTCCAATGGATTTTCACTTGCTAAAGCCTCATTTATTGTTTCATTTAGATATTCCGTACCATAGAAGTAGGGTAAGGGCGGCTGTTCGCTTTCTATGGTCTGATCCCATAATGCAATTATTTTACTGGTTCCATCCGGCTTAATAAATACCGGATTCGTATAATCAATGCCAGTGTCAAGAATACCTATAATTACCCCACTTCCCCGAAGATTGAATACTGGTGAGGTGCGAATCCTTGTAATACCGGAAGCATCCAAACTTGCTTTACTCATAAGTCCATAAGCACCAGGCACCTTAAAGAAGCCAAGTCTAGGAATTGTCTGGACAGTGACTGTCTCCATGGGCATGTAGATTACTGCAAAGCGACTATTGATAATATGTGGGGTACCCTGAGGAAACTGTTCAAAAATCCGGGTATTTCTGTCGTATTCCACCAATAGATCATAAAAATTATTATCCGTTATTTTAAAACGTTCTTCCTCAGTCATTGCTTACACCCCTCTTCTTAATGCATCAAATACATTATAAATATCCAGTATGCCATATCCCCAATCCCGGTTCGGGTACTCAATTTCTAAATTCCTTTTGGCTCCTCTGATCATAAAGACTTTCATTTGCTGGGTATTCACAGCCTGCTGATTTCCTCTGACAATGGCCCATTCGAGAAACATAGCTGCGACACCTGTAGTATGTGCTGCACTAGCACTCGTTCCTGTGACCTCATTAAAGCCGTGCTCCAGATTCGGTGCCAGAATAGAAACCCCCGGAGCTGCTAGCTCCGGTTTAATGTCTCCTATTCTTGAATAGCCCCTGCTAGCATTAACATACAAGCTGTCATCCACTGTATCATACGCTGTTACTGTAAGCGGAACAGGTGCATTTCCAAGGGATAGAATTGTTGTATAGGGATCCGAACGAATAAAATAGGTATCATCCGATATAAATCCCGTCATAGGCAGCCATATGTGAAAGGTTTCATCAAACATTCTGCTTCCATATACTCGAAATCTCCAAATACCAGGGGCTGGATTTTGAAATCGCATCAAAATCAACTGATCTCCGCTTTGAGATTCAACCATTTGATAATCTATATTAATGATTGTTGGTTCAAAGATAAAGGTTATCTGTCGATGTTCATCCAGTCTCGGCACAATTCTGGGAATATACTCGCCAGAGGGTGATTGAATGTCTACCGTAAAAAGAAATGGTGTCCGACCCCATAGTTCCATTGAAAAACCTGGTTCATTCTCTCCCACATTCAATTCTACCATATCATATCCAAGCACATGATCAACGGTACCAAAGTAGTGCCTTCTTGCACTACCCTCATTGCCTGCTGCCACAACAACCGCAAACCCCACATATTCTGCAATCAATGATAAATAACTGCTCAACGTTCCTCTGCCGTCGTGTGCTCCCTGAGAAGTACCCAAGGCGATACAGATTGCGATGGGTCGATTTAAGGAAAGGGCTACATTAACCAGATATTCCAATCCGAATATGATGTCATTTTCCTGGTAACAGATTGCATCCTCCGGTATTAGAAAGAACTTCTTTATATTTTGCTTTGCTGGTTTGAGCTTTACTACTACAAAATCCACCTCCGGTGCTACACCGGTAAAATTACTTTCCGGTACTGCACTGCCCCCTGCGATTCCTGCCAGCATAGTACCGTGTCCAACTTCATCCGTACTTGGAACAATATCTAATGGTGTTTCACTTTGCAGTGCTTCGTTTATCTGTTCCCTGGTATACTCCGTTCCGTAGTTAGCGATTGCCGGAACGTTATCGCTTTGAATGGTCTGATCCCATATGGAAAGAATTCTAGTTGTATTATCTGCATTTTTAAAAACTGGATTCGTATAATCTATTCCGGAATCGATAATACCCAATAGAATTCCCTGTCCTCGTAAATTGAAGTTTGGTATATTGCGTAATCTGGTTACGCCGGAAGCCTCCAGACTGGCTTCACTGATGAGGCCAAAAACGGATGGTAATGAAGCATAGCCTAAGCCCAGTATTGTTTCCTGCGTTATCTGCGCAACCGGTAAATGAACTACTGCGTGGAGATAGTTTATTATCTGAATCGTCGCATTATCGAAGCCCTGAAGCAAACTCAAATTACCGCCATATGCTATTAATAAATCTGCGTAATCATTACTGATTATTCTCTCTTTCTCATCAGCTGTCATTCTGTTTCATCTCCATACTTCCTTACTCTATTATATAGGGATTACTACATTGCTATACTTCAAATATATTGATCTTATTGAAAAAAGGCTGTTACTGCGCTGTGCTTCCCCGTCCGGCATAACAAGCTAATTCATTAGCCTGTATGCCTGAAAGGGTATCACAGCTGCTGTAACAGCCTTTAACTATTTATTTTATAATATATATTATGCTAACTTTGACTTTGCAACTTCAACTAATGCAGCGAAGCCCTGTGCGTCATTGATCGCCATTTCAGAAAGCATCTTTCTGTTGATATCCACGTTTGCTAATTTTAACCCATGCATAAGTTTGCTGTAGGATAATCCATTCATTCTTGCAGCAGCATTGATTCTGGCAATCCATAACTGTCTGAATTGTCTCTTTCTTTCTTTTCTACCTGCAAAGGATGAAGTTAAAGCTCTCATTACTGATTGCTTTGCTACTCTATATTGTTTAGATCTGGCTCCTCTAAAGCCTTTCGCCAGCTTTAATACTTTATTATGTTTTTTCTTAGCGTTCAATCCGCCTTTGATTCTTGCCATGTTCTATTCCTCCTTGTACCTATCTCTTACAGATATGGTAAGATTTTCTTCATGTTCTTGATATTAGTTGCATCCGTCATAGCTGCTTTTCTGAGATTTCTCTTTCTTTTAGCGGATTTTTTAGTTAAGATATGTCTCTTATAAGCTTTACTTCTTTTTAATTTTCCGGTACCTGTTACTTTGAAACGCTTCGCAGCTGCTCTGCTTGTTTTTAATTTTGGCATGATATTTCCTCCTTAATTATAATACAGCTGGTAGCTACATCATATAAATCTGCAGCCTTCCGAAATGCTGTTATATTTAGTATTTTAACGTTTTTCTGATAAGAACATAATCATACTTCTTCCTTCGAGCTTTGCAGGCTTTTCGATCACTGCGATATCCTCGAGCTTGGCATAAAAGGAATCCAAGATTACTTTTGATGAAGCAGTATGGGCCATCTCACGGCCACGGAAGCGTAATGCAACTTTTACCTTGTCTCCATGAGTTATGAATTTCCGTGCTTGATTCGCCTTTGTATTCAAATCGTTGTCATCAATATTCGGTGATAAACGAATTTCTTTCACATCGGTTACTTTTTGCTTTTTCTTTGCTTCCTTTTCTTTTCTCGCCAACTCATATCTGTATTTACCGTAATCGATTATCTTACAAACCGGCGGTTTTGCTGTTGGTGCAATTTTAACAAGGTCCAGATTTGCATCCTTTGCCAGTTTCAATGCATCCTTTGATGACATGATACCTAACTGCTCTCCGTCTTCACCAATCAGGCGAACTTCTTTGTCCCTGATCTGTTCATTAATCATTAAATCGCTAATAGTACTACACCTCCATAGGTTATAAATAAATAGTTACTGATAATCACTGCACTAGGCAGCCTCTGTGGTTATGACGAATAATCTATAAAATAAAAAAGATGGATAATAAGATTATCCACCTGCATACTCTGCTACACTAATATCTTAAAAAAAGATACTGTATAAATTCATAAGCCATAACCCGGTCACAGTAAAATAATTTTACGCTATGGGTGAGAGATGGATTCTCTTCTTTTCCTTGCAAATATTGTCATACAATACTCACAGCGTAGATATTGTAACATCTCCATCGACAATTGTCAATACCAAACTTTCGAAACTGTTATGTTTCATTAAAATAAGAGAGGATAGGAAGAGTCGGGAGCTGGAAGTATATCCGCCGCGAAGCCGTTTCCACTAAGTTGCACTGCGTAGCGGTACATAAGGCTCTAAAGAACAAGAACAGAGCCTAAGTACCGACGCGTGCAAATACTCCGCTATGGATATATTTCCAGCTCCCGACTCTCTCCTATCCTCTCTTATTTGCCGATACATAGAGCTCTAAAAAACAGAGCTCAAGTACCGGCTGATATATATTCTCGCTTCTTGTTATATTCCTATCCTCTAATCCTCTAGAATTCAGTAGGTAGTGTGGATTCTAGGAGCAAACGGCTATATTCTTTATCTGGATTACGAAAGAATTCCGTTCGATCTCTGGTTTCGATGATTTCTCCCTCGTGCATGACGCATATTCTGTTACATATCTGATAGACAACGTTTAAGTCGTGGGATATGAATAAGTAAGATAAATGGTACTTCTTTTGAAGGTGCTTTAATAATTCTAAAATTTGTGCCTGAATGGTAACATCCAGGGCAGAGACCGGTTCATCCAATATAATGAGTTCCGGGTTTAAAATAAGCGCTGCGGCGATAGCAACTCTCTGTCTCTGTCCCCCACTAAGCTGTGACATATATCGATTAAGATGCTCCTTCGATAATCCTACCTGTTGTATTATCTCGATAACCTTTGCCTGTCTTTCCTTCTTGGTATATCCGCCCTGTATCCGTAACGGTTCCTGCAGAATCCAGTCTACCCTTTTCGATGGATTCAAGCTTCCATACGGATCCTGAAATACCATCTGGGGACGATTGTATCTTGTAATTCCTTCTATCGCTCCATCATAATTCCACCTTACTACACCCTCAGTATCCCGTATCAGCCCTGCAATGGCCTTTGCAAGAGTTGTTTTACCGGAGCCACTCTCACCAACAATACCAAGTACTTCCCCTTTTATGATTTGTAGGGAAGCATTCTTAACAACATGTTTGGCTTTCGAGGAAGAGAAAACTCTCTTTCCGTGCTCTCTATAATATACATTCAGATTTTCAACACTGACTAAGGCATTTTCCCGGTTGGCTTCTGTTACAGACACTCCATCTTTGTTCTTCTCTTGATCAAAGTCCTCACTGTCCTTCACTGGTTTCATAAGCTGGCTCATCCAGGTGACTGGTGCTGCCTCAATTAGCATTTTGGTATATTCTGTTTTCGGATTTAGAAAAAGCTCTTTCGCAATTCCCTGTTCTACAATTCTTCCATCTTTCATTACAAGTACTCTGTTGCAGATGCTAGTAATAACGCCCAGATCATGGGATACAAATAAGATAGCCGTACCGTGCCTTTGATTGATCTCCTTTAACAGCATGATGATTTTCTTCTGAATGGTAACATCCAGTGCCGTAGTTGGTTCATCCGCAATCAGTAATTTAGGTCCGGCAATCATGGCCATGGCAATCATAGCTCTTTGCCTCATTCCACCAGATAATTGATGGGGATATTTATGATATATGTCCTCAGCCTCAAGCAGGCCTGCTTCCTTCATTATTGCAATGGTTCTGTTTTTATACTCTGTCGGATCACATGTTTCGTGCAAGCGGAGCATTTCCTCCACTTGAGCACCTACGGTGAGCACTGGATTAAATGAAGTCATGGGCTCCTGAAAAATCATGGCCATATGTGTTCCCTTTAAGGCTCTCTGCTCCTCCAAGGATGAGGTCAGGATATCTTTACCGTCAAATAGAATCTTACCTTCCATAACCCTTGCATCCTTTGGTAGCAGACTCATTATGGCCAGGGAAGACATACTTTTACCGGAACCGGATTCGCCCACAATACCTATGATTTCTCCCTCCTCCATTGTAAATGAGACATGATCCACTACAGGGACTATAGAATTATGTTCAGAGAAACCAATCGTAAGGTTTTCTACACTAAGTAAGGTGTTAGTCTTCATCTGATAGCCCTCCACTCAACAGGCTGACGCCTAATAAGGTAAATACAATTAATAATCCGGGTGCCAAGGCATACCATGGAGCATTCAATATATATGCCTGTGCTTCAGATAGCATACGGCCAAGACTGGGATCCGGCGGCTGTACACCCAATCCAAGATAACTCATACCTGCTTCTGCAAGTACCGCATTATTAAAGCCAATGAGCAGGGATGGCAATAGAATTTTACGGGTATTCGGAAGGATATGCAGGAACATAATACGAAGGTCTCCGGCTCCCATAAGCTTTGCATTCTTCACAAAATCCATTTCCCGAAGAACAATATACTCGCTTCGTACCACCCTGGCATAGCTGGGAACAAAAATGATGCCCAGCGCAAGCACTACATTATAAGTACCTGGTCCCAATGCACTTACAAATATTAATGCAAGAAGAATACTGGGAAAGGAGGTTACACCATCATTAATTCTCATTAATATCTCATCCAGCAAGCCCCCATAATATCCTGTTATCGCTCCTAATATCGTCCCTATTGTGGCACCAATCATAACCGTTATTATAGCGATCAAAAATGTAATACCCGCCCCCTCCATCACACGGCTCATGATGTCCCTGCCAAAATTATCTGTTCCAAAGGGATGTGATAGCGTGGGTCCCATGTTTTTTAATGCCGCGTTCATCTTATTAGGGTCATAGGGTGTATGTATCCGACCAATAATTACAAATAGTAATACCAATCCGACCATGATGCATCCAACTATAAAGTTACTGTTATATTTACCCTCTGCTTTTTTCATACCCAATCCTCTGTTAGCTGTTTTTCACATTGACTCTCGGATCAATTCTTTGATAGAGAAGGTCAACTGCAAAGTTTATTCCAATTACTACCGTAGCAATATATAAAATGATGGCTTGTACCACATTAAAGTCCCTGTTTGATATAGCCACCAGTAATGTTCTTCCCAGGCCGGGCAGATTAAAAACCTGTTCAATCAGAATAGCGCCTGCCATAATATCTGCCAACATCATTGCCAGAAAAGTTATTACCGGAATTAAGGCATTCTTGAGAACATGCTTATATAAAATATCCTGTTCCTTCATTCCCTTACTTCTGGCTGTTCTGACATAATCCAGCTTCATCTGTCTCAGAATAGAGCTTCGAAGGAATTTTACCAGCATTGCAATCTTTGGAATTGCGATAGCAATTGCCGGAAATATCATGAAAGAGAGAAAACCTGTAAAGCTCTCCGAATAGCTGACATACTTACCGGGTGTAAACCATTTTAGGATAACTCCAAATATATAGGACAGTATCATACCCAGAAAAAAAGCTGGAATTGCCATACTAACCTGAGTTAAGGTTGTAATAACGTGATCAGATGGATGGTTCTTCTTCTTAGCACTCACAATCCCTAAGGGCAATGAAACAATAATAATCAATATAAAAGATATGACCGCAAGCCAGATGGTTACCGGCAAACGGTCACGAATTAATTGGCTAACCGGCATTTTATATTGTACCGAGGTACCAAAATCACCTGTTATTGCTTTGGATAACCAGATACCATATCGAATGGGAAGGCTTTTGTTCAGTCCCATTGCTTCCCGATAATCCTCTAGCTGTTGCTCTGTTGCAGACATTCCCAGAGCAGATAAAGCGCTATCTCCGGGAATGACCTGAAACATGGTGAAAGTAAAGATGGATACTATAAAAAGTGTTATAATGAGAGTAATTCCTTTTTTTAATATATACTTCATCTACTTCCACCCCTTTCTTAATCCTCTATTCACCACTGGAAGTATAATACACCAGTGACATATCCTGTACATAGATCGGATAATAAGTATAACCATCCAGCTTTTTATTGATTGCTGTCATCTGATGAGGATCCTGAATAAATGCTGCAACGGCATCCTTCGTAAGCATTGTTTGTAATTGTTTACACAATGCAATTTTATCCTCCTCATCAACCTTCATTTCTGCTTCCTGATAAATGCGATCAAACTCTTCATTCTTATAATTCATAAAGTTATTATCTGCATCGGAACAAAATCGATCCAGTGCTTTCTTAGGTGCCAATTCTGCTGCCAGTCCTGACAGAGTGGCTTGATAATTTCTTCCTTTATATACGTCAGACAACCAGCTGGCCCATTCAATCAGCTGTATCTCTGCACGGAATCCGGATTCCTTTAATTGTTCTACCACAATTTGAGCCGTATCCACATGGTATTGATAATTAGAAGGTACTGTAATCACAAAATCAACACCATCAGGATATCCCGCTTCCTTCAACAGCTCCCTTGCCTTCTGAGGGTTATATTGATATACTTCGCTAAGCTCGGAAGCATAATACTTTTTAAACCCAGGGAACATATTGGTGCCAATGACATCTCCTCTGCCTCCTGCCACCATATCAATAACCGCCTGTCGGTCAATTGCATAGCAGAGAGCCTGTCGCACCAGTTTATTATCAAATGGTGCTCTCTCGTTATTTAAAAACAGTCCCTGAATCAGGTTCATGCTACCTGTCTGAAGACGATATCCTTCCGGCAGCTGGCTTGCCTGTGCATCCGTAATATACGGTAAAATATCGATGGAACCTGCATTCAGCTCTAAGAATGCTGCATCCGTATTGGCTGATATTTTGAATGTTACCTCATCGAGATAGGGAACTCCGGATACATAATAATCATCAAATTTCTTCATTACAATACTCTTTAATGGCTCATAGGATACGAATTGAAATGGACCTGTACCAATTGGTTTCGTATCCAGCTGTGCATAATTCGCGGGAACGATTGCACAGGTGAGATATGGAAGTAATTCCGTATCTGCCCTGCTGAGACGAAGTTCAATTGTCTTCTCATCCACAATATTAACCTCAGAAATAGCGGTAAGCACCGATTCTACAAGAACTGTCGGATCAACAGTTTCCAGCAGCCCGGCGCTTCGTTTAATAGAATATACGATATCCTCTACTGTAACAGGGTTTCCATTATGAAATTTCACACCGTCTCTCAGTGTAAAGGTATACACCATACCGTCGTCGGAAATCTCATATTTCTCTGCTACAGCTGGAACTAAATTTCCATCCTTATCAAGCTTAACTAAGCCTTCAAAAATGTTGAATAAAACCTCTTTAGTTCCTGCCGACATTGCTTTGTGCGGGTCAAGACTATCTAAATCCTGGGTTATTCCTACTGTGACCGTACCACCATAAGTGGGTTCCCCCTTGGCGGTCTCGGTAGAAGATTGACTTTCATCTGCAGGAGTATTGCTTTGATTCGTCTCCTTCTTATCGCCACTACATCCGTAGAGTGCAATAGAAATTAACGTAATAAATAGTAAGATCACTGTTGTACGTTTTCTCATGGCTTCACTCCTCACTATGAAATCACTCTCATTATTTAGTTGCAATTTGAATAATATTATATCTTGTATAAAATTGCAAGAAAAAATTAGTAATTTTATCATTTCATCGTATCAGTAATAATATCTGCTTTTCTTAATGGATTTATTACATACAAAGTTATGATTACCAAGATTCCTCCCATAATCGTCATAATCAGGTATGATAATGTCCCTGCCGGAAAGAACACAGTAAGAAGGGAACTGGCATTAATCAGCATATGTAAAAGAACCGGTGCCACAATGGTTTGATAGCGTTTAACGATAATACCAAGAATAAAGCCGATCAGTGCAGCATAAATTCCCTGAACGATATTCATATGATAAATACCGAATAAAATAGATTGAAGGATATTGGCTCCCAGGAATACAATTTCCCTCCTGGTTTTCAATAAGATGACACCACGAAATATCAATTCCTCCGTAATCGGCGCAATCACTACCAATAGTAAAATTACTATAAATGTATTTCCACTGGTCAGGTTCTCCATCGTTTGACCATAGTTCTCAAAGGTATCTGTAAAATATGGTCTTACCAGTCTCATTATCCCGGTCATAAATAACTGGATCCTAATCCCCAGTAATGCGAATAATATCATGTTTTTCACCTGAAAAACCTGCTTGAGGTTTCCCCGTTCCTCTCCATGGATCTCAAATTGATACCAGAAGAAAAATACAACTCCGCATATTGCTACACCAAGGACAGAAATGAAATATACCACTTCGTCCTGATAATCTCTCAGCAATTCGTAGCCTGCGTTAAATTCCATAATAAATGAATACCCAAACATTGCTATACTGACAAATACAATCTGTATCGCTTCAGCAACAAAATAAGGCAGAACTCCCATCAAGTATCTAGCTAGTCTTTTCAATTTTTCTCCTTTCCATCGAGGGAACATGAATGTACTTTACAAGCTCACATCCATTGATACCTTCTCAAGCGAAATAACATCTACCTTTTTGATTCTCAGATAAGCAAAGCCTATTATAACAGCTCCTACTATGGAATATAAAATGTTCATATATAAAGTAGTGGGGTTATAGAGTACGAAGCTAATCGCATTAAACATCAGATGCAACACCATGGATGCGATAATGGACTGGTATTTATAACATACATACCCCAAAAAAATGCCTCCGATGAATGCATATATCCCTTGGACAATATTCATATGGAGTACTCCGAATAAAAAGGCCTGTAATATATTTGCTGTTATAAATGAGTAGGTACGAGTAGCCATCTTAAAAACAACACCTCTACAGATCAGCTCCTCGGATATGGGTGCAAGAATTACCGCCGTAATGATTTGTATAGCCAGATTATCACTCATTAACTCCATAAGCTCTTCATATTGTTTTGCCAGTTCTTCAAAATGCGGTAGTATAATATTCATAATACCACATATAAACAATTGCTGTCCGATGGCTAATAAAGCTAAATAGATAAGGTTCTTCTTTTCGAATACCTGCTTATTAACCATAGTCTCGCCCTTCATTAGCTTTCTATACCAGAAATAAAAGATAATAACCCAGGCAATCGGGATAATCATACTGCATATATCAGTAAACAGTACCGGAACATTTATAAGATCATTCATTAAATTGGATATACTGAGGTGATATCCCTTCATTTGCTCCGTATTGACGATATATATTACTTTAATTGCCATATACATAATAATACCTATCACGGAAACCACAATAGAAATTCCTATGGAAGCCAAAATCGGTAAAGTTAATGGAAAAAATTTTAATATTTTCTTCATACCATCCTCCTAGCCCTAAGCAAGCGACAATAGACATAAATACGTTATATCACATTATGAGATGGTTTACAATATTTAGACAATCTAACAACCTCAGTCGTCCCCATCAACAGATATCATGTAGATTACACATCCAAGCTATCAAAAAAGGAGCTGTGATATGTCTCCCGAGTTATCATGGATGACCATTCCATATCTCGCTACCCCTGTCACAGCTCCTTATAATTACCTATTAAATTATCCTAATACAACCTCTACCTTATGTGTCTTCTTGTCTCCGGCTAAAGGAATGATATTACCCTGTACTTCCTTACCGTCAACGATCATCTTCGCAACACCCTTGGATACATGGTTAGGGTTCTTAATGGTAATGTCGTATACATCACCTCTGAACTCACGTGTTACCTTATAACCATCCCATTTCTTCGGAATGGAAGGATCAATTTTTAATCCATCATACTCTGGAATAATTCCCAGAATGTATTGAGATATGGCAACAAAGTTCCAGGAAGCCGTACCGGTCAACCAGGAGTTCTTTGCTTCACCATGACGCTTAGCATCCTTACCTGCAACCATCTGTGAGTAGCAATAAGGCTCTGTACGATGAATTTCAGAATACTCCTCTGTATATGCAGGTGCAATTCTTGTATAATAATCAAATGCCTTATCTCCTCTGCCCATCTGAGCTTCCGCACACATAATCCATGCATTGTTATGGCAGAAGATACCCGCATTCTCTTTGTAGCCTGCAGGATATGTGGAAATTTCACCATACTCAACATAATATTTGGTAAATGCAGGATTTTGAAGTACAAGACCATACTTTGTTCCAAGTCTCTCTTCCACAGCATCTAAGGCTTTGATCGCACTGCCATCCTCAGTACCACAGTTACCCATGATACACAGACCCTGGGACTCGATAAATATCTTACCTTCCTCGTTCTCATTGCTACCGATCTTCTTGCCGAAATCGTCATAGGCACGTAAGAACCAGGAACCGTCCCAACCATCCTTCATAACTACTTCACGCATCTTAATAACTTCTTTTCTGATACGGTCCGCTTCCTTCTGATTACCCACCTTTTCCATTAAGGTAACGTACTCATCGCCGATATAGCAGAACATTCCAGCTATCATAACGGATTCTGCTACCCTGCCATCCTTACTGGTTGTAGTCTGGAAGGACTCTCCCGGTGTGGTGGAGAAACAGTTAAGGTTGAGGCAGTCATTCCAGTCAGCACGTCCAATTAGAGGAAGTCCATGCGGTCCTAAATTATTAATAACATGGTCCATGGAACGTTTTAAGTGATCCGAAAGTGGTGTACTCTTTGACTCATCATTATCAAATGGTGTCATAACATCCAGTATGGAGAAATCACCGGTTTCCTTAATGTAAGCTACAACCGCAAGCACCAGCCATAACGGGTCATCGTTGAAATTACCTCCGATTTCATCGTTTCCTTTCTTCGTAAGCGGCTGATACTGATGGTATGCTCCACCATCCTCCAACTGAGTAGATGCCAGGTCGATAATTCTCTCTCTTGCACGATCCGGAATTTGATGAACGAAACCAAGTAAATCCTGATTGGAATCACGGAAGCCCATTCCTCTACCAATACCGGACTCAAAATAGGAGGCACTTCTGGAAAGGTTGAAGGTAACCATACATTGATACTGATTCCATATGTTAACCATACGATTCAGCTTATCATCCTCATGTTCCAGTTTAATCTTTCCTAATAGGTTGTCCCAGTGCTCAGCAAGCTCAGCCAATGCTTTATCCACAGCAGCTGTTGTGGAGAATTTCTCAATCATTGCTTCTGCTTTCTTTTTATTTATCACATTCTTGCTCTCGAATTTCTCTTCGAAGGCATTCTCTACATATCCTAATACAAATACATATTCCTTTGTCTCACCTGGCTCTAATTGAACCTCCAGGCAATGAGATGCAATAGGGTGCCATCCATCTGCTACAGAATTACTTGGCTTACCCTCGAATACTACCTGAGGATTATGGAAACCATTATAGGTACCCATAAAGCTTTCACGATCGGAATCAAATCCGGCTATCGGAGCATTAACGGAGAAGAATGCATAATGGTCACGTCTTTCCTTATACTCAGTCTTATGGTAGATAACTGAACCCTTGATCTCAACCTCACCGGTGTTGTAATTTCTCTGGAAGTTGGTCATATCATCCCAGGCATTCCATAAACACCACTCAACAAAAGAAAATAATTTAACCTGCTTCTTTTGTCCGGATGTATTCTTTACAACTACCTTATGTATCTCTGCATTGGTATTCAACGGAACAAAATAAGTAACCTCTGTCTCTAAACCACCACGAGCACCAGTAATCTTAGTATATCCCATACCATGTCTGCACTCGTAACGATCCAATTCTGCTTTTACCGGAGCCCATCCAGGACACCATACATCGCCATTATCATTAATGTAATAATAATGTCCACCGCCAAGGTCTAAGGGAACATTGTTGTAACGATATCGGGTAATTCTTCTTAGCTTAGCATCCTTGTAAAAACAATAGCCTCCGGCAGTATTTGAAATTAATGAGAAATACTCCTGAGACCCCAAATAATTGATCCAGGGATATGGAGTTGTCGGTGTTGTTATAACATACTCCTTCCTTGAATCATCAAAATAACCATATTGCATAAAATATCCTCCTTATTACTATTTGTACTCGCCAAAGACATTATATTATACCATCGTATCTATTTCAACAATTACAGTTTAAAATCGTACAAAAAAACACTACAAATCTCATATTGTCATAATTTCTGCTTTTTTGTAGCTAAAATTTAGGCTATATGTGATCTGTAGCAAAAAAAATAAAATATAATGTTTTCATCTCAATTGCTATTTACTAGGTCCTTAACATAAACAATCTTCCGTATGAAGGCAGTTTATCCGCCCTTGACATTTAATCTGCTGCATCAACATTGTTCAGTGGTAAGTACTTGATGCGGCGTCTGGCAATAATATTTACAATAATTTAATAAAATAAATTGGTTCATAGCTATGTAATGCTAGATCTTCTATTGCAAAAATCGCTGTTAACAAACCAATTGCACTGCCAATAATCGTACATAAAGTCGAATATATAAGATATTTTCGTAAAATCTCACCTTTACGATATCCTAACGCCTTTTGTGTTCCTATGATATATCGTTGTTCTACGATCATTCGGCCGATTGAAGAATAACACACCATTAAGGCTACGATGATGTAAACAAGTGCAAAACTCATACTTAACTTACCAAGACCGTCTGCGTTATCTTCAAACATGGCGTAGCTAATATTGGCATGTCTCGTTAATACCGACCACTTTATATTTACAAGGCTATCTCTATCTGCTTTTGCATCTGCAATCTCTTTTTCGGCCTTATTATAATCAACTTCTGCCGTCTCATATTCTTTCTTACTCTCAGAAAGCTTTTTCCTAGCTTCCTCCAACTTACTATTTACTACTACTAATCTTTGCTGACTCTCGGGAGTATCAATATCTTCATAATTTGAAATTTCGGTTTCATAAGATTCAATGTTCTTTTCTCCATACCTTATTTCAAAACCGGCTTCTTTGAGAGAAGTATGTGCTTCCTCCAGTTGTTGCTCTCCCTCTGCAATAGCATCATTTATTTCGGTTACAATTTCCTCATAACGATTATCAGAACGTTTCACCGATACGGTATCAATTTCCTCAATCAAGCTATCACATGCATTTATATAATCTTCTGAAAAGCAATTGAACGCTGTCAGCTTATCAGACCAGACATATATGCTACTGTAACAATGATCCAGTTTTTCTATATCAAATGCATCTCGTGAGACTAAAAAAAAATTTTGGCAATTTCCATATCCTTTTGTACTTACCCCTCGACGGCTATGTACATAATTGCATGTGTAAGATGGATGTTGGACGATACCAACTACTGTAAATTCCTGTTCCTTAAGATAATTGTCTCCATTCTCTTCCGTACAGTCTATTGTAAGGACATCGCCTATTTTAACTCCATCCTCTTCATTCATTAATGCCTCAATTGCTATTTCGTTTTGACTTTCAGGCAATCGACCTTCTACCACTGTAGCCAAATCAAGCGTTGTGGTATAATTTTGAACGGTCACAAGACGTTTTTCATCTGCCAACGATAAAAAACCTGTCGTGGTATAACCGCCTTCTGCTATATCTACATTCTTAATTTTTTTAATTTCCTGCAAATCGTCATCATCAATTCCATATGCGTAATTAATCTGAATATGATGGAATTTCTGCTGATTAAAATACTCATTTCCAGTACTTTTCATGGACTTTTCAGCAAAACTAATGCCCAGATATGCTGCTATACCCAGACTTACTACTATCATAATAGAAAGAAATGTTACTTTTGTTTTTCTGATTCTGCTAATTGTCTCTATAACATGTATCTTTTTCATCCTATGCCCCTTTACCATTCCAACTCATCCGCAAGACTAGGATGTTCATTTTCCTTAATACTAAAAACAACTCCATCCTTTATTCTCACAATTCGATCTGCCATTCTGGCAATTTCCTCATTATGGGTCACCATTATCATGGTAGCACCTTTTTTTACTATTTTTTCAATTACACGAAGAACCTCGATACTAGTATTATGATCTAGGGCAGCTGTTGGCTCATCGGCTAGGATTATCTGTGGTGCTTTAACAAGAGCTCGAGCTATCGAAACACGTTGCTGTTGCCCACCTGAGAGCTTATATCAGGCCTATTTATACCTCTTAACACTTAACACTTTTAGTAATATTGTTACAGTATTTCCCATTAAGCATAATAAACATTCCTTGTTTTGTCAACTTTTACATCGAACCCTTTTTTAAGAGATATTTTATAAGAATTTTCTTTTTTTATATAACATACTATGATAAACTAATGAAAGACGGCAAATATCACAAAATAACCCTGTTGATATTTATCTGCCAAAACTTATTATGAGAAATAAAGTGAGGTAGCTTTTATGCCAAAGCAAACTGTTTTAAATGAAGATGCAGAAATATATAAACCTAGAAAAAATATGACAGAAAAAGAAAAGCTTAAAAATATGCCTTTTAAGGAGCGATTACCATATCTCTGGGAATATTATAAGTTTCATGCAATCGTAACTATTGCGGTTATCGGATTACTCGTATATACCATTATTCAGATTTTTACTCCTGATATAGAGACCCAATTCTATGCAGCAATAATCAATAATTCCATATCGGAAGACTTATGGTCCCAATACGCTGAGGATTTTTCCTCACACCTTGAATTAAACCCCAAGAAAGAACGTGTTGAAATAAATCCAACCTATTATTTTAACGGAGCACCGGAATACGCTTTAAGTATGCAACAGGTTTTCACAACACGCATTGCTGTAAAAGAAATCGATGTAGTGATCGCTCCTGAATCCTTATTTAAAGACTATGCTTATAATGGATACTTTACGAAGCTAACGGAACAACTACCAACCGATATTTACAGTTCCTTAACGGATTATTTCTATTTCAGCAACACGGATGAGGACTTGGATTCCAAGGATGTGTATGGAATTTATTTATCCGATACGGATCTGTTTAAGAAAAATGCCATTAACGATGATCCATATATTCTCGGTATCGTAGCAAATTACCAGCACAAAGAAAATACCGCAGAATTTGTACGATATCTATTTCAGCAATAGATAAGACATCACACCACCAAGGTTCACCTGTTTCATAGAAAGTTTAACCTGAACCTGATACAAGTAAGAGTTTTAAATTCGAAATGTTCTCTATACAATAATATAAGGGGCTACATTCAATATATCTATCACACTGACGAGCGTTATATCGTTAAACCAGTGTATCGAATATTGAATGAAGCCTCTTTCATTTAGTTGTTTATAATGGTTTTGATACAACAACTACTCTTCGTTGTTATTTCTCAGTAATATAACCCTGTGCCTTTAACAACTCTGCAGTAAGTACACCGCCACCTGCAGCACCGCGAACTGTATTATGTGACAAGCCTACAAACTTATAATCGAATACAGTGTCTTCGCGAAGTCTTCCTAAGCATATCCCCATACCGTTCTCATAGTCACGGTCAAGCTTAGCCTGAGGGCGATTATCTTCTTCAAAATATTTGATAAACTGCTTTGGAGCACTTGGCAAGTTCAACTCCTGAGGAATTCCTTTAAATTCAGCCCATGCCTTTAGTATCTGTTCCTTAGTTGGCTTCTTTTCAAAATTAACAAATACAGCAGCGGTATGACCATCCGTTACAGGGACACGAATACATTGCGTAGTAATCACAGGACCATCAGCCTTAACAATCTGTCCGTTCTCTACCTTACCCCAGATTCTAAGTGGTTCCTGTTCGCTCTTCTCTTCTTCGCCACCGATGTAAGGGATTACGTTATCCACCATCTCCGGCCAATCAGCAAAGTTCTTTCCTGCACCTGAGATAGCCTGGTACGTAGTTGCAACCACAAGCTTAGGACCAAACTCTCTTAATGCATGTAATGCAGGCGTATAGCTTTGAATGGAACAGTTCGGTTTTACTACGATAAAGCCTCTCTTGGTACCAAGACGCTTCTTCTGCGCTTCAATTACCTCTAAGTGCTCCGGATTAAGCTCTGGAACTAACATAGGAACGTCAGGTGTCCATCTATGTGCACTGTTATTTGACACAACCGGAGTTTCTGCCTTCGCATATGCTTCCTCGATTGCCTTTATCTCATCCTTTGTCATATCCACAGCGCTGAATACAAAATCAACTTTTTTGCTAACCTCAGCAACGTCATTCACGTTCATTACAATAAGCTTTTTTACGTTTTCCGGCATAGGAGTAGCCATCTTCCAACGAGCTCCTACTGCTTCCTCATAGGTCTTACCAGCACTTCTTGGACTTGCAGCTACTGCTACAACCTCAAACCAAGGATGATTCTCCAATAACGAGATAAATCTTTGGCCTACCATACCGGTACCACCAAGAATGCCGACTCTTAACTTACCCATATCCATTCCTCCCATTATGTTTTTCTATGGCATACATTTGTCTTTTCTGTAAATATACTATATCCTAATTTTAAAAAAAATCAATCATTTTTTATTGTAAGAAATCAGATTTGTTACTATTATATAAGATATGAGATAATTATCATCTTTGTTTGTTTATTTTTCAATAAAATTTTGGTATTCCTCCAGTAACTGCTCCAGGTCCTCCATTGAATTAATCTCATTTACTCTATTACGAAGCTTGGCAGAACCGGGATAGCCAGTGGTATACCAAGCGACATGCTTACGCATCTCTCGGATTCCAGTATAAAGGCCCTTGTAATCCACAGAAAGTGCTGCATGTCGAAGTATCATCTCTTTTACTTCTTGAAATGCCGGCTTCGGAATAAGAACCCCTTTCTCAAGATATGCCTTAATCTGTGCAAACAGCCAGGGATTCCCTCTGGTTCCCCTTGCAAGCATAATTGCATCGCAATTGGTCTGCTCTATCATTTGCTTCGCGTCCTCTGGGCTAAAGACATCGCCGCTTCCAATCACTGGAATTGACACAGCCTCCTTCACCGCGCGTATAATGGACCAATCCGCTTTTCCACTGTAATATTGCTCTCTGGTGCGGGCATGTACAGCTACTGCTGCAGCTCCATTCTCTTCTGCAATCTTCGCGACTTCAATCGTATTGATATTATCCTCACTAAACCCTTTACGGATTTTGACTGTTACCGGCTTCTTTATGGCAGAGGATACTTTTCGAACAATCTCCCCAATCAATTTTGGATTTTTCATTAACGCCGATCCTTCTCCGTTATTAACTACCTTAGGGACGGGACACCCCATATTGATGTCCAGAATATCAAAGTTACGTTCTTCAATTCGTTTTGCTGTCTCACTGAGGATATCAGGATCTGATCCAAAGAGCTGTAATGCAGCTGGTCGTTCCTCCTCATTAATATAAAGGAGATTCTCTGTATTTTTATT
Organism: Variimorphobacter saccharofermentans; assembly: GCF_014174405.1. GTDB lineage: Bacteria > Bacillota > Clostridia > Lachnospirales > Lachnospiraceae > Mobilitalea > Mobilitalea saccharofermentans. Next base: position 420,533 of record NZ_JACEGA010000001.1, on the reverse strand, counting down.
ATTAAACTGGATTCCCTTCGCACTTACCATCTCCGTATAAACAAGGTCGGCTCCCTGTTCCTTACACAGCATACGAAAAGGCAGGTCCGTAACGCCTGCCATCGGTCCCAGAACTATATTTCCATCCAACTTAACATTTCCTATACGAAAGTTCATATTTCTTCTCCACTATATTTACCGAATTTATTCAATCTATTTTATCCCCTTATTTTTTTCGCTGATAATCTTTAATCCCTTTAAGGTTAAGTGCGGATCATAGACTTGGATTACATTGGTGGATTCTGCAATAATTTTACCCAAGCCTCCCGTTGCTACCACTCGACAGTTCTCAATTTTCGATTCGTGAAGCATTCGTTTTACAATGTATTCTGTCTGTCCAATACACCCGTATATCAAGCCTGCCTGCATACTGGTAACGGTGTCCTTTGCTAAAATAGAATCCGGCTTCGCAATCTCAATCTCAGGAAGCTTGGCTGTCTGATTCCATAAGGCATCCGCTGAGATCCGTAAGCCCGGACTAGTAACACCGGCAATGAATGAACCATCCGCAGTAATCAAATCGTAGGTTATTGCGGTACCAAAGTCAATGACAAGAACCGGCCCTCCATAGATTTCATATGCAGCTACGGCGTCAACCACTCTGTCTGCACCGATTTCCTTCGGATTCGCTGTAACAACCTTTATACCGGTCTTGGTACCAATGCCAATGATTAATGGCGTTATATTTAAGTACTTTATGATACCGGACACAAGAGAATGCATGATCTTTGGTACTACTGAGGCAATCGTAACCGAAGTAATATCTTCTAACCGGATATTTTTTGCCTTTAGCAGATCGCACAATACCAGACCATATTCATCCGAGGTTCGAGCGGTATTGGTATGAAGACGGAAATTTGCTTTTAAATTAAGCTCTTCAAATACACCTAATGTAATATTAGTATTACCCACATCGATTACTAATAACATAATTTCCTCCATTCAATCAGAAAACAATCTACAAAAGAAAGTACACTTTGCGAACTTTCTATTGTCATGAATTATAGCAGTTTTGAGGCATCTTCTCCAAGAAAAAACACTTTAAAATAAAGTTCCAGCGCTTCCAACAGCTCCGCTTTCTCTCTTTGTATTTGCTTGATTTTCAGAACGCTACCTATCTCATCATATAAATAATCATTCTCATCCGAATCTACCTTTAGGATCAGGGTTCCGTCCTCTTCAAATTCCAAAGAGAGAATTCCACCCACATCCTCCGTAAATAGTACACACATTATTTTCAGCTCTTGTTTAATTTGCTCCGGTAACGCTTTAAAATCATCATTCAGCCAGAACTTTTTCTCATAGGCACTGCTTGCACATAACACGATATTTTCCTGATACATGAATAAACTCCTTCTCTCTGCTTTAGATCGGCTTATGCGTCCTTAACCATTCCGGCAAGAATAAATCCTAGTATGACAATGATTACTCCCAGCATTACAAAAGTCATTCCACTTGATTTTTTACTCGGATTCTTAGTCTGTTTCAGACCAGTCAGAATGTTCATCAGTCCACCTGAAGCACAGGCAGAAATAATAGGCCATTGATCATTCGGATATTGAAATACGAAGAAAATGGATATCACTAGCACAATGGTAAGTATCATCACCACAATATCCGTTTTCTTCAGTAATTCCTCTATGAATTTTCTAAATTTATTCAAATGGATCACCCCGGACTATAAATTACCCAAAGTTGCTACCATAACTGCTTTAATTGTGTGCATTCGATTTTCTGCCTCATCAAAGATGATATCTGCAAACTTCTCGAACACTTCCTCCGTAACCTCATTGCCTTTTACAGCGGGTAAGCAATGCAGTAGAATCGTTCCGGGCTTATTGGATTTTGCCAATAAAGCAGCATTCACCTGATAGGGCTTTAATATCGCTACACGTTCCGCTGCCAGGTCTTCCTCACCCATGGAACACCAGACATCCGTATATACTGCATCCGCTTCATTAACAGCATCCAAGTTATCTGAAATCTCGATTTTACTGCCAGAATTCTTTGCATATTCTTCACATTGCTGAATCAGTGACTGCTCCGGCCATAGCTCCTTCGGTGCCAGGATTGTAAAATGTATCCCCAGCTTTGTTGAACCTATCATCAAACTATTTGCCATATTATTTCGTCCATCGCCGACATAAACAAGTTTTAACCCATTAAGCTTACCAAACTGCTCCTGCAAAGTCAAGAAATCAGCCAGGATTTGCGTAGGGTGATATGTGTCAGTTAAACCGTTCCATACCGGAACTCCGCTATATTTGGCTAGCTTCTCCACAGTTTCCTGCTTAAAACCACGGAATTCAATACCATCAAACATACGTCCAAGAACACGAGCAGTATCCTCCACGCTTTCCTTATATCCAAGCTGAATATCATCCTTACTCAGATATTCAGGATGTCCTCCTTCATCAATACAGCCTATGGTAAAAGCGCAGCGAGTCCTTGTAGAGGGTTTTTCAAATATTAATGCAATATTCTTTCCCTTAAGACTATTCCCTGTAATGCCTTGTTTTTTCTTACTCTTTAAGTCTGCTGCCAAGTCCAGAAGATATAAAATCTCATCCGGTGTAAAATCCTTTAGTGTTAAAAAACTACGTCCCTTTAAATTCATAGAACCTCCCTCTGCGTTGCTCTTACGCTCAATATAAATAATATTTTCACTTAATAAATTTACAGTCAATTTATATTTATACTTTGTATTGTGTATTTATACATTATGACATATAAGCAAAATTGTCAAGATATAAATATTGAATCACCCAATTAAGTCTTACTGTAATTATATTGGCGTAATTTATGTGATAACTATATTCTTTACTATTGCTTTCCCCAAGGACATTATGAGGTCCGGTTTCTTCGATACTTCATTCACTGTTAACTCTGTATTCTCCATCTTGTCCATTAACAGCTTACAAAATTCCGATTCTGTATATACTCGATATCTTGATATCCTAAGCTTCTTAGCACAGTATTCCAAAATCCCATAATACAAATCACTATAGTCCCAGTTCTTCGCAAGCTTTAACATATTGGCTACCCTGGGGTAAAGCTCCTGAGTAAGCTTACGCAGACTCACAGCATACACATTCCCCTCATGTTTGTGCTGCATGAATAAATCCTTCATCTGTTCCTCATCCATATTAGCGAGGGATGCCAAATATTCACTCTCAATTCTGTTTGATTCAATATAATAATCATTCCCTGCCAAAGCCTTCAGAATGCGAAGTGCATCGTAGTATCCAAGAGTTATATTCCGGATCGCTTTTTTCCGATTAAACTCAAGAACATTACATAGATTAGTTTTTGGAGCAATATAGGTCACACGAACCTCCTCCGGGATCTTTACCTTTTTCTCAATTCCGATACCGAAGATTCTTACTACGATGATATCCGTATAGCCGCGATTAATCAGCATATCAATCGGAACATTATTCGCAATTCCGCCGTCGAGATACTTGACTCCATTCAGCTTTTCATTCTTGAATAAAGGAAAACTGGCACTGGCCAGCAGATAATCCTTAAGACTTCCGTCCTCTGCTTCTTTCGCGTCTATTTCAATCTCTTTCATATTATTAAGATTAAAGGTACCCATAATAAACTCTATATTGGATTCTCTGATCTTTTGCTCATCCACTGTTTCATCCATTAGCTGACGTAATGGAGTGACATCCAAGCCACCACTAGTAAGAAAACTCTTTCCTTGCTTCCTTACCTCCTGAAGGCTCAGCTCCTTAAATCTGAGATTCATCAGCTTTTCCATCTGATTGTCATCCACATTTATGATACGGGAATAGCTAATATTCTTCCAGATATCAACGGCCTTTTCATAATCCCCCATGCAAATCAGTGCTCCGTTAAGGGCCCCCACAGATACTCCCGCTATTCCTTTTATTTTCACACCACATTCCAGGAAAGCCTTCCATACCCCGATTTGATAAGCACCCTTTGCTCCGCCGCCTTCCAAAACTAAACCATATTCCTTTTCAAAATCAAACCTTTCCCGTATCATACGCACACCTCACATTCATACTATTGTTCATTTTCATCCGAGTATCTTTAGGCTACATACATTTTGGATGTGATATCTGTCGATATGAGACAAACAGCTGTCATAAATCGATCCTTAATACGTTCGTTCATGACAGCTGTTTTCTAATGAGTAATATAATTTGCAATTAAATTCTGTTCCAGAATTTCCTTCGATGCCGTTTTCAGCAAGAGCGCTTTCTCATAGCTGTCCTTGTATAACGATGCGTCGACTTCTTCATTCGTGCCAATCTTCCAAGCTCGACTGCCTTCAAAAATTCCTTCCCTTGATATCTCGAACATTACTTCGTTATTCGCAAAGGAGCCATCAAACAAGTATGAGGTAAATGCAACAAATCCTTCTTTTGCATTGCACAAATCCTGACCCAGAGTATAGGTTTTATCCATTGTAAGACCCATGATATTTGCAATGGTTGGCATAAAATCAATTTGACCACCTGTTGTGCTAATGGTATTTTTAACACCACTTCCCGGTACATGGATAATGAGAGGTACATTCAACATCTCATCATAATCATAGGTTCTTCCTATAAATTCATTTACCTGATCAAGCACATCATCCATACCACAATTTAAACCATGGTGGTCTCCGTAAAGCGCTATAACTGTATTATCATATAAGCCTGCAGTCTTCAGATCTTCAATAAACTGGCCAATGGCATCATCCGTATACCTTACCGTCTCTAAATAATCCCCAAACTTTGTATCCTTATCCTTTTCCGCCAGGGTAAGTGATCGGTACTGCTCATCCAGTACAAACGGATGGTGGTTTGTAAGGGTTATTGCAAAGGTAAAGAAAGGACCCTTCTGATCCTTCAGAATTGGTATTAGCTGGCGGAACATGGATTTATCCGATACGCCCATACCAATCATTTCATCCTGGTTCAAATCTTCCAGACTATAAAAATCCTGGAAACCCTGATTCGGGTAAGCATACTCTCTGTTCCAGAATTCACCCTTATATCCATGGATTGCAAAGGAATAATATCCCTGTTCCCTCATTAACCAAGGCAAACCATTATAGGTATTATTCTCAAACAATCGGTAACATTCCCCGTCAATAATCGGATACAGACTATTCAAAGTTGAAAACTCTGCATCAGCGGTATTTCCTTTTCCGATATTCGAATAATACCGGTCAAAATAGATGGTATCCTTCTGTAGCAGTTTATTTAAGTTTGGAGTAATCTCCTGCCCTTCATACTCTGCCCCCAGTACGAAATCCTGGAACGCCTCCATCTGAATGACGATTAAATTCTTCCCTTTTCCTATATTACTGTAAAGAGGAGTAACTGGCTCCGGTGCCGACTCTTCTACTTCTTCAAGTACCTCCAGTATTTCCTCTTCCTCCATCTTATCCCTGGAAAGATTATCTGAGATGGTTTCATATATATCGGATACATGGCTTGTAAAAAACTCCATACTGTTAACAGTCTCTATGGCTGCAGAATGAAAAGGATTCGCTACTATGGTAATTACCACAGCGGTCAATACATATAAAATGTACTTCGTCTTTCGCCATGGAAGCCATTTCTGTAAATTCTCTATGGTAGCGTGCTTTTTAAAGCTCACATAAGCGAATGGTATATCTATAAACAGAAGAAAGCTTGCCGGTATTAAGGTCGCAATAAAGCTCTTTGGAACCGCGGCCACACTTTTTGCCTGCCAAAGCTGTTTGATGGATACTGTTTGATTATAATAATTATAATACATTGTATCTGCAAACATCAGTAGGCTGAATAGAAAATAAACAGCCAGGAATATAATTCGTTTGCTTTTCAATTCGCTTCTTCCAAAGGCAATAAATATTGCTGCCCAGACTAACAGACTGAGTATAATCATAATGGCTTCCATTTTATTCACTTCTATTAAAGAGTAATAAATAGCCATTTTACCTATAAACAATGCAATAATAAAGCTTGGTGATGCTAAAAATTCCTTTATCTTTTTCATATTTCCCCCGTACCATATGAAATAATCAAATTTTTACAATAGAAATATAATATATCAACCCTTCCGGATTATCAAGCGGTAAAATCTTAAATTTTTCTTAATGACCATTAAAAAGCAGAAAAGAACCTGCCTTCCCGGTAGCATATGAGGGAGCCAGGTTCTATTAATATGTTATTAGTTATCTGTATCGTCTTTCGCAACTTCAGTCAGGGACTTAACCATTCCTGCCAAACCCTGAATCTCAGATGGTATAATGATCTTGGTTGCTTTTCCATCAGCTGCCTTAGCGAATGCCTCCAAGCTCCTAAGCTGGATTACTGCATTGTTCGGTGATGCCTCATTCAAGAACCGAATACCTTCTGCATTTGCTTTCTGTACAGCAAGGATTGCTTCTGCCTGACCTTCTGCTTCACGAATTGTGGCTTCCTTTTTCGCTTCTGCACGAAGAATGGCTGCCTCTTTTTCGCCCTCAGCATCCAGAATTGCTGATTCCTTTTTACCTTCCGCAACCAGAATTGCTGCCTTTTTCTGACCTTCAGCAATAAGAATAGCTTCTCTTCGCTCACGCTCCGCCTTCATCTGTTTCTCCATTGCGTCTTGAATAGCAGCCGGAGGAATGATGTTCTTCAATTCTACACGGGTAACTTTAATTCCCCAAGGGTCCGTTGCTTCATCTAAGGTAACACGCATCTTCGTATTGATAATCTCTCTGGATGTCAGAGTCTCATCCAACTCCAGATCACCAATGATATTTCTCAAGGTAGTTGCGGTTAAATTCTCTATCGCCATTAATGGATGTTCCACACCATATGCATACAACTTCGGATCGGTAATCTGAAAGAATACGACGGTATCAATCTTCATCGTTACATTATCCTTAGTGATAACTGGCTGTGGCGGGAAATCTACAACCTGTTCCTTCAAAAGAACTTTCTTGGCAACCTTATCAATCAATGGCGCTTTAATATGAATTCCCACGTCCCAAGTGGTTTGATAGCCACCTAATCGTTCAACAACATAAGCGTGTGCTTGAGGAACAATTTTAACACAGGATGCTAATACAACAAGTATAATAAAGGCTAAAATGATAATTAAAATAATTGGATTCATCTTTACTCCTCCTCCATCAATGACACAATCAATTTTACTCCTGATATTCCTTGAATCTTGACCTTACTGTCTTTCTCAATGATACTTCCATCAAGAGATTTTGCTGACCATTCCTGACCATCAACGACAACCAACCCAGTTGCACTCATATTGTCAACTGGAATAATTACCTTAGCGCATTTACCGATTACCCCTTCATAATTCGTCTTTACTCTTTTAGGATTGAAATACTTTATGACAACTGGTCTGGTAAAATATAATAAAGCCAGAGAAACTATTATGAACAGAATAATTTCTACTATAAGATTGTCATAAAACAATGATACGATAAAAGCAATCAGCGCTCCACCGGCAAACCATATTGTAGTAAGCCCCAGGGTTATGATTTCGATAAATATTAGTATTGCCAGAACAATCAGCCAATAAATCGAATTCATTCTTATTCCCCCTCTCCTTTCATGCTCCTTTCAAACAGTGTCGATGAATCAATACTACAATCATCGAATTCTTATTGTCCGAAAACTATTTGTTGCCTACATTTTACTATACACATTAGCATAATACAATAGAACCTGGTATATTCTAATCATCTTTTAATATTAGTCTCACTATCCCTCTGCTTATTTCGCTGCCTTGCCGCTTCATACATTAATATAGCCGCCGCTACAGCAGCATTTAAGGATTCTACCTTTCCTGCCATTGGTATTCGAATCAATGAATCAGCCATGGCAGAGGTTTCTTCAGAAAGACCATTTGCTTCATTTCCGATTAAAAAAGCACATTTCTTAAGAAAGCACCCTTCGGTATCATAGGCTGCTCCTAGTAAATGCGCTGCAAATATAGTGATTCCATAGTTTTTTATCAGCATCAAGGTATCTATAAGCTGATTTGTCCGATAAAATGGCACACGATATATGGATCCCATGGTGGCACGTATCACCTTAGGATTATAGATATCTACGGTTGATTCATTGAAAATGACTCCGGTAATACCTGCACCCTCAGCAGTTCTAATCATGGTTCCCAGATTTCCTGGGTCTCTGATATCTTCCAAAACCAAAAGGCAGGCATCCTCTGCCTGCAATAAGTTCTCTAAGCTGTACTCAGCCATTTTTACTGTTCCCATAATTCCCTGAGGAGTCTTCGTATCAGAAACCTCCTTCAGTACAGAATCAGTGATAATTTCATAGTCAAGATTATCAAAATAATTCGGATCTTCCGCAATCTGATTCCTATAATAGGTTTCTGATACATATGCTTTCTGAAGAAGCTTCGCATTTCTTGCTTCCTCAAACATCTTAGTACCTTCGATAACAAAAATCCCCTGCTCTTCTCTGGCTCTGGGTTTCTTCTGTAAAAGAGTCAGGTTTTTCATTTGACTGTTACTAGTACTACTTATAATGCTTTTCTGTCCCATATTTACAAATCCTCATATCGTTAATTCCACTATTATAAAACTAATACAACTTCATTTTCGCAAGTTTAGCTGATCGGAAGCCGATCAAGCATTTACACTTCATTCATCTTTGCCAATTTAGCAGCTTGGGTCGGAAGCCGACCAGGCCTCTATTCTTCGTTCATCTTTGCCAACTTAGCAGCTTGGGTCGGAAGCCGACCAGGCCTCTATTCTTCGTTCATCTTTGCCAACTTTGCTGCCTGGGTCGGAAGCCGACCAGGCCTCTATTCTTCGTTCATCTTTGCCAACTTTGCTGCCTGGGTCGGAAGCCGACCAGGCCTCTATTCTTCGTTCATCTTTGCCAACTTTGCTGCCTGGTCGGCTGCAATTAGGCTGTCTATAATTTCTTGCAGGTCACCATTCATTACTTCATCCAGTTGGTGAACTGTCAGCTTTATTCTGTGATCGGTTACTCTACCCTGTGGGAAGTTATAGGTTCTGATCTTTTCAGAACGATCTCCCGTACCAACCTGGCTTTTTCGAGCTTCGGCTTCAGCACTCTGTGCTTTTTCGAGCTCTAGCTCATATAACCGAGAACGTAATATCTTGATGGCTTTATCCTTATTCTTAAGCTGTGATTTTTCATCCTGACAGGAGATAACAATTCCCGTAGGGATATGGGTAAGTCTTACTGCAGAGTCCGTTGTATTTACGCACTGACCACCATTACCGGAGGAACGGAACACATCAAACTTACAATCATTTAAATCCAATTCCACATCCACCTCTTCTGCTTCCGGCATAATCGCTACGGTCGCTGTGGAGGTGTGAATACGGCCACCGGATTCTGTCACGGGTACACGTTGAACACGATGCACACCGCTCTCATATTTCAGCTTTGAGTATGCACCTTTTCCATTGATCATGAATATTACTTCTTTAAAACCACCAATCCCGTTCTCGTTAAGGTTCATCATATCAATTTTCCAGTGATTTCGTTCTGCATACATCACATACATACGGTATAGCTCTGCTGCAAATAATGCCGCTTCGTCACCACCAGCACCACCACGGATTTCTACGATAACATTCTTATCATCATTAGGATCCTTCGGCAGTAATAATATCTTCAATTCTTCCTCTATTTCAGCGATTTTCTGCTTACCAGCATTGAGTTCTTCCTTAGCTAGCTCGCGTATTTCTTCATCCGTTTCTTCCTCAAGCATTGCAAGGCTTTCCTCTATCGTCTTCTGTACCTGCTTATATTCTCTGTATTTCTCAACAATATCTGCCAAATCTGATTGCTCCTTACGCAGCTTACGAAATCGGTTCTGATCGTTTACAACGTTCGGATCCATCATTTCCGCTTCAATCTCCTCATAGCGGATTAAAATATCCTCTAATTTATCAAACATGACATCTTCCTCCCATTCTAATGAAAACTCCTAGCAGACACAATACGGTCTTTCCCGCTAAGATCCTTTTTTATATCAATATGGGTAAATCCTTCTTTTTGAAGTATTTCCCTAACCTCATTTCCCTGATTAAAGCCAATCTCAAGAAACAGGTAGCCTCCCTTTGTTAAATAGGACGCAGCTTCAGCTGCTATTCTTCGGTAAAATAATAGCCCATCCTCACTTCCGTCCAAAGCATTGGTTGGTTCATGCTTCCTGACCTCCGGCATCAAGGTTTCGATGTCCTTAGTGGGTATATAAGGTGGATTCGAGACTATAACATCAAATCTTTCCGTTATCTGTTCGAACAAATCGCTTTTGATGAATTCAACCTTTGCCTCCAGCTTAATCGAATTCTTTTTAGCAATTGACAGGGCTCCATCCGAGATATCAGCCCCAGTAGCCTTAATAAGCTTGCTAAGCTTCGCAAGACTAATAATAATACAGCCTGAACCGGTGCACATATCAAGAACCTTTTTCCCCTTACAAACTGCCAGAACTTCTTCTACCAGTAATTCTGTATCCTGTCTTGGAATTAATACATCACTGCTTACTATAAAATCCATTCCCATAAATTCCTGACTTCCAGTAATATATTGTAATGGGACATGTTCTGCTCTCTTCTGTATTAGCTCCAGGTAACGTAACTTACCTTCTTCAGGAACACATTCCTTTTCTCTCAGCAAAAACTCTGTCCGGCTTATTCCAAAGACATAGGCAAGCAGATACCATGCATCCACATCGGCATCTGCTATCCTTTGTTCACGAAGTATTTCCTGCCCTATCATTCGTAATTCTCTAAAACTACTCATTGAAACCCTCATAAACCATTCTTATATTCTATCTACTTCTCTCTGGAATCTTCATCAAAGAACTTGTCCAGAGCCTTTAGAATTTCATCATCTTCTTCATCATCATTACTTGTTCTTACCGGCTTAAAGGTTACCGGATTATATATTCTTCTACGGCTGTTCTCACCGGAAAGTGCTGATTTCCCTCTGATTTTTGCACTGCTTTCTTCGGTAATTGCCACATCCTGTCCCGCATCGGTATCCTCTGTCAGCTCAACCTCTGCCATAATGGTAGCTTCATCAAGAGATTTGATATTCGTCATATCAACCAGAAATTCTTCATCCATCAATTCTTCTTCAAGAATATCCTCATTCTCTACTTTGTCAATAACCTTCTGCTTCTGGTTACGTAATTTTGCATTTGACTTTGCTTTTTTATTCTTCTTGGACTCCTTCGTGGTGGCAACGTCTAAAAACAGCTTCCAGTCAAATACTGCACTTACAGAAGCAATTGCCACTTCTATCATAGAGTCCTCCGGTTCTCTTGTGGTTAGACCCTGCATCCAAAAAACCGGTTTGCTTAATATATCAATTGCTTTATTTTCACTTTTTCCGGCAATGAGTATAAATTCATAGGAAAAACCTGCAATAATGGGTAATAAAATAATACGTGAAATAATTCTCCATGCAAGATTACCTGCCGGTAACACCAAGAAAATGATAATACTGAGCAGTAAAACCAGAAAAATAAAGCTGGTTTTACACCGTTTATGAAGCTTGGATTGCCATTTCACATTCTCTACTGTTAATTCAAAACCGTTCTCCAAGCAATTAAGTACCTTGTGCTCTGCTCCATGATACATAAACGCCCTTTTTATTTCTGGCATTCTTGATGCCAGTATTCCATACACTACAAAAACAGAGACCCTCACAAATGCCTCCAGCACTGCTAATACCACAGTATTCATAATAAATCTTGAAAACAATTGTGTTAATAATACAGGAAGCACCATAAACAAAGCAACAGAGGCTATAATTGATACCACAACAGCCAATACCATTAAGAGTGGGTTGGAGGTATTATCTGAAGCCGTAGTTGTTTTCTTTGTATTCCCTTTTTGTCCGACTTGTTTTGTTTCATCCTCCTCTATGATACTGGTGGAATAATTTATCGCCTTCACACCGATCACCACGGAATCCACAAAAGCAAGCATTCCACGGAATATGGGCAGTTTAAACAGCTTAACCTTATCAGAAAAATCGTTATGCGTACCTTTTTCCACTACTATCTCTTTGTTTGACTTCCGTACGGCGATGGCGTATTTCTCTTTATTCTTCATCATAACGCCTTCCATCACTGCCATACCGCCAATACCTGATGGTTTCATCTTGACACCCGCACCTTTCTCAAATCTCTCTATCTTTCGTCACATATTTTCCTACTTTATTAGTCTCAAACTATAATGCAATATATATAATCAGATGAAATTTCATTTATTTAAAAATAGGCTGAGGAAGTAAACCTCAACCCAATTTTTAAACGTATTAGTTTCTGTAATTATTTATCTTGACCAATACCATACTTGCGGTTAAATTTATCAATAGCACCACGTGCAGCAGCAGCTTTCTGCTGGCCGGTATAAAAAGAATGACATTTTGAGCAGATTTCAACATGGATATCTTCTTTCGTTGATCCTGTTACAAATTCGTTACCGCAGTTACAAACAACCTTGGCCTGATGATATTTGGGATGGATTCCTTCTTTCATGTTTTCACCTCTTTACAATCCAATAGTAAATGCAATATCAACATATTGAAATATTTAATTCCAATCTAATAAACAGCTTTTTTATTATAGCATACGATTATTTTGAATGCAATACCTAAAAGACAATTTTCGTTTTTTTGATCATCTCAATAAATTCAGCATTTGATTTTGTTCGTAAAAACATATCTATAATACGTTCAAGCGCCTCCTCTGATTTTAGGCCGCCTAATGCCTTTCGCATTAAATAGGTAGCTTCCATTTCAGATTGCGATAAGAGAAGATCCTCTCTACGTGTACTGGATCTTGGAAGGTCAATCGCTGGAAAGATACGCTTCTCAGATAAGCTCCGGTCAAGTGATAATTCCATATTACCGGTACCCTTGAATTCCTCAAATACAACGTCGTCCATTCTACTTCCAGTATCTACAAGCGCAGTTGCCAATATGGTAAGGCTTCCTCCTTCACGCATATTTCTTGCCGCACCAAAAAATCTTTTCGGCATATGAAGCGCTGCCGGATCCAAACCACCGGATAGAGTTCTACCACTGGGCTGTACCGTCAGGTTATAGGCTCTGGCTAATCGTGTGATACTATCCAACAGAATGATTACATCCTGTTTATGTTCCACCAGTCTCTTTGCACGTTCAATCACCATCTCTGAAACTCGCTTATGGTTTTCCGGAAGCTCATCAAAGGTGGAATAAATAACCTCTACATTCTTTCCTTCGATAGACTCTTTTATGTCTGTTACTTCCTCCGGGCGTTCGTCAATTAATAGGATGATTAACTTCATTTCTGGATGATTTCTTGTAACTGCCTTCGCAATCTGCTTAAGCAAGGTGGTCTTACCGGTCTTAGGCTGGGATACAATCATTCCTCTCTGGCCTTTACCTATAGGAGAGATTAAATCTACCATTCTCATGGAAACTCCAGCTCCAGGTGTCTCCAGATGGATACGCTCATTCGGAAAGATAGGAGTCAGATCCTCGAATCTCTTTCTTTTCTGAGCCTCATTCGGATGAAATCCATTAACTGATTTTACATATAATAATGCACTGAATTTCTCATTCTGACTTCGAATTCTTGTGTTACCTGTAACGATATCTCCTGTCTTTAGGTTAAAGCGTCGTATCTGTGCCGGAGATACATAGACGTCATTCTCACCTGGAAGATAATTATCGCAGCGGATAAATCCATATCCATCCGGTAGCACCTCCAGAATACCAACTTTAGTCTCACCACTGTCCAATTGGTCCATTTCACTATGAGATACTTTATCTTCTTTTAAGATATCCTGGGTAATATCCGTACGAAATCTTGCCTCAGTTGAGCTCTGCATGCCTGTCCTGGGTTCCGGTCTAGGTACCCTCTGTTCTAAAGGGCGTTCTGGTCTACCTTCTGGTCTACTCTCTACCTTATACTCCGTTCTTTCTTCTGCTTTGTTTTCTATTTTGCTCTCTGCTCTATTCTCAATTCTATTGTCTACGATATTCTCTGATCTGTTTTCTTCTTTATTCTCTACTCTGTTATCTGTTTTCGCTTCAGTATTCACTTTCGGCTTCTTACGTATTCCGGTTTCCACTTGTTCTGATACCACTTCATCACTACTTCTTGCTCCGGATTTCGCCTTCGTCACTTTCTTCTCCTCGTTAATAACCTGTTTTGCTTCCTTCTGAGTGGAATCAAATTGAATAAGTGCTGATATTAATTCACTTTTCTTCAACGAAGCAATATTTTTAAGCCCTTTTTCCTTTGCTATCTCCCTTAATGTAGCAAGAGTCATCGATTCATACTGATTATCCATATTTTAGCTCCTTTAATGTTTGGATTCTCTAACGGATTGTGATAAAGAAATGATTTAGAATTAATTATAATGGAGGAATTATCGTTTATTCTTTATTATTTATACATTATACAACAAAAAAATTAGAAAATAAAGTATTTTCTTATAAGCTTTTTTTCCTATATTTGGATTATCGCTATTGCTTTTGTACTTTATATCAGAAAAGAACAGACAGGACAGGAATGGGAACTATATCCAGAGCGGAGCCATTTTTACATTATGATTTCAAGAAGAGCCATAGGAGAGGGACCGAAATATATCCGCCGCGGAGCCGTTTCCACTAAGTTGCACTGCGTAACGGTACATAAGACTCTAAAGAACAGAGTCTAAGTACCGACGCGTACAAATACTCCGCTCTGGATATAGTTTCTGCTCCTCCCCTATGACTTCTTCTTCGGTACATAGGGCTCTAAATTACAGAGCCCAAGTACCGACATGTGCAAATACTCCGCTCTGGATATAGTTTCTGCCCCTCCCCTATGACTTCTTCTTCGGTACATAGGGCTCTGAAAGCGGAGCCTAAGTACCGACTGTTTCAAATGCACACATAGTAGAATAATATTTTATCTGATTCATAATAACAGATGGAGTTATTAATAATATTAGCTCATACAATGCTATCTAAAAAGGTTAGAGTATAATTATTATTGGCAAAGGGATAAAAATAGGAAGTAGAGAAAATCCCTACTTCCCAAATCATACAGTTTTTCTTAAAATGTTAATTGTCGAGAAAAACACGAAAGAAGGCTGTATGATGAACACTATTGTAACCGAAAAGATGATGCCATTCAAGGAGTTAGAGAAAAAAATTTTTGATTATGTCTGTGAAATGGGCAGGATAATGACACAGGTCATACTTGAAAGTTATGATGAACAATTACAGGAAACCCGCAATAAGAAGGAGCTCCGATGTAAAGGAACCCGTCAGACCACAATAAAGACAATTATGGGTGAAGTTGAATATTCCAGGAACGTATATGAGACCAAGGATGAATCAGGTCGTAAAGCGTGGGTATATTTGCTGGATCACTTAAGATGCAAGGAAAAGGCCATAGAAAGGCTCCAAAGCAGGAAATGAAGGTTGCCACCATGTATGAAGGCTGGGAGGATGATGGAAGCAGCTGCAGTCGCCTGGCTGGCAAGACAATCATAGCAGGGATGGAAAAGAGTGAAGAATTTCATGCCAAAAGAGAAGCTAGAATTCGTAGCATTTATAATGCTGATGAGATAGAAATACGGGTACTGAACGGAGACGGAGGAAGCTGGATCAAAGACCCCTACGAACCGGATACAGTATTCCAATTAGATCGTTTCCATATCCAGCAGAGTATAAAGAAAAAGATTGCATCACCAGAAGCCCAGAAAGAAATCGGCAGGCTGTTTGAAGAAGGCAGATATGATGAAATGTTTGAATATATCAGCATTTATGCTGATAGTGTGGAAAGTGATGATGAAAAAGATAATAACAGCAGGAAGGCAAGAGAACTCTATGAATATCTGAACAACAACAAGGAAGGATTAGTGCCTTGGCAGAAACAAAGGAACGATTATCCCGAAGCTCCTGAAGGGATGGTATACAAAAATATGGGGGTACAGGAAAATCAGAACTGTACCACCATTACCCTGCGGATGAAGGGTGGAAGACGCAGGTGGTCAAACCCCGGAGCGAATAACATGGCGAAGCTGCTTACCAGCAGAGAGAATAAAGAGCTGGTTGATACTATAGATAGGTATACTGATGGAATGATGCTTGCAGAACCAGTGCAGGAAATACTATACTCATTGAGTGCGGCGAAGGCACCAAAGAAAGATGGGAAAGGTAGCCCATACCTGGATTTACTGAATCACCATATGCCGATGCTAGATGCATTACAGACAAATGCAAGGAGATTATTCAGAAAAGCTTTCTGTGGATAGACGTAGACAGGATAAGTATGCCCATTTATAGGGAGTGTAGGCAGATATCGGAAAACGATTAGCCGATTTTCGAGTGGGTTTCTGCATGCTAGTTTGTTTTGCGAGCGACCGGCGAACCTATCAGGGAGGAGCAAAACGTAATAGACGCATGCAGAAACTCCCGAAAATCGAGCTTGTTTTACGATACTGTCTACATCTTCCTGTGAAAATGGGCAAACTTATCCGTACGGAGATATATGAAATAGCTTATAAGAAAAACTGAATGGGGTTTTGCCAATAAGAAGTTGACACAATCTCTAAAAAGGATATGCTTGATTTACCATATTGATAATGATATGATAGCTATAAAATATTTTTGGAAATTTATATACAAGGTGGACAAGAAAATGGATAAAAGTGAACAAGCGTTAATTATGCACGAACAGTGGAACGGTAAATTAGAAGTAGTATCCAAATGCAAGGTCAAATCAAGAGAGGATCTGGCAATTGCTTATACTCCTGGTGTAGCAGAACCATGCAAGGTAATTGCAAAGGATAAGGATGCTGCTTACCGCTATACAATGAAAGCGAATACCATTGCAGTTGTTTCGGATGGTAGCGCAGTACTCGGACTTGGTAATATTGGTCCTCATGCAGCTATGCCAGTAATGGAGGGAAAAGCAGTTCTTTTTAAAGAGTTTGGCGGTGTAAATGCGGTGCCGATCTGTCTGGATACTCAGGACACCGAGGAAATTATTCGTACAATTGTAGCGATTGCTCCTGCTTTCGGTGGGATTAATTTAGAAGATATTTCTGCACCCAGGTGTTTTGAAATAGAGGAACGATTGAAAAAATTACTTGATATTCCGGTATTTCATGATGATCAACACGGTACAGCCATCGTAGTTCTTGCAGGTGCTATTAACGCTTTAAAGGTTACCGGCAAGAATAAGGAAACCTGTAAGGTTGTTGTAAATGGAGCCGGTTCAGCTGGTATTGCGATTGCAAAGCTGCTTCTTAATTATGGTTTTTGCAATGTCACCTTATGCGATCGGGATGGCATTATCTCCAGGGATTATAAGAATCTGAATTGGATGCAACAGCAAATGCTCAGCGTTACGAATTTAGAGAATAAGAATGGAACACTGTCCGATGCTCTGGCAGGTGCAGATTTGTTTGTCGGCGTATCCGCTCCCAACATAATGACTAAAGAGATGGTCGCATCCATGAATAAAGATGCAATCATTTTTGCAATGGCTAATCCCGTACCGGAAATTATGCCCGATCTTGCGAAAGAAGCAGGAGCAAGGGTAGTCGCTACCGGTCGTTCTGATTTCCCGAATCAGGTAAACAATGTAGTAGCTTTCCCTGGTATTTTTAAGGGGGCTCTTGAGGGACGAGCAACACAAATAACCGAGGAAATGAAGCTTGCTGCTGCCATCGCTATTGCAGGATTAGTAGATGAGAGTGAGCTGAACGAGGACAACATAATGCCCCAAGCCTTTGATCCAAGAGTTTGTGATGTTGTCAGCAAGGCGGTAAAGGAGAATATCTAGTATAAAAAAGAAAGCAGAGATTGTGATGATGTGGGATCAAAAGCGGTATCATTCCCTTGACTACGAATTGAAAAAGCAATTTGGTCAGAAGGTATATAGGCTATCTCTGAACGGAGGAATGACATGTCCGAATCGTGATGGCCGTATTGATACCAGGGGATGTATTTTCTGTAGCGAAGGCGGTTCTGGAGATTTTGCAGCCAATGGGCTACTTTCCATAACCGATCAGATTGAAGCAGCAAAAAAACTGGTTTCTTCAAAAATAAAAAATCCGGAACAAGCTAAATATATCGCTTATTTCCAGGCATATACCAATACCTATGCACCAATCTCTTATCTGAGAAGAATATTTTCTGAGGCTATAGATCATTCTGATATTGTTGTTTTATCCATTGCTACCAGACCAGATTGTATCGATGAGGAAGTTCTGAGTCTTCTGTGCGAACTAAAGGAGAAAAAGCCTGTCTGGATTGAATTGGGTCTCCAAACCATGCATGAAAGTACAGCAAATTTAATTCGACGTGGCTATCCTCTCTCTGTTTTCGAGAATTGTGTAAAACGGTTACACGATAATGGCATCCCAATCATTGTACATACAATTCTTGGCTTGCCAAAAGAAACTAAAAATGATATGTTAAAGACTATAAAATATATCTCTGAATTACCGGTTCAAGGAGTAAAGCTTCAGCTACTTCATATTTTATCTTCTACAGATCTTGGAACTTACTATCTTCAGGGGAAATATCAGGATGTTTTAACCCTGGAGGAATATATTGATATTCTAATTGCCTGTCTTGAGCTTCTACCAGGTGATATGGTGATTCATCGCCTCACAGGAGATGGTCCAAAGAAGCTGTTACTAGCCCCTTCCTGGAGCAGCAATAAGAAAAATGTTCTGAATACCCTTCATAAAAGAATGAAAGAATTAGATACTTATCAGGGAAAGTATTATCCTACCCTTCGAAATACGAGCAATTCGTAGCATCAATCGGTGGATCGATTCCCTATCAAAAATATGAGTAAGGAGGCACGTTATGCAGTCTGATACCTTTATGCTATATAAATTAATTGTATTATACATTTTAAGCAGAGTTAATTTTCCCTTGACCAATGCCCAATTAACTTCTTTCATCCTAGAAAAGGAGTATACCAATTATTTTAATATCCAACAATCCATATCAGAATTGATTGATGATGCCTTCGTGGAAGTGAAAACAATCCGGAACAGTTCTCTCTACCGGATAACTGACAGTGGATACGAAACGCTTCTTCTCTTCGATAATATGATATCCTCAGCAATCAAGGAGGATATCGAAGTATATCTGCAGGAAAATAAATATGAACTTCAGGCTGAGGTTTCTACCCAGGCAGATTACTATCAGGTAAAAAAAGGCGAGTATGCAGCTCATTTGAGTGTTGAGGAAAGAAGCTCTACCATAATAGATCTTACTTTACTCGTAACGACACAGGAGGAAGCCTCTTTGATATGTAACAACTGGAAAGATAAGAGTTCTGAGGTGTATTCCAATATTATGTCCATATTACTTAGCTAAAAAACCGGGTTAGAATACCACAAACGTTAATATATTCGAATGTGGTGTTCTAACCCAGTATCATTTATATTTCTTTTAGATTACATATCGTCTCTATATAGTCCCAAATCTCTTCCCTACCCTGCTTTGTTAACGCAGAAAAAGGAAATATCTTTGTGTCCGCTGTAACCTCTAAGCCTTCCCGAATAATTTTAAGCTGTTTATCCTTCTGACTTCGGTTTATCTTATCCAGCTTTGTTGCAATGATAATTGGTTGAAAGCCCTGATGTACAATCCAATCGTACATACTCTTATCATTCCCCGATGGCTCATGTCGTATGTCAATCAGCAAAAATATGGCTTTGAGTTGCTTCGAGGTTCTCAGATATTTTTCTATCATCTTACCCCATTTTGCTTTGATTGCTTCAGATACCTTCGCGTAACCGTATCCCGGCAAGTCAACGTAATAGAACTGATCATTAATGTTATAAAAATTAATAGTTTGTGTTTTTCCGGGCTGCGCAGACGTTCTTGCCAATGATTTTCGATTCAGCAGTGCGTTGATTAGGGATGACTTCCCTACATTCGATTTACCTGCAAATGCAATCTCCGGCTTATCATTTATAGGAAGAACACTGGCAACACCACATACTGTCTCTAAATTTGCACTTTTTATAATCATGCTATTTCGTCCTTGCTTTTCTTAGTTGAACGCCTTGTAATCGGCTTTCTTGTCACTGCCTCATCCGAAAGAATAAGCTTTGGCTTTTCATTACCGAGTACCGCATCCTTTGTAATAATACATTTTATTACGTTATTATCGGATGGAATATTGTACATAGAATCCATCATAATTGATTCCATGATTGCACGTAAGCCTCTGGCTCCAATTTTTCTCTGGAATGAACGCTTCGCAATCTCCTCCAAAGCATCATCTTCAAACTCTAATTCAACACCATCCAGCTCGAACAGTTTTTTATACTGTTTGGTTATTGCATTTTTCGGCTCTGTAAGAATTCGTATCAAAGCCTCTTCATCCAGCATATCAAGCGCAACAGTTACGGGAACACGTCCGACGAACTCCGGTATCATACCGTATTTGATTAAATCCTGTGGCATTACCTGACGGAACAGTTCTCCGATATTGGCCTTGCCTTTCTCAGATACCTGCACATTAAAACCAATCGATTTTTGTCCAATTCGTGATTCGATGATTTTCTCCAAACCATCAAAAGCTCCTCCGCAAATAAACAAAATGTTTGTCGTATCAATCTGTATAAATTCCTGATGTGGATGTTTTCTTCCTCCCTGAGGCGGAACGGAAGCTACTGTTCCCTCAAGAATTTTCAGAAGAGCCTGCTGTACACCTTCACCGGAAACATCTCTGGTAATCGAAGTATTCTCCGATTTTCTGGTAATCTTATCGATTTCATCGATATATATAATCCCGTACTCAGCACGTTCAATATCAAAATCAGCTGCCTGAATAATCTTAAGAAGAATATTTTCAACATCTTCACCAACATATCCCGCTTCTGTTAAGGCAGTAGCATCTGCGATCGCAAATGGCACATTTAACAGCTTTGCCAAGGTCTGTGCTAAATATGTTTTACCGGAACCGGTTGGACCAATCATCAGCAGATTGCTCTTCTGAAGCTCGACATCCAAATCCTTCTCTGCCAGTACTCTTTTGTAATGATTATATACAGAAACCGCTAATACCTTCTTAGCTTCCTCCTGCCCAACTACATGTTGGTCTAGAAAACTCTTTATTTCGGCGGGCTTTAACAGGTTTATGTCCGTATTCATCACCGGATCACCATCGAATTCTTCTTCGATAATCTCACTACATATCTCGATACATTCATCGCATATATAAACACCTGGTCCGGCAATTAATTTACGTACCTGATCCTGTGTCTTATTACAGAAGGAACATCTTAATTGCTTTCTGTCATCTATTTTTCCAGCCATGCCTAATCACCCCATTCTCACTGTGAGTACTGGGAATACCCGAATTAACGGTTTGTAAGTATTCCATCTACAATACCGTAATCTACGGCCTCTTGCGCACTCATATAAAAGTCTCTTTCGGTATCCACCTCGATAACACTCAAAGGTTTTCCCGTATTATTTGCCAATATCTCATTCAATCTTTGTCTTGTTTTAATAATGTGATCGGATACAATTTTAATATCAGTAGCCTGACCCTTTGCACCTCCGGATGGTTGGTGGATCATAATCTCAGCATTAGGAAGAGCATATCTTTTTCCTTTGGTACCGCCGGAAAGTAAAAATGCACCCATACTTGCAGCCATACCAATACAGAAGGTTGATACATCACTTTTAATATAGTTCATCGTATCATAGATTGCCAATCCAGCTGTAACCGAACCGCCGGGACTATTAATATAGAAATTAATGTCTTTTCCAGGATCTTCTGAATCGAGGAACAAAAGCTGTGCAACAACCAGACTAGCTGTTACATCTGTTACTTCTTCTCCAAGAAAAATAATACGATCCTTTAATAATCTTGAATAAATATCGTAGCTTCTTTCACCGCGACTAGTTTGCTCTATGACATAAGGTACTAAACTCATACTGTATTCCTCCTTCTTTCGGTGTTGTAAGTTGTCTCATTGTAACTATTCCATCTTATGCTTCTTTTGCCTGTTCTACGACAAAATCTACTGCTTTTTGAACTGCAATATCAAGTTTAATCTGTTCTTTTTCCTTATCACCGATTACTTCTTTTAATTTATCCAGTTCCATTTGATACATGGAAGCCATATCAGTTAATTCCTTCTCAAGCTCTTCTTCAGTAACCTCGATGTTTTCCGCTTTAACAACTGCCTCTAAGACAAGTCTGCTCTGTATTCTCTTTAATGCTTGCGGTCTTAAGCTTTCCAAGAATTTCTTAGCATCCATACCAGTGAATTTAAAATACTGCTCGATAGAAAGACCCTGGTACTGCATTCTCTGAGCGAATTCTTCTGCCATCTGATTAACCTGTAAATTAATCATAGGCTCAGGAATATCCATCGTTGCTCCTTCAATAATCTTATCAACGATTTCATTTTCCTTTGCTGTTTTTAATTCTTTCTCTTTATTTTCTTTAATTGTAGCCTTAATACTCTCTTTATATTCATCTAAAGTATTAAACTCTGATACATCCTGTGCAAAATCATCATTTAACTCCGGCAGTTCCTTAACCTTTAATTCCTTAATCGTAACCTTGAATAGAGCCGGCTTGCCTGCCAATTCTTTTGCCTGGTAATCCTCAGGGAATGTTACGTTTACTTCAACCTCATCCCCAACGGCTTTCCCGATCAACTGCTCCTCAAAGGTATCAATAAAGGAATGAGAGCCTATGGTAAGAGAATAATTCTCTCCTTTTCCACCTTCAAACGGCACTCCATCAATAAAACCTTCGAAATCAATTATAGCAATATCCCCGTCTTGAACATTTCTGTCCTCAACAGTAATTGTTCTTGAATTCTGCTCACGTTCGCTGTCGATACGAGCCATAACTTCTTCATCCGTTACCTCAGCAACCTTTTTCTCAACAGTAATACCTTTGTATTCACCCAAGGTTACTTCCGGCTTTAATGCAACCTCTGCTGTAAAAATAAAGCTTTTGCCCTTCTCAACCTGAACCACATCAATTTCAGGTCTGGATACAATCTCTAAACCACTTTCATTGGCTGCTTTTTCGTAAGCTTCTGGAATTAACTCGTTAGCAGCATCTTCATAGAACACACCTGGGCCATACATCTTTTCGATGATAGCGCGAGGAACTTTACCCTTACGAAATCCCTGAACATTAATTTTGTTCTTATTTTTCTGATATGCTTTCTGTAAAGCATTTTCAAATTCCTCAGCGGAAGCCTCTATTGTAAGCTTTGCCATATTCTTTTCTAACTTTTCTACTTGTAAACTCATGTTTTATTGCCTCCTGTTTTTTATAGAGGATTTTCCTCTTGTTTTATAAAGGTCATTTCTTATTGTAAATGCCTTTTCATCTGGGAGAAACCCGATCCCATATCCATGTACTTAACTTTTACCAATTTTGTGCAACCTATACGCAGACATAAAAAAGTACATATTGCCTATTATTACAGACATTTTGACATTAGTATATTATATCATAGCAATTCTGTAAATACTAGAATTTTATTTTCCTGGTATTTAGGGCTTAAAGATACAGTTCAACATAATATATCCGTCTGGGTGGGAATGAGAAATATATCCGCCGCAGAGACGCTTTCGCTTAGTAGACATAAATTTATATGGATTATAGAACATGCCCCTGTTTTCGCATCTGTTCAACCACGCGTTCTACATATTCCTTGCAAAGCTCTTCTGACTTTGCTTCAACCATTACTCGGATCAACGGTTCTGTTCCGCTTTCACGTACCAGGATTCTTCCTTCCTCCCCAAGCTCTTTTTCTACCTGGCTGATGACCTCATTAACTTGCGCATCCTGCTTCACCGCTTTTTTATCATGGACCTTTACATTTTTAAGAAGCTGTGGATAGACAATCAGTTCCTTGTGAAGCTCCGATAATTTTGCTTTACTTTCAAGCATTACTTCCATTATTTTTAGTGATGTTAAGACTCCATCTCCTGTTGTGGCATGTTTACTGAAAATAATGTGTCCCGACTGTTCTCCACCAATGGAATGCCCATTTGTCATCATATTCTCAAATACATATTTATCTCCAACCGCTGTCTTCTCATAATGAATTCCCTTGCTGTCCAATGCCTTGTAAAGTCCCAGATTAGACATCACGGTTGTTACAATTGTGTTGTTTGCCAGATCATTATGGCTTTTTGCATATACACCACATATATATAAAATAATATCGCCATCTATAATATTACCTTTTTCATCGACTGCCAAACATCGATCTGCATCTCCATCGTATGCAAAACCCACATCCAGATTATTATCCACTACGTACTTTTGTAAAACTTCAATATGTGTCGAACCGCAATCTTGATTGATATTCGTTCCATCAGGTTCAGAGTTTATGACAAAGGTTTTTGCACCCAATGCATCAAATACTCCTTTCGCAACGGTAGTTGCGGAGCCATTGGCCAAATCCAGTCCAACCTTTTTATCCTTAAAGGATCTGGTAGCTAATGAAATTAAATAACCTATGTAACGGTTTCTTCCTATTGCATAATCTACTGTTCTTCCGATCTTCTCCTTCGTTGCTAGTGGGATGGTATCTTCTTCACTATCAATATAGGCCTCAATCAGATCTTCTACTTCAGCCTCCAGCTTATAGCCACTGCCGTTAATTACTTTTATACCATTATCATAATACGGATTGTGACTCGCCGATATCATAATTCCACAATCGAAGCCTTCTGTTCTAACGACATAGGAGACACTTGGTGTTGTTGTTACATGTAGCAGATATACATCTGCACCACTCGCAGTGAGTCCGGCTACTAATGCATACTCAAACATATAACTGGACCTTCTTGTATCCTTTCCAATCACAATATTAGCCTTGTGGTCCTTTCCATAGTAATACCCCAAAAACCTTCCAACCTTATAAGCGTGCATTACCGTTAAGTTAACATTCGCTTCCCCACGAAATCCATCTGTACCAAAATATTTACCCATCCTTCTTAATTCCTTTCCACATTTTGATATCCATATATTATTTTTGATTTTACTATATCCCTATTCTTATAAATGTAAATACCTATTTTATATGTATATGCCTTTAGAACGAGGAGTTTTCCTTGGTAAACCCCAGTTCCAAAGCGAATCACGTAAAATTAGCTTAAACCTCAAGCATTTTCTATTTTATCATAATCCGAATAATTTTGGAAAGAAAATTTATAAAAGCATCACTGATTCAAGTAATGCTTTACTGAATCAGTGATGCTTTTCTTAATACATGTTTAATTTTCAGTTACTTAATTACTGTTGGCCGCCTGACATCTGTTGTTCCTGTTGTCTAATCATACGTTTTACCATCTCGCCGCCTACAGAACCATTCTGTTTACTTGTTAAATCTCCGTTATAACCTTGTTTTAACGGAACACCGATTTCATTGGCGATTTCCATTTTGAAACGGTTTAATGCCTCTCTTGCCTGAGGAACTTCTGCTCTGTTAGATCCACTATTATTGTTTGCCATACTTTTTTCACCTCCGTTTTGTTAATATCAAAGCAACCAAGACACAAAATCAGCTTTTGTAGGTTCAGCGGTTACTAATAAGTATTATCACCGCGCGTGATTCTGTTTTTGTATTGCCTGTAATGTTATTGTTAACCGTAAGGTGAAATATTATGATGGTAATTATTGCTTCGCTAACCATAGTCTAGTAACGCATTTTTGCTTTTTTAACCCATACCATAGTATGGTACAGATTATTTTAAAATACTCATAAAAATTAATTTTTATATTATTTGTAAATGCTCCTTGTTCATTAATGGTTCTTTATTTTTACATCTACTTTCCGAAAAGTAGTCATATATTTTATAAAAACATAGATCAGGGTGGTTGTTTGATAGATTTCTTAAAAAGCATCAACAATTTTATATGGGGAGTTCCTCTGCCCGTTTTATTATTTGGATGCCATATATATTTTACTTTTCGCTTGAAAGGGGTACAAAGGCATATCGGTAAGGCAATTCAGCTATCCGTTACTCCTAATTCAGATGAGGAAGGTGATCTCAGCGGTTTTGCCTCTCTAACAGCAACTCTGGCAGCAACCATTGGGACCGGAAATATCGTTGGCATTTCCACTGCCGTTGCACTAGGTGGCCCGGGAGCTATTTTCTGGTGCTGGCTCACTGGTTTACTGGGAATGGCAACCTCCTATGCCGAGTGTTATCTAGGTATACTATTCCGAAGAAAAACATCGGACGGATCATTTCTGGGAGGTCCAATGTACGCCTTGGAATATGGTCTGAATAAAAAATGGCTGGCAATTTTATTTAGTGTATTTACCCTGATGGCCTCCTGTGGTGTTGGCTGTTCCACACAATCCCGTGCTGTTACAGAAACCGCCAAAACACTCTGGAATTTACCTGAAATAGCTGTCGGGATGATCGTTGCCATCATTGTAGGTTTTGTTATCGTGGGCGGTGTCCAGTCCATCGGTAAAATATGCAGCAGGCTGGTTCCTGCTATGGGTTTGTTCTACATTCTAGGCTGTATCGTACTGCTCATTATGAATTCCGGTTATATTGGATCAGCACTCGAGATTATTGTTAAGTCCGCTTTTACGTCAACCAGACTTCCAGCAGCTGTTGCAGGTGGATTTATTGGCAGTACAATTCGTTCTGCTGCCAGATATGGAATAGCAAGAGGACTATTTACGAATGAGTCAGGACTGGGCTCTGCTGCCATCGCTGCTGCAGGAGCAAAGACCTCCCATCCCTCCAGGCAGGCATTAATATCCATGAGTGCTACCTTCTGGGATACTGTCATAATGTGCGCTATTACAGGACTCGTAATTGTAACAAATATACTTAAAAGTCCTGGCAGCGTAGAAGGCTACTCCTTTGCGGAGCTAACAACGGCCGCCTTTGATTCCCTTCCTTTAGGGAATATCTTTCTTGGTCTGTCATTAATAGCCTTTGCTGTGGCAACACTTATTGGATGGTCTTATTTTGGAGAAAAAGCGGTAGAATATATATTCGGAAAATCCAGAATAAATACCTACCGCCTGTTATATATTATTATGATTTACCTCGGGTCCATTATGTCCCTGGAGCTTGTATGGGAAGTTACTGATTTAGTAAATGCATTCATGGCATTACCGAATCTGATCTGTCTCCTTCTTCTGCGAAAAAAAATACTTCCTTATAGTGATTAAGGTATCAAAAATCTGATCAATACAGTGTAATGAACTTAATCCGTATAAAACGGATATTGTATAGCCGCTGCAATCTCTTTTGCTTTATCCGCTCCCGAAAAGAACTTAATGATAGCTAATGAAAAATCAATTGCAGCACCCATACCTTTGGCGGTTATAATATTACCATCCGTTACAACTGCCTCATTTACTATCTGTGCACCGCCCATATTATTCTCGTGTCCCGGATAGCATACTGCATTTTTCCCTTCCAGTAAGCCTTTCGTGCCAAGAACTATGGGCGCCGCACAGATTGCAGCAAGTGGTATCTTCTTTGCATGAGCATCTTTCAATAAGCTATCTAATCCGGCATGATTCTGCAAATTCTTTGTCCCAGGCATACCTCCGGGAAGAATCAGCATATCCGCATCCGTACAATTGATTTCTTCAAACAAGGCATCTGCTTGAGTAGTAATCTGATGTGATCCGGTAACCATTCTCTTTCCTGTAATGGAAACCATCGTAATATCTATATTCGCCCTACGCAACAGGTCTACTACTGTTAGCGCTTCAATTTCCTCGTGTCCTTCTGCCAAAAAAATATATATCTTTGCCATTTATCTCATCCTTTCGTATTTTACTATTCTTTATTATACGGTTATTTCCCAGTTTTATCAATATTACTGTTTCGACCATTATTCGATAATCAAATTGGTTACCCCGACATTTTTCAAGGTTAACATTGGTTTGCAGTTTCCTCTGCTCTTTCCGTTCGTAATAGGACAAATGACAAGCTTATAACAGTCATCATAATTTGCCTCAAATTGGAAGCAGCCACAACAGGATATTTTGGTGCAGTTCGCTAGTACTTTCCTTTCTCCGCATATACGATAAAGCTTTATCTCCCAATAGTGATCATGACAGCAGCTACATCCCCAGATACATCCGAAGATTACTCCCGGAATAATCAAACAGTCTTTGCATGGCTCCTGTTCCGGGCATGGTATGGGGACTGGTATTGGTACCGGATGAATTTCAACATAGGCTTTTGATTCGGGGCATTCCGGACATACTGGACATTCTGGACATGGCTCTGGTTTTGGGCAGGCCGGGCAGGGTTCCGGTTCCGGACAGATTGGACAGGGTGCTGGGGTTGGACAGGGCTCCGTTTCTGGGCAGACCGGGCAGGGTTCCGGTTCCGGACAGGGTTCCGGTGTTGGACATGGTTCCGGTGTTGGACAGGGTTCCGGTGTTGGACAAGGCTCTGGTGTTGGACAAGATTCCGGTTCTGGACACGGTGGACAGGGTGCCGGTTCCGGAATAGGAGCAGGTATCGCAATATCAATAATCTCTTCAGGGAGCTCCGGTGGCATAGGAGCCATTTCCATACAATTCACACCACCGGCGAATTGATATTGATGGAACTCGAAACCACTGGTAGCACTGACAGCAAAGGAACCAAGAGCCGCATTACCATTGACATTGCCTCCCGTCGGATGTGCATGAAACATTGCTTGCGGCGCAAGAACGCTTCCCCATATTGCTGCTGGTGATTCCATGTAGATATTCATTGCATCTTCAAAGACATACAATGTATTGTGTACATTACGATTGTCTCCCCACAAGCCGTATTGTATATGTGCATTATTGCCGGTACGAAGGCGGATAATTGCCAGACTTCCAGGCGGTATATCCAGATGAATCTCTTTTGTTAATAATCCATTAGGACTTACATCAATTAAAAATACATTCTGTTCCGGATCTGTTCCCCTTAGTATCCATTGATGAAAGCGTTCTGTTACAGTACCATTGGGTTCCAGATCATTAATACAGTCATGATAATAGCTTATACTTTCCTTTGCATCATTAAAAAATGAGGTTAAATCCGCTCTGATTCTGCTGGCAGGAATATATCTGGGTACGTCATAACTGGATACAGCATAATGTGAATTGCGGTCACTCAGCCTCCAATATCTACTTCCGCCATTTACCTGATATAAATTCATCAGCTCCTGTGCTTGATTCGGTGATCCATCCTTTCCAATCATATAGGTACTTCCACTAGCCGCACGGAAATTGCCTCCTGCCACTACATGACCGATTACTACGAGGGGCCCTTGCATGGCAACGTTCCCACCTACCAGAAAGCGAACCAGGTCTGGGCTATATCCAGTTCCTTGAAGCTTTCCATCATTTCCATAAGCTAAGCTGAGGCCTCTAGGACTGACAAAGTTGCCTCCTATTGCCATAGCACCTTTTGTATCTACTATATTATTCGCATCCCCAAATATAATTGCGTTAAAGTAGGAAGCGATACCAAATGGTTGACCGGAGATATCATACCAGTTTAGGTCATCGTATGGGATTCCGGCATAGGATAAAGCTTCGTTATCGTTATTGTTATACATGGTAACCTCCTTGAAAACACAACGAATTCCAATATTCTCAATTCAGTTTATTCAATAGAAAAATAATCGTGCCACTTTTATCACTTTTCCTATCAAACTGCATAATAAACGTCTTTTCCTATAAATAATATAAGGATTGTTGCATAATGTACCAGCAGTAATTGTGCAACAACCCTTTTTATGATAATGACTGAATTATTGTGTTATGAACGGAGGTATTCTTCAAACTTCCGAATATCCTCTTTATTACCAACGACTACAATATAATCTCCTTTACTCATTAGTAAATCGGGAGTAATATAGGTAGTCGTCTTCCCTTCATGCTCAAGAGCAATTATGTTAAGCTTATACTTCTTTCGTACTCCGGATTCCAAAACTGTCTGACCAGCAACCTTATCAGTTAATTTGATTTCTGATATGGAGATATCATTGTTCAAAGCAATATAATCCATTACTCTCGATGAAAGTAAACGATTAGCCAAGCGAATGGCCATATCATGTTCAGGATATACCACCTCAGCACCTATTTTCTCAAGAACATTTCCCTGCTCCTGGCTTATTGCTTTCGCTATGACTCTGGGAACCCCCATACTTATTACATTTAAGGTTGTCAGGATACTGACATCTATTTTTTCGCCAATACACACAATAACCGTGTCACAGTTCTGTATTCCGGTATCGAGCAATGTCTCCTTTGATAGGTCGTTAACAACCAGCGCATTATCTGTCAAATTCCTGATTTGCTTAATCTTCTTTTCATTATTATCGAGAACTAATACTTCTTTACCAGCCTCCGCCAGACTCGAAGCAAGGGCATAACCAAAATGTCCCAAACCAATAATACCAAATTCTATTGCCGCTTTATGGCCAAACATGATATCCCCCCTGTAATGAATCGAGCTATTCTTCCTCTTCTTTTCCGATATATAGCTTTACCTTGTCAATTCTCTTATGCTTAACGCTCTCCAGTTTAAATACTAGGTTGTCCAGCTCAATTGTACGATCGTCATTCTCCTGCGGTATCGTTCCTAATCTGTCAATCAGAAAGCCCGATATTGTATCATAGTTCTCAGAGTATAGGTTAAGGTCCAGCTTGTTATTCAGCTCATCTATGGAGGTCAGACCATCAATTAGGTAAGTTGAATCATCCACTTTCTTAATTTTATAGGATACTGGATCATACTCGTCCTCAATATCTCCCATAACCTCTTCTACCAGATCCTCCATCGTTACAATTCCGGCAAATCCGCCATATTCATCGATTAATACAGCTATTTGCTTCTTTGACTGCTGGAGTTCTTTAAATAAATCCTTAATAATTTTACTTTCCGGCACAAGAAAAGGCTTTTTCATTATGCTTCTGATATCGACATTCTTATAGCCTGACTTCACAGCCGTCTTTAAAAAGTCTTTTATATACAGCATACCTACAATATTATCGATATCCTCTTCATACACAGGTATTCTGGTATATTTGGTATTAAGCAAATCGTCCAGATATTCTTCCTTTGGAGCAGAAATATCGATAGCAAATACGTTAATTCTGGGTGTCATAATTTCCTTAGCGGACTTTTCATCAAACTCCATGATGGAGTTAATCATTTCTTTTTCCTTTTTATTAAGTACACCCTGTACCTGACCCTCATTCACGAGAGATTTTAGTTCTTCTCTTGATAAGATTTCCTCTGTGTTTCCCTCCTTCATACCAAAGGGCATAGTAACAATATTAGTTGAGAAGGTTAACAGCTGTATGAATGGATATGCAATTTTAGCAACTATCTTGATTGGCTTCACGCAAAACATACTAATCGCTTCCGGTTTTTGCAAAGCCACCCTTTTTGGTACCAGCTCACCAAACACCAACGTAAAATAAGATAAAATCAATGTTACAGATACTAAAGCGATTTGTTCTCCATAAGGAATATTATGTTCTGACAGCCAAGCACCCAAGGGGTCTGACAATCCTGATGCAGCGGATGCACTGGAGAAAAATCCAGCAAGGGTAATTGCTACCTGGATAGTTGATAAGAATTTCGTTGGTTCTTCCAAAAACTGAAGTACCAGCTTTGCACTCTTCTTTCCTTCCTCCGCCAATTTTTTTACTTTATTCTTATTTACAGAAACCATAGCCATTTCTGCACATGCAAAAAAGGCATTTACCATTGTCAATATGATTAATATGATTATCTGTCCAACAATCTGATCTGAACCAGACATTATGACCTCCAATTATTCTCTCTGATATATCGTATATCTTGTATTATTTTTTATTTGGTTTATCCATTTATTTTATTAAGATAGAAAGTAGTATAACATAAATAAAAATTTTTTCTATCTTTTTATCCAATCGTCAGCGTTTCTTCAGAATAATGTGCATTACTTAACTGCCTCGAGGATAATAGAGCAGTAATTGTCAATGGACCAATTCTACCGATAAACATACTTATGATAATAATGCATTTACTAATCGGAAGTAACTCTGAAGTAATTCCTGTCGAGAATCCAACTGTGGCTAGACCGGAAACCGCTTCAAAAAGCAACTGTATAAATGTATAATCCGGTTCTAAAGCACATAGCAAAAACGTACATAGGCATATCAGAAGCATTGCCAAAAACGTAAGCATAAATGCTTTTGATATAACTTCGGATGGAATTTTTCTCTTAAATCCACTACAATGCTTATTTTTCGCTGCACTGTAAGTTGCTTTAATCAAAGTAAATGCTGTAGTTGTCTTTATCCCACCACCGGTGGAGCCCGGAGAAGCTCCAATAAACATAAGAAGTATCAGCAAAAACAATCCCGCACTTGTAAAATTCTCCACCTGAAACGTGGAAAATCCAGCTGATCTTGAAGAGGTGCTGAAGAAAAAGGCCCCTAACCAACTGATATCTTCGATAAGCTTTATCAAAATCGTACCTATAAACAATAAAGAAATTGTCATTGTGATTACAACCTTTGTGTGAAGCGAAAACTTTCGGAATGATCGTTTATATATAATCTCATCAACAACCACAAATCCTAACCCGCCGAAAATAATCAATCCACAGGTTGTCAAATTCAATAAGACGTTCGATTGATAGGGAGTTAAATTCGTTAGCCCTCCTAATATATCAAATCCTGAACTATTAAAAGCGGCTACTGAATGAAATAAACTGATTCCAATTGCTCTGGGTAACGGATAATCTTTTGAAAACACAACAAAGCTCAATATTGCACCAATTCCCTCAAAGCATAAGGTCATAATCAATACGGATTTTACCAATCTTACTACTCCCCTAATAGAAGTCAGATTTAAGGATTCTTTTACCAGGATTTGATCTTTATAGCCCAGCTTTTTTTTGGCTAACAGGATAAAACCAACACCGACTGAAGTTACCCCAATGCCACCGATCTGTATTAATAGCGCTATAATGGATTGTCCCAGAAAATTAAAGGTGTCATATGTATCCACAACAATTAGGCCCGTGACACATACCGCACTGGTAGACGTAAATAGTGCATCAATAAAGGATACATCCATACCTGTTCTATGGGTAAACGGAAGATAGAGCAATATAGAACCAATTAATATTGTGAAGGCAAAACCCAAAGCAATATACCTGCCAGGGGTCATCCTTTTTGGAATATGCATATTTCTCCAATCCTTTTTGCATAAATAGTATCATATTTAATCAATAAATCCATATGTCAATATAATTAAAATGCCAACAACAAGATTATTTTAACACTATTATGATAAATATGGTATTAGAAATTTATTATTCTTATTAATAATTTATTAATTTTAGTTTATGAAACGTTCAGGTTTAACTGATTAGGAATTAATGGTATGAAGTTTCTCTCATTATATAGCATTTGTTGTCATATTATGTTAATATAATATTATACATTTCAATAAAGCATGTTCAAATGAAATGTGAAATAAATGAAAGGGATATGACTGATTTGAATAACATAATACTTGCATTCAGCGTAGTATTCCCATTAATGCTTATGATGTTTGTGGGTTATATCTTACGACGAAGACATATTACCGATGAGCCTTCCCTGCAGGTGATGAACAAAATGGTCTTTCGCTTTTTTCTTCCTTTGCTTCTGTTTCTTAATATATATTCACTCAAACCGGAGGAGGCTATGAATAAGGCAAACAGCCGCTTACTTATTCTGGCCTTCCTATGTATTATTGGAGCAGTAGTTTTGACTCATCTTATTCTCTCTCTCTTTATAAAGGATAAGAAGAAACGAAGCGTTATGATACAAGGTATTTTTCGTAGTAATCTGGTTATATTCGGGATACCGATTACTGCCTCCATATATGGAGATGATAGAATCGGTATTGTATCCATGCTTGCCGCATTTGTCGTTCCTCTGTTTAATATTCTGGCTGTTGTTGTTCTTGAAAGTTATCGAGGAAGCAGAGTTAACATAAAGCAGCTATTAATCGGGTTAATAAAAAACCCTTTAATTATTGTAGCCTTTCTCGGCTTTCTATGTCAAATTATAAGATGGCAGATACCCGATTTTATTCTCTCTTCATTACAAAGTATGTCCAAGGTGGCTACTCCCCTTGCATTTGTTGTGTTGGGAGGTACCTTTCAGTTTAGCCGTCTTTCCAAGAATCTTACTTATCTGATTATTACGATAATCGGCAAATTGATTCTAATTCCGAGTATTGTACTTACGATTGCTCTACTGCTTGGCTTTCGAAATGAAGCCTTAGTTGCTCTCATCGGTGCCTTTGCTTCTCCGACAGCCGTATCCTCCTTTAACATGGCAATTGAAATGGATGCGGATGGCGAACTTGCCGGCCAGGTTGTAGTTATTTCATCCATATTAAGTATCCTAACTATCTTTATATGGATTCTTATACTCAAAACATTACAGGTTATATAGCGTTAATATGCTCGGTTTAGGAGGTGCAGTTTGAATACTGAGATACTGAAAAGCATAATTTTCAATGTTAGTTTACTTGTCTTGATTGCACAGGTGTTAGCTCGAATCGGCTTTGTAAAAAAATATATATTACATGACAGACACAATCTGAAAGAACAGGTCATTTTAGTGATTTTATTTAGTTGTGTATGTATTATATCTAACTATACAGGATACAAGGTGAACGGTGCATATGCTAATACACGTGTCATAGGTGTCATGGCGTCCGCTTATATCGGTGGACCTTTGGTTGGAATTATGACAGCGATAATCGCAGGCACACATCGGTTATTAATGGACATAAATAGCTTCTCCTCCATTGCCTGTGTTACTTCCACTATAGTAGAAGGTTTTTTTGCTGCAATCTATTCAAAGAAAGTAAAAAAGCTTAAATATGATAGTACCATGTTATTTTGTCTTACCTTCGTGGCAGAAATTATTCAGATGTTCATCATATTGCTCGTTGCAAAGCCATATGAGCTTGCTCTGCAACTAGTGAGTAGTATCGCAATACCAATGGTTTTTTTTAATTCATTTGGTATGGTATTCTTTGTCAGCGTATTTAAATCTGTCTTTGTGGAACACGAGCAAATGATAGGAGAAAAGTTAAAACTGACTTTTGAGATAACGGAGCGATGTATTCCACTTCTTCGAACTGGACTATATGATGAAGCAAACTGTAGCAGAATCGGGGATATCATTCTTACATTCTTCCATAATCAGGGGGTATTGTTTACCGACACCGAACGGATCCTAAGTTCCAATGGAAATTTGGCTAAACTCTCTTGGAACGACAAGAAAATACCAGAAATTGTTAAACAGGTGCTTACAGAAAACACCGTATGCGTAAAGGAGAATGCACCAGAGGGGGATGTACTGTACGATGTACTACAGAAGTTAACAGCAATTGGGGCACCACTGACTAAGGATGGACAACCCTTTGGATGCATGGTTATATTTGTGCGAAGCTACAAAATATCATTCCAGTCAGATATTGAATTTGTGAACGGACTTAGTAAACTCTTCTCCTTACAATATGAACTTTCTGAAAAGGATAAGCAGAAAGAACTTCTTCAAAAGGCGGAATACCATTCATTACAATCTCAAATCAACCCACATTTTATCTTTAACGCCCTCAATACAATCAGTACCTTCTGTCGAGAAAAGCCTGAGATGGCTAGGGAGCTTCTGATTGCGCTTGCTACTTATTTTCGTAAATCCCTACAGACACAGAATACTTTTGTAAGCTTGAACGAAGAAATGCAGTATGTAAATGCCTATTTACAGATTGAAAAGGCAAGGTTTGATGATCGTCTCGAGATTGAAATTGACATTTTGGGTGATTTGGAATGTCGAATGCCATGTCTTATTCTACAGCCCATTGTAGAAAATGCAGTGGTTCATGGAGCAATGAAACGTAGGCATGGAATTGTTAAGATTGCTGCAAAGGATATGGGAGATAAGGTCATGATATCTGTCGCAGATAATGGATATGGTATTGAACAAGAGGTCATTGATGCAATTATGGAGAATAAGATTGATAGCTCACATATAGGACTTTCAAACGTCCATAGAAGACTCTTGCTTACCTACGGAAAAAATCACGGGTTAGAGATACAGACATCTTCAAAGGGTACAGTAATCAATATATATATCCCGAAGTCTTGATAAAAATTATTTTATTTTATGTAAGACCAATTCAAACAAGGAGACAATGCAATGAAAATAGGTATTATTGATGATGAAAAACCAGCAAGAAGTGAACTGAGATATCTAATTCAAAATCTCGAACCGGAAGCAAAGATCGTTGAGATGGAATGTGGAGAGGAAGCCTTGGAGCTTTTTGCAACGGAAACGTTTGATTTGCTCTGCATAGATATAAATCTTGGTGATATAAGTGGAACCACTTTAGCAGCAACCGCGAGAAAGATGTTTCCAAAAGTTGAGATTGTATTTGCCACGGCCTATAATAATTACGCTGAAAAGGCATTTGAAGTGGATTCCATGTATTATTTGATGAAGCCTTTTTCTATGGAAAAAGTAGATCATATGCTACACCGATACCATAGTCGTCATATGCAACAAGCAAATGAGAGTGAGAATCAAAGGGTTCGTGAAAATCAGAAGCAAAAGCTTTCAAAGCTTTCCCTTACGATGGACAAAAAAATTATTATGGTTGATATATCTTCTATTGTATATATCGAAGCACAGAATCGAACCTGTATCATACATGCCAAAAATGCAACATATGAAGATACCAATCCATTGACCTATTTTGAGAAAAAACTAAAGCAGAATGGGTTCTTTAGAATTCAAAAAAGTTACCTAATCAATCTGAATCACATGAAAGAGATGTTCCCCTGGTTTAGCAATACGTATGGTGTAAGAATGGAGTATTATGAGGATAATATACTTCCAGTTAGTCGGAACCAAATAAAAAACTTAAAGGAAATATTAGGGATTTAACACGTGGAATTATACATTTTACAACATAATAAACACACTTAAACCAAAAAGTATATTCATTTTTAATAACAAATGCTAATATAAGTATCATGAATATGTGGAAATTGCACAATATAAAGGAGGGTACTGAATTGGCTACATTTATTATTGGTTTAGTATTGTTGATTGTTGGTGGTATGTTCTACGGTAAGGTTTGTGAGAAGGTATTCGGACCGGACGACAGAGAGACCCCTGCAATTACAAAAGCAGACGGTGTTGATTATGTTGTTATGAAACCATGGAAAAACATGCTGATTAACCTTTTAAACATTGCAGGCACCGGCCCAATACTTGGAGCAATTCAAGGTATTTTATTTGGACCTATTGCATTTATCACAATTCCGGTTGGATGTATTCTTGCTGGTGCAACGCATGATTATTTCTGTGGAATGATCTCAATGCGTAATGGCGGAGCACAGATTCCAAAATTAATTAATAAATATCTTGGAAAAGGTGCTAACAAGGTCTACAGCGTAATTATATGGATACTTATGCTTTTGACAGGTGTTGTATTCATCTATACCCCAGGTGATCTAATTGTTGGAGATATCCTTAAGCTGGATATCAACGGAGCTGCCATCTGGATTACTTATGCATGCATTCTTGGATACTATGTCATATCTACTATTTTCCCTATTGATCAGATTATTGGACGTATCTATCCAGTGTTTGGTGCTATACTTATCATATCCGCAGTTGGTGTATTTATTGGTATCTTGTGTGACGGCGGCTCAAGTATGACTAATCTTACAGCTGCCACTTTATTTAACCAACATCCCAGTGGGGTGAAATTTATCCCTGTGTTCTTTATCACAGTAGCATGCGGTATTATGTCCGGTTTCCACGGAAGTCAAGTTACTCTAATTTCAAGAACAGTTAAGCATGAAAAAGAAGGCCGTAAAACATTTTATTATATGATGATTGCTGAAGGTGCTATCGCAATGATTTGGGCTGCAGGTGCAATGGTCATGTTTGGAAGAGGAACTGACATAAGCACAGGAGCAACCTCCATGGTTGGTATTATTTCAAGAGGATTCATGGGCGGCTTCGGAGGACTATTTGCGATTGCAGGTGTTATTGTTTTACCAATCACATCCGGTGATACCGCTTTTCGAGCTCTTCGACTAATGATAGCAGAGCAGTTTAATATCGAACAAAAGAGTAAGATTAAACGTGTTGGATTGTCACTGATTATCTTCATTCCTGCAATTGCGATTCTTTTCTATGCGAAATCAAATGCTGCTGGTTTCAGCTTATTATGGAGGTATTTTGGATTTACGAACCAATTAGTAGCTACCTTTGCTCTTGCATTAATTGCAGTTTATTTAAAATCAAAAGGCCAGAATCACCTTATTACATTAATTCCAGGGATGTTCTATTCCTTTATCGTTACAAGTTACATTTGCCATGCTAACATTGGTTTTGGTATAGAAGAAAGATTAGGATCGGTATTTGGAATCGGCGCAGACAGTTATGTTATATCATATACCATTGGTGTCATAGTAGCCGTACTCTATGGATGGGGAATTACGAAGATCGCAGTAAAGAGAAGAGAAAAAATTCTCGCAACTAAGCTTGAGTAAATCATCTTATAGCATATTAAAAGAGGGTAAGACCTGCGTAATTGGTTTTACCCTCTTATTATATTTAAGAAATTATCTATTAAAAAATCCCCAAAGTCTTTAAATATAAGGCTTTGAGGACTTCCTAATCAGTGCGGATGAAGGGACTTGAACCCCCACTCTCTCGAACTAGATCCTAAGTCTAGCGCGTCTGCCAGTTCCGCCACATCCGCATAAGTTTTACGTCATTAAATTATTGACTATAAAAATGAGACATCCGGGATTCGAACCCGGGACACCATGATTAAAAGTCATGTGCTCTACCGACTGAGCTAATATCCCACATTATTTGAACTGTACCAATTTTCGTGTTATACAGAATTCATACCTCTATTATCAGGGTAGTTCACCGAAAATTGTAGTTCCTATTGTAGAACATTACTCTTAGGGCTGATTGCTTCTCAGCCGGACAACTCCGGTTAATCTTCCGTATAAAGTGGATATTTCGGCAAGCTGGGCAAGCCCAGTTTTTCGCTTAAGTCTTTATCTATTCGACAGTCATTGTCGGCAAGCTGGGCAAGCCCAGTTTTTCGCTTAAGTCTTTATCTATTCGACAGTCATTGTCGGCAAGCTGGGCAAGCCCAGTTTTTCGCTTAAGTCTTTATCCATTCGACAGTCATTGTCGGCAAGCTGGGCAAGCCCAGTTTTTCGCTTAAGTCTTTATCCATTCGACAGTCATTGTCGGCAAGCTGGGCAAGCCCAGTTTTTCGCTTAAGTCTTTATCCATTCGACAGTCATTGCCGAAAAACTGGGCTAGGTGGATTCGAACCACCGTAATGCAGGAGTCAAAGTCCTGTGCCTTACCGCTTGGCGATAGCCCAATGTAATGATCTATTACTTTCATTATTGAAACGATAGAAAGTACGCTTAGCGAACTTTCTATTCTCATGAATAAAAAGTCTTCTCAGACTTTTTAATATATCTAATATAGGGTGGGTAAAGGGATTCGAACCCTTGGCCTCCAGAGCCACAATCTGGCGCGCTAACCAACTGCGCTATACCCACCATAATCACCTTTCATCTTTCTTATAGATGAAAAATGTGCCAGAAGGGATTCGAACCCCCGACACATGGCTTAGAAGGCCATTGCTCTATCCAACTGAGCTACTAGCACATATTATGGTGTGATATGGTCTTTTCATAACAATTTAAAGAATAAAAATTATGTCCTTGCTATTTAAGTCCAAATATCAAGCGGGTGATGGGAATCGAACCCACGTATCTAGCTTGGAAGGCTAGTGTTCTACCATTGAACTACACCCGCATATAAAAGCTATTTTATTAGTTTGCCTCTACGTTATTGAAATTATTCCACTGAAACGAGAATTCCATTTGTAAAAAAGCATCATTGGTATATGAGTCGGGGTGACAGGATTCGAACCTGCGACCTCTTGATCCCAAATCAAGCACTCTAGCCAAGCTGAGCCACACCCCGAATATACGTATGATTAATTAGGCTTTTTCATTACTGATCATGAATTACCAGGGCACTTTACTATTCACATACTTGGCCACCAATGATTTCATATTGTGGCGAATACTGTGCATTTTCAAGGTTTTCACTCGTTCCAGCCGTGACGCAAGAATTATTATATAATAGCATATCACTATTGTCAACATCTTTTTTAAACTTTTTGTTGAATTCCATCACTTTCCTTCATACACGCTTCAAATCCCCTGTTATTAAGGATTTTCTTCCTGCCAGGTTAATCATCCTTATAATAATTCAGTGTAAAATGAGCATCTCCTCTTGAATCTATATCCATAATAATAAATGTGGGTATTCTGGTGTACTGTCTTGGAAGCGCTAAGCTACCAGGGTTGATAAACCATACACTATCACTTAAATCAATCACTGGTACATGGGTATGCCCAAACATAACAATATCTGCATTATTAGCTTTTGCCAGCTCCATAAGGCCACTTAAACTAAAATTCACACCATAACGATGTCCGTGAGTAATCATTACCTTATATTTGCCTATTTGTAACACTTTCTCTTTGGGCAAGGTGTTATAAAAATCATTATTACCAGCTACAATTTCCATTGGACAAGGCGTAATTGATC
Source organism: Variimorphobacter saccharofermentans (assembly GCF_014174405.1). Taxonomy (GTDB): domain Bacteria; phylum Bacillota; class Clostridia; order Lachnospirales; family Lachnospiraceae; genus Mobilitalea; species Mobilitalea saccharofermentans. Next base: position 379,780 of record NZ_JACEGA010000001.1, on the reverse strand, counting down.
TAATATACTCCTCACCGCCTTCAAAATCGCCTAAATGAATTATCAAATCGATGGGACTGACTCTCTCCAACGTCTTTAATAAGTTATGATTTCTTCCATGCGTATCACTAACAATCAAAACCTTCATTTTACTCTCCTGGTGAGTTATTAAAATGGCAAGATAGTACCTCTTTCATTGCACGTAAAGCCTTCCCACGGTGACTAATCTGGTTCTTCTGTTCAGGTTGCAAATCCGCTGTCGTACAGTGATATTCCGGCACATAAAAAATAGGATCATAGCCAAACCCATTGGATCCGCTGATTTCATGTGCGATGTATCCCTCGATTGTTCCGCGACGGGTTACTACTTCTCCATCCGGAAACGCACATGCAATTACACAAACGAATCTGGCACTACGCTCCTCACCTACAGCATTCTTACACTGATCCAAAATATATTGGTTCTTTACGGTATAAGGTGTATCCTCCCCTAAGAACCGTGCTGAATAGACTCCGGGTGCTTTGTCCATATAATCAATCTCTATCCCGGAATCATCCGCTAATACAATCTCACCTGTTAACTCCATTACTGTCCTAGCCTTAATAATCGCATTTTCTTCAAAGGTAGACCCATCTTCAACAATATCCGGATTAAGACCTGCCTCTTTCATCGATACCAATTCTATATCTAATCCCTTTAATATTTCCCTTATTTCCTTCATTTTACCATCATTCGTCGTGGCAAATATAACTTTATGCATAACTCCTCCACTCTAGTCGGATCGTTATTCTTAGTCATCCATTCCCAGCTCGGCATAAGCTCTTATAATACCGTTATAAATTCCCTGAGCAACGGCTTTTCTATTCTCAGAATCACTTAAATAACTCATATCATAAATATTTGACATATATCCAACTTCAATAAGAATTGAAGGCACCTGGGCCTTTTTCATGATAAATATATCGTCACCACTCTTCTCTACAATGCCTCTATTTATAAGCGGAATGGTCTTACTAATTTCATCTGCGAATATACTAGCAAGCTCACTGGCCTTTACTCCCTTATATTCCGTGTCATAGTATAGTACTTCCGTACCGTTGGGACCAGTTACTTCATTTGAATTACAATGAATACTAATAAAATAATCACAATCAACAGCATTCGCTAAAGTTACTCTTGGTCGCAAAAACACCTTATCATCCGCTGTTCTTGTATAATACACTTTAATATTTTCCTTCATTAATAGCTCTTTAAGATGCAACAGGATATCTAAATTAATATCCTTCTCATAGCTAGAACTGTATACGGATAATGCTCCGGCATCCTTTCCTCCGTGCCCTGCATCTATTACAATAACCTTCTCAAATACCTCTGAAGGTTTACGTAAATCAATATAAAAATAATCAGAATCCTCATAAATAAAATGAGTATAAACACTGTCAAGTTCTATCAGAATTTGGGAAGTATAAAGATTGGTAATCGGATCTTTTCCGGTTTCGATGGTTATACCATGGCAAATATCTCTTCCAAAATCCTTCGTAACTACTTCCTTTACCGAATTATCTTCCTCATTGACTTCATAACTCGTAATCTCACTGTATTGAGGTTCTCCCTGGAATATATCATTTCCATGTATTCGAGAAATCATCCGATCCGTTATGACGCTATCTTTCATACCGGTAATAACAAGCTTTATACTCTGATTCATATATAAATCATCAAGATGGACCTTCAGATTTACTCCTTGAGGTTTTTCTATTTTTAGATACTTATCACTTAGTTTTTCATCGATATTCTCCTGTACATCTGGATTATACTCCAGTGACTGTATATTGCTATTAACTGTTTCATCCTGAATAGAGAGCTGTGTAAATGGATCCTGAATATCCCCCATAACGGCGGCATTCTGCATGGTCATCATTGAAGCTTCTACATTACTAGCCTTAATCAGTACTGTACGATGCTGCTGAAGGGCAAAAGAAACCGTAAAGATCACCATCATAAGTGCGACACTTTGTGCTGCAGCTTTCTTAAGTAGCGCATTATCCATACAAAGCCCTCCTATTGATACTTTTTTTAGCGCATTTATTCAACAATGTTTCTTAATATTACCGAAAAAAATCTGTATTATTACATAAATTATATAATACTCTGTGCATATTCTCAATGTTTTTTTGAAAATAAAACAATTTTTTGTTGATTTTTGGTTTACTGTGTCTTTGTTCCCAGTTGCATTTCCATTATTATACGTCTATAATATTGTTAAAACATCGTTTCTTTCTATGATCAGAGAAGGAGAATGCCATATGAATGAGGTAAACAGCATAGCAATTCGTCAAAAGGATGGATTTGTTACTAATTTAATTTATTATGCTTGCTCAAGTACTCCAAAGGCTAGTGTATTAATATTACATGGAATGGCTGAGCATCAAAATCGCTATCAGTCATTCGCTAATTTTTTAGCATCCAACGAAATTGATGTTTATATTTATAATCACCGAGGGCATGGAACAAATCAGAAATTAAGTGAATTGGGATACATTAGCTCAGAAAATGGATACCAGTTATTGATTGAAGACGCAATTGCTGTAAGTGATTATATCGTTCAAAACAATCGATGCAAAAAATTCTTTCTGCTTGGACATAGTATGGGTTCCCTGATTGCACGAAATGTAATACAAACCTTTCCCAATTATAATGGGGTTATCTTAATCGGTACCACCTTTCCACCTTACCTGCTTACTCTTTCTGGATTGTTTATCTCCAATTTGATTCGTACGATTAAAGGGGCTAAGCATCCTTCTCCATTTATGAATAAACTGATTTTAGGCAACAAAAAGTACACCTCTTTGGCTAGCCGAACCGCATTTGACTGGCTAACAAGAAGCAATCCGATTGTTGGAGCATATATTAATGATCCCTATTGTGGATTTATATGTACTGCCTCCTTTTATCAAGATCTACTAAGGCTTACCCGCCGTGCCTCCAAGAAAAAAAATATTCGTCTCGTAAATAGGGAGTTACCTCTTTTCATAATTAGTGGCGAATACGATCCAGTAGGTGGGTATGGCAAAGAAATCTTGAAATATGAATTAACATTGAAGCGATTTGGTTTTTCTAATACGACAACGAAAATATATCCAGAGTGTCGTCATGAATTAATAAATGAAATAAATAATCTAGAGATCTATGATGATATTCATCAATGGATAATAGAGCATTAGACGCATTGTGAAAAGGGGCTACTGTATAATGTATTAACAGGGGTTATGATAAGTCATAATCCCGGAGAAATATTATTCAGTAACCCCTTCTATATTAATTCTTTTTCGGTGGCTTTGGGCCCATATACTGATAAAAGTATGTTTTCATCATGCCATTATAAATTTTACGGTTTTTATCTGCCTTTCTTCCAATAAACTTTTGGGCATCTTCATACCCTGTAATAATATAATAGGACCAGCTATCCAAAGATCTAAATACCTTTCCCATATCTTTATACAAACCGGGTAATGCCTGCTTCTCTTCCAGCCTCTCGCCATAAGGAGGATTCGTAATTATAAATCCATAACGCTTATTACTGCTTAATTCAATAAGTGGCTTTTGTTGAAAGTGTATATATTGATCAACGCCTGCCCATCTGGCATTCTGTCTTGCTGCCTTGATGACTTCACCATCTATATCATATCCTTGAATTGACATCTCTATCTCTCTTCGCTGGAAATCCGATGCCTCCTCTCGAGCACGCTTCCACGTGGCTTCCGGGTAAAATTCCTTCCATGTTTCAGCTAAAAAAGATCTCTGACTCCCTGGTGCGATATTCGCTCCGATTAGGGCTGCTTCGATTGGAATCGTACCACTGCCACAGAAAGGATCAACTAATATTCTGTCTTTATTCCAAGGAGTCAGCATAATCAATGCAGCTGCCAATGTTTCTGTAATAGGTGCTTTACTCGTTAGCTTTCGATACCCTCTTTTGTGTAAGGATTCCCCCGAGGTATCAATACAGACAGTCACTTCATTTTTTATTATCGTTACACGAATCGGGTATGAGTCCCCCGACTCATCAAACCAATCTATCTTATATTTCATCTTCATTCTTTCAACTATCGCTTTTTTCATTATTGATTGAATATCAGATGGACTAAACAGTTTGCTGTTAATAGAATTTGCCTTTGCAACCCAGAATTTAGCGTCCTTAGGCAAATAATCCTCCCAAGGAAGAGCCTTTGTATTCTCAAATAACTCATCAAAAGTTTCTGCCTGAAACGATGCCACCTTCAATAATACACGCTCTGCAGTACGTAAAAACATATTAGCCCTGGCGCATGTATCCTCATCTCCGGTAAAGCTTACCTTACCATCCTCTACCTTTGTTATTTCCATCCCCAGATCAGTTAATTCGCGCTTTAATACGGACTCTAATCCGAAATGGCATGGTGACATATATTCTATTTGCTTCATTTTCCCTCCATGCGTTATACGCTATCTATCGTTTGATTTATTTGCCTTTTTATTGTAGCTTATATTCTAATTGAATTCAAGTTAATTAACATTAAGATTAGCTATGCTCAAGCCTTCCTCTATATGCTCTTAATCCTCCATACAAGCTCTTAATATTATACCCGTCTTTCATTAAATCTCTCGCTGCAAGCAAACTAATATTACCACGATCACAATAGAAAATAAGGAGATTATTACGCTGCAAATTCTTTTTTTCACTTTCAAGTTCTTCATATGGAATATTTATAGCGGTAGGTATATGCCCGGCATCATACTCATTCTTATCTCTGAGATCTATAATTACAACATCACGCATTCCTATATACCTAATGATATCATTTGTGCGAATTGTTTCAAAAGACATCCCTTTATTGTCACCGCCCTTCAGCAAAATTATCCCCTATATATTATATTCGTAAAATACCTATTTTGCGCACAAAGAAATCCCCCTAAGTACAACCTTAAGGGGATTTTTCATCATATAACAGCACTAATATTAATAGTTATTGTCTGCATCTTCCATATCTCTGAATCTGTTATTATTTGTATTTCTTACATTTCTGGAAGCATCATCTCTTGATGAATCCGCACATCTACTTCCTGTATTGGCATTACGGCTTGATCCAGTCGTGTAGTTGCTCGTGTTTGCATTTCTACTAGAATTATTGGATGTGTTATTGCTTGTATTAGCGTTTCGGCTGGAGTTGTTGCTTGTGTTGGCATTTCTGCTTCCAGTAGTAGTTGTATTGCTTGTTTGTGTTCTGTCATTAGCATTTCTTGAATTGTTGTTCATAACTGCCTCCTATTAGTGAGTTAAATTGATATTACAACATTATTATTAGCTTTTTGAATTCAAATATGCATTACATTAACTATGACCAGAATACTTTTTTATACCAACACTAACGGCATTCATATTCTTATAATAGTCCCAAATCAACTAAAACAGTATTATACAATTCCTAAAATTACTTTATTTAATTCATTAAATAAACTTTTTTAATATAAAGGTTGCATAATAATTTTATATGTATTATAATATTTAAGTGCTAGGGATCTTGTCCCGAGCATTTATATAACCCCTTATTAATTATTTATACTCCCCTCATCGAAAAGACCGCTTGGCTCCCCCAAGCGGTCTTTTCTTGATATAATTTCTTATTATTATCATTGTATTAATATCATCTCTCAATTTTAAATAATTCTATTATCTTCTACGCAATAGCATTACAAATAACAGTAAAATAATAATTGGTAAACCAAAAATAAATAGGATACGTAATAACAACTGTCCAACAGCAGCAATTATAATAATGATAAGCAAGAAAGCAATGATTAACGCTATTTTGTGATACCATTTTAGATTGGAATAAAAAACGTTATGATATCTTCTCTGTGTATCTTGATATCTTTCACTGTCGTCATAATTACTACTATGACGATCTGAATATCCTTCCTTTTGCTTCGCAGCCCGATTTGACTCAATTATTGACTTTGCGATCAGTCTGGGATCTCCAAGCTCATCTATTATCTTTTCTTCTTCAACGGATGATTGTCTGCTTATATATTGATCATAATATTTTATATTTTTATCGATCTCTACAGAATCTATTTCACCAATCAATGACTGTCGTAATATTTCAAGGAACTTACTTTTATCCATTTTAGACCAGCCTCCTTTGTAACATTCTAACATAACAGCTATTTCACGTAAATATAATAAACCTTAATAATCATAAAAAAAATGTGCATTATATACACTATGTATACAATGCACTTACCTGTGTGCTAGAGGATTCGAACCCCCGACCTTCTGGTCCGTAGCCAGACGCTCTATCCAGCTGAGCTAAGCACACATTTCTGCTGATAAATGAAAAACAGCACTATTCTATTCAATAGAATAATGCCGGCGACCGGAATCGAACCGGTACGGGAGATTAGTCCCGCAGGATTTTAAGTCCTGTGCGTCTGCCAGTTCCGCCACGCCGGCACTAATGGGACCTATAGGGCTCGAACCTATGACCCTCTGCTTGTAAGGCAGATGCTCTCCCAGCTGAGCTAAGATCCCTGGGTAATTCCTATATCACTTACATTATTAACTTAGAAACAACGACCCAGAAGGGACTCGAACCCTCGACCTCCGCCGTGACAGGGCGGCGCTCTAACCAACTGAGCCACTAGGCCAAATTTATATTAAGTGGACCTTCAGGGACTTGAACCCCGGACCGACCGGTTATGAGCCGGTTGCTCTAACCAACTGAGCTAAAGGTCCAAATGCCGTCAAAAAGAACTACGTTCTCGGGGACTTGAACCGATAACCCTGCCGATGCAAAATCAGCTGCTCTGCCGATTGAGCTTTATCGGTATTAAGGAAACAGGTTCCTCGGCAAATTGGCTTATTTTCTTATCTTTTATGACGATGACTCCAAGGGGATTTGAACCCCTGTTACCGCCGTGAAAGGGCGGTGTCTTAACCGCTTGACCATGGAGCCGCATTAGTGATTATATCATATTGCAAATAGCACTGTCAACACAAATAATCCAACTTAGTTAGCTTTCATTCATAATAATGCATTATTTATGACTCCCCGAGTAGGGCTCGAACCTACAACCCCACGGTTAACAGCCGTGTGCTCTACCATTGAGCTATCGAGGAATAACAATGATATTGACTAAATACTACACAAGAAAATGTACATCCAAGAGCTTCGTCTTGCGACTCCGCTCTTCCACTATATACCCTTTTTTAGGTTAAGCCCTCGACCTATTAGTAACAATCAGCTACATGCGTTACCGCACTTCCACCTTTGTCCTATCCACCTTGTCGTCTTCAAGGGGTCTTACTAGCTTGTGCTATGGGATATCTTATCTTGAGGGGGGCTTCACGCTTAGATGCCTTCAGCGTTTATCCCTTCCAAACTTGGCTACTCGGCCGTGCCATTGGTATGACAACCGATGCACCAGTGGTTCGTCCAACCCGGTCCTCTCGTACTAAGGTCAGCTCCTCTCAAATATCCTGCGCCCACGCCGGATAGGGACCGAACTGTCTCACGACGTTCTGAACCCAGCTCGCGTACCGCTTTAATGGGCGAACAGCCCAACCCTTGGGACCTACTACAGCCCCAGGATGCGATGAGCCGACATCGAGGTGCCAAACCACTCCGTCGATGTGAACTCTTGGGAGTGATAAGCCTGTTATCCCCAGGGTAGCTTTTATCCGTTGAGCGATGGCAATCCCACTTTATACCACCGGATCACTAAGTCCTACTTTCGTACCTGCTCCACCCGTCGGTGTCACAGTCAAGCTCCCTTCTGCCTTTGCACTCTTCGAATGGTTTCCAACCATTCTGAGGGAACCTTTGAGCGCCTCCGATACCCTTTCGGAGGCGACCGCCCCAGTCAAACTCCCCGCCTGACATTGTCCACCAGCCGGTTCACGGCTGCATGTTAGAAACCCAGTAACACAAGGGTGGTATCCCAACAGCGGCTCCTCTACGACCGGAGTCATAGATTCTTAGCCTCCCACCTATCCTGTGCATGCATTACCGAGTCCCAGTATCAAGCTAGAGTAAAGCTCCATGGGGTCTTTCCGTCCTGGCGCGGGTAACCAGCATCTTCACTGGTATTTCAATTTCACCGGGTGCATTGTTGAGACAGTGCCCAAATCATTACGCCTTTCGTGCGGGTCAGAACTTACCTGACAAGGAATTTCGCTACCTTAGGACCGTTATAGTTACGGCCGCCGTTTACTGGGGCTTAAGTTCAACGCTTCGCAAGGAACTAAAGTTCCTGCTAACGTCTCCCCTTAACCTTCCAGCACCGGGCAGGCGTCAGCCCATATACTTCACCTTACGGTTTTGCATAGACCTGTGTTTTTGCTAAACAGTTGCTTGGGCCATTTCTCTGCGGCCTGCTTTCGCAGGCGCCCCTTCTCCCGAAGTTACGGGGCCATTTTGCCGAGTTCCTTAACAATGCTTCTCCCGTCGGCCTTAGGATTCTCTCCTCATCTACCTGTGTCGGTTTACGGTACGGGCTTATGCAGAACAATAGCGGATTTTCTTGACGGCTTGGGTTCGGAAGCTTCGCTACTTTTGGTTCGCTCCTCATCACACTTCAGCATCATCCGGGGGATTTGCCTCCCTGACTCGCCTTTGTGCTTGAACCGGTTTTTCCTTTCCCGGCTCTTCCTACCCTTCCGTGTCCCCACAGTTCTGTCTGCATAAGGTACAGGAATTTCAACCTGTTGTCCATCGACTACGCTTCTCAGCCTCGCCTTAGGTCCCGACTTACCCGGGGCAGATCAGCTTTACCCCGGAAACCTTGGATATTCGGCCTAGAAGATTCTCACTTCTATCTCGCTACTCATTCCGGCATTCTCTCTTCTTAAATCTCCACTGCTCCTTCCGGTACAGCTTCGTCGTTTTAAGAATGCTCCTCTACCAATTGATTTCTCAATTCCACAGCTTCGGTGTCGTGTTTTAGCCCCGGACATTTTCGGCGCAGGATCTCTCGACTAGTGAGCTATTACGCACTCTTTGAATGTATGGCTGCTTCTAAGCCAACATCCTAGTTGTCTCTGAAATCCCACATCCTTTTCCACTTAACACTCACTTTGGGACCTTAGCTGGTGGTCTGGGCTCTTTCCCTTTTGACTACCCAACTTATCTCGTGTAGTCTGACTCCCGATCATTATTTATACGGCATTCGGAGTTTGATATGCTTCGGTAAGCTTTGACGCCCCCTAGGCAATTCAGTGCTCTACCTCCGTTAAACTAAATCGAGGCTAGCCCTAAAGCTATTTCGAGGAGAACCAGCTATCTCCGGGTTCGATTGGAATTTCTCCCCTATCCACACCTCATCACCACCCTTTTCAACGGATGTGTGTTCGGTCCTCCACCACCTTTTACGGCGGCTTCAACCTGGACATGGATAGATCACCCGGTTTCGGGTCTACTCTTACAGACTTGACGTGCTCTTAACACTTGGTTTCCCTTCGGCTCCAGACTTTCAGTCCTTAACCTTGCCTGCAAAAGTAACTCGCCGGACCGTTCTACAAAAAGTACGCGGTTGATGGCTATCTGCTTGCCTATTCACAGGAGCGATTATGTGTGGTAGGATGCGAATTGCAAGGAAACTCACGCAAGCGTAGTAGCCTACGCTGAGTAAGTTGACGCAGCAATTCACATTCTAACATATATAAGCGTTCCTATAGATAGGTAAGCAGATAGACACACCTTCCACAGCTTGTAAACACAGGGTTTCAGGTTCTCTTTCACTCCCCTCCCGGGGTTCTTTTC